>DASXSX010000022.1:0-17185 GCA_036505815.1 Thermoanaerobaculia bacterium
AAGCGGCGAGGACTGTCGGGGTCACACGAAGAGGTTGTCCCCTCTTCTCGCGCGGGATTCCGAACGCCTCGAGAAGCTCCGCGTGGAAGAAACAGGCGGGGAGCACCGTCGCGAACGCGAGCGTGCTCAAGAGGGCGGAGCCCCACAGCGTGCGCAGCCCGAAGACGTAATACCAGTTGTGCAGCCTCACGTTGTACGCCTCGAAGAGCAGCCAGAAGGGGATGGACCACAGCATCATCGCCGCGAGCTCGCGGCCGCGCCCGCCGACGAAAGAGCGGCCACGGCGCGCGTAGATGAGGGCGTCCAAGACCAGGAGATAGCCGTACCAGGCCGGCAGATACCAGACCGCGTTCCAGGCCTCGACGTCCGCCGCGAGCGCCCAGAGGCCGAGCGCGAAGAGCGCGAGCCCGGCCGCTCCCCAGAGCGGGAACCGCGCTCGGAGGCGCGGTTCCAGACGTTCGGCTACCGCCGGAACGGCGGCGCTCACCGCGCGTCGCCCTTGGGAAATCCCACGCGATCGGGCGCCGCGTTCAGCTTCTTCAACAGCTTCTGAATCAGGTCCGTCTTCGTCCTTCCCGCCTTCTTCGGGTCGACGAGGTAGCGAACGATCGCTTCGAGCCACGTGTTTTCGCTGACCCGAAAGAGAACGACCGGCCTTTCCTGAACCTGAAGATGGTCGACCGGTGTCTGCTCGAGCAGCTCGCGGTAGACCTTGACACGCTCCATCATTTTCTCGCCGAGCTCCTCTGCCGCTACCTCGCTCATGGTCTTCGCCACGAACTCGAGGTCGCTGTCGTACGCAATCTGAAATCGAATCTCGTTCCAGATGTACGGGAACAGAGGCCACGAGTAGTTGTAAACGGGCTGAGTCAACACATTGGAGTTCGGGAACTTGATGATCCGCCCGCTCGGGTGATCCGTCGACAGGTATTGTCCGCCGAACTCCCACAGCGTCGTATCGAGATAAGAGACGTCGATGACGTCCCCCTTCGCGTTGCCGATCAAAATGCGGTCTCCGACGCGGTACGGCTTCCGCACGAGGATGTAGATCCAGCCGATGAAGCTCGTGATCGGCGTCTGGAGAGCGAAACCGAGGATCAGCGAGATCAGCCCGAACGAAACGATCGCCGTGTACCAGTTCACGAAGATCGCGGAAACGAGAATGAGGACGATCGCGAGCCCGACGAGCAGCCGCAGGATCCGCCGGAGGTTGTACCGGGAAACCGTGTTGTCCAGCCGCGGCACGAAGTAGCTCTCCGCGACCCTTCCCGCGACGAGCGCCAGCACGACGAAGACGGCGCCGAGGCTCCCCCGCCGCACGACGTCCGCAGTTCGTGCGGGCAGCGAGACGACTCCCGTCAAGATCAGGATCCAGGTGGAAAGGAAGACGACGAGGAGAATGGCGTAGGTGCCGAGCCAGATCCGGTGGCTCTTTTTGGTCGGAAGCTTTTTCGCCTCGACAGGGGGGGTCGCCTGTTGGAGGGCTTCCTTGACGTCTCCCTGCTTCTTGAGCTGTTCGGCCTCTTCCTTTTCTTTCTCGGCCACGAGAGTCTCCCGCGTCTTTCCTTGCAATCCCCGTGTCCGGCAGCGCTATTTCAGGCCGCTCGCGAGATACAGGTCGGAGGACAGCACGCGCGTAGCCCCGTAGGCGTAAGACTTCCCGTCCGGCGTGATGAAAACTTCCTGGATGCGGATCAACCCGGAGCGGTCCGCCGGCATCAGCTCTTTCTGGAGCTCCTTCTTCCCGGTCGCGAGATCGAGCCGCTCGATCCGCGCCGGCAGCTCGCCCCGGCGCGTCACGTAGAGCGACTTTCCATCCGCACTCCATTGGAACGGGACATCGTTCGGCTCGACGCCGGAAATCCGCCGCGCTGCCGAGCCGTCGACCGGATAAATCTTGGCGATGCGATCCGGACCGCAGAGAGCCACAGATTTGCCGTCGGGAGAAATTGCCGCGCCCTCGGTGATGCCGCCTTCGGTGAAGGCGCGTGGATGTCCGCCGTCCACATCCATCACGTAGACGCGGGGGCCATGACCCGGCTCGTTCGCCGCGAAAAGGATCCGGCGGCCGTCCGGCAGGAAAGCACCGCCGAACACGTTGAGTTTCCCCGTATCGAGCGGCCTTGGCTGCCCGACGCCGGTCGGCAGCAGGACGAGCCGACGGGAAGGACCGCGCTCGAGCGCGAGAGCCCACTTTCCGTCGGGAGAAAGACTCTGCGCGACGCCGTCGCCCAGTCGGATCGCGGGTGAGCCGTCGGTCCGGCGGAGGTAGACCGATCCCTTTTCGCCGCCCCCCTCCTGGTCCTCCGAGAAGAGCAGCGTCCGGCCATCGTTCGAGATCCACGCGAGCCGGGACGATTCAAGCCAGGACAGATCGCGCTCCTGCGGGTCTCCTTCGTGACGAAAAAGGATCCCGTTCCGGGTGGTCTCCCGCTCGATGAGCACGTCGCCCGCGCGGCTGATGTCGTGAGGGATCGGTATGTCGGGCGCCGGCGTCAGCAGCCGCACTTTCCCCGCGAAATCCGCGGCATACAGCCCGGCCCGAATGGATGGATCGACTCCGTCGAACCAGATCTCGTCGCGCGACGGATGCCAGGCGAGGGAGTCGACGACGAGCCATCCCTTCACGAGCGACGTCTTTCTGCCGCCGACGACGTCGATGACGGAGAGAGCGCTCGGTCCGGATCCCTCCACGAACGCGATCCGCTCGCCTTTCGGGGAGAACCGTATCGCTTGAACATCATCGGTCGTCTCGTACAGTTTCTTCCCGACCGGGTATTCGATCCGCCACCCGCCCTCCCCCCTCCTGAGTATCGCGAGGTCGGTCCCCTCCGGGTTCCAGTCGGCCGCCCACACGTCTTCGACGAGCTCCCTCGGAGACCCGCCCGTCATCGGCAGGCGCGCGAGAGTGCCGGCCCCGAACGTTCCGAAGAGGTTCGTCTTCTTCAAAGCGACCGCGAGCTCACCGGTTTTCGAGACTCCGAGCAGCGCCGCGTTCGGGATCCCGAGCGGCCGCGACTCGCGTCCGTCGATCCGCGCGAGGAAGATCTCCGACGGCTTGTCGTCCCACGCGGCGCTGTAGACGATCGTCTGGCCGTCCGGGGCGAATCGCGCGAACAGGACGTTGCCCCGCCGGAAAGTCAGGCGGCGGTACCGAACGGATTCGATCCCCGACTTTGCGGCAGTCGAGCCGGCGGTCCGGCGGGCCGCGAGGAAACCGAGCGCAACGAGAGCGAGGGCGGCGGCGGCTGTCAGCCCGACCGCGAGCGCCCGCCGGGATCTCGCGGGCTGGAGCCGGGGAGCGACGGTCGTGCCGCTCACACCCGACAGCGCCTCAAGGTCGTAAGCGAGGTCGCGCGCGGACTGGATGCGCAGCTGCGGGCTCTTCTCCAGGCAGTGGCGCACGATCCTTTCGAGCGCCGGCGGCAGGTTCTTGTTCGTCTCCGAGAGCTCGGGAGGGTCTTCCTTCAGGATGGCGCTCATCGTCTCGATCGCCGAGTCGCCCCGGAACGCGCGACGGCCGGTCAGCATCTCGTAGAGCACCGCACCGAAGCTGAAGATGTCGGAGCGGTGGTCCGCGGCAAGTCCGCGCACCTGCTCGGGCGACATGTACCCGGCGGTGCCGAGCACGACTCCCGGTTCCGTTCCTCCCGTCATCGTCGGCGCGGTGGTCGCGCCGGCCGGCGGCCCCTCGGGCTGCGTCAGCTTCGCAAGCCCGAAGTCGAGGATCTTGACCCGGCCGTCATCGGTGACGAAGAGGTTCTCGGGCTTCAGGTCGCGGTGGACGATTCCCTTCTCGTGCGCGGCGGCGAGGCCTTGCGCCACCTGGAGCGCGTAGTCGATCGCACGCCGCGGCGACAGCGCGGACCCTGCCATCCGGTCGCGCAGCGTCGACCCTTCGAGGAGCTCCGAGACGACGTACGGAGCGCCCTCGTGCTCTCCAAAGCCGTAGATCGAGAGGATGTTCGGGTGGTTCAGGAGCCCGGCGGAGCGCGCCTCCTGCTCGAACCGGCGCAGCCGGTCGGGGTCGGCGGAGACGGCCGCGGGCAGGACCTTGATCGCCACGTCGCGGCCGAGTGCCGCGTCGCGGGCGCGGTAAACCTCTCCCATGCCGCCCGCCCCGAGCGGCGCCACGATCTCGTAGGCGCCGAGCCGCGTTCCGGCGGGGAGAGTCATTCAGTCCAAAGTCGGGGTTTGGACTTGCTGACTAGGCGCGTTCGGGCTCGTCCTCGATGTAGGAGCGCACCTGGGCCATCAGCTCCGGAGTCGGCTCGAGGCCGTGCTCCCGGGCGTGCACTTCCGCGTTCTGCATCACCTCGTCTTCATCGCGTCCGCGCACGACGTGGGCGCAGTCGCTCGACGGGTTCACCTTGTGGCACTCGATGATCTTGGCCATGACGCCTCCTTGTAAATTGAGTGCTATTTCACTGCCACCGGGGGCTCGGGGTCCGGCACCCGGTTGTGGATCGGGGGAATGGATTTCAGGTACGCAAAGATCGCCTTCAGCTCCTGGTCCCGCATCTTTGCGAACCACGGCCACGGCATCGGCGGCAGGATCGTGCGAGAAGTTCCCATGTGCTTGCCGGTGCGCATGGCCTTGATGAACATGTCTTCGGTCCAGATTCCGATCCCCGTGTTCTGGTCCGGCGTGAGGTTCGAGGTGTAGCTCACTCCCCACGGTCCGGCCCAGGCCGTGTTGGTGGCGGACCCCGCCATCATCCAGCCCCCTTCCAGCTTCGGCGGAGGCGACATCTTCATGCCTTCAGGGTGGCCCGAGAGCATACGGCTCATGTCGGGCTCCGGCCCGGTCTTTCCCATCTTGAACGGCGTGTGGCAGTCGTTGCAGGCCATGACGGTGACGAGATATCGCCCGCCGCCGACGAGGTCGGCGGAAGCGGCCGCCGGAGCCGCTGCCGGCGCCGCTCCCGCTGCGGCGGCCGGGGCGGCCGTCTGCGCCGGAGCAGGAGCCTCCTCTTTCCGGCAGGCGACGGAGAAGTATCCCGCCGCGACGAGAGCCACCGATGCCAGCGCGAAACGTGACTTCATTCGACCCATCGATCACTCTCCTTGTCCGGTCGTTCAAATTGCCGACGGCGTCGAATCATAAGCGTGATCGAAAGGCAGTGGGCACTAGAATCGCCGTCTCGACTGCCCGAGGTGACGTGGCAATCCTGCGACCCTTCCGAGCTCTCCGTCCGGTTCCGCAACGCGCGCGAGACGTCGCGGCAGTCCCCTACGACGTGGTCTCCACCGGAGAGGCGCGCTCGCTCGCTTCCGGGAACCCTTGGAGCTTTCTCCATGTCTCGCGTGCCGAGATCGACCTTCCGGAGCGAACCAATCCGTACTCTCCGGACGTGTACAGGAAGGCAGCGGAGAACTTCGAGCGGCTGTCCCGGGAGTGCCCTCTCCTTCGCGAATCCGAACCGTCCCTCTATCTCTACCGGCTGCGGATGGGAGACCACGAGCAGACCGGAGTCGCCGGCGCGTTCTCGCTCGACGACTACGACTCCGACCGCGTGCGCAAGCACGAGCGCACGCGGCGCGACAAGGAGGACGACCGAACGCGCCACATGATCGCGCTACGCGCTCAGACGGGACCGGTTTTCCTCACCTACCGGGACCGCCGCGAGATCGACGACCTCGTGACTCGGGAGACGGCGGGACCGGCGTTGTACGACTTCGTCGCGGAGGATGGCGTCGCGCACGCTCTCTGGCGGCTGGACCCCGGGGAGTCGCGCCGGCTCGCCGGCCAGTTCGGGAAGGTCCCGCTTCTCTACATCGCCGACGGCCACCACCGGGCCGCGAGCGCGAGCCGGGCGAGAGAGGAGCTTCGCTCCCGAACGGACCGCCTCGGCGCGGATGACCCTTTCAATTTTTTCTTCGGGGTGGCCTTCCCCGCCGGGCAGGTTCGCATCCTGCCGTACAACCGGACCATCCGGGATCTGGGGAACCGATCGCCCGAGGGCTTTCTCGCGGCTCTGAAGGAAAGGTTTTCGGTCTCGCCGGGCGCTTCGCCCGCGCCGGCCCGCCGCGGCGAAGTGAGCATGTATCTCGCGGAGAAGTGGTACGGGATTCCTCTCACTACCGGCGCCGGCTCGGCGCTCGACGTCACTCTGCTTCAGGAGCAGATCTTCGAGCCACTGCTCTCGATCGGCGACGTTCGCACCGATCCCCGGATCGACTTCGTCGGCGGCGGGCGCGGGACCGAAGAGCTGGAGAGAGCCGTCGAGAAAGGAAGGGCCGCCGTCGGTTTCTCGCTCTTCCCCGTGGACATAGAAGACTTGATCCGGATCGCGGACGCCAACGAGATCATGCCGCCCAAGTCCACGTGGTTCGAGCCGAAACTGCGGGACGGGTTGCTGATTCACGAGATCTAGTCCGGGGCCCGAAATAGAATCGACGCCCCTCATGAAAGTCCTCGTCGCCGACAAGTTCGAGGAATCCGGCCGAGCCGGGCTCGCCGAGGCGGACTGCGAGGTCCTCTACGAGCCCGACCTGAAAGATGACGCCTTGACCGAGTCCCTCCGGTCGACCGGTGCGGAAGTGCTGGTCGTCCGCTCGACGAAAGTGACCCGCCCCATGTTCGAGACCGGTCATCTTTCGCTCGTCGTCCGCGCGGGCGCCGGCTACAACACGATCGACGTCGAGGCCGCGTCGGAGCGGGGGATCTCCGTCGCGAACTGCCCGGGAAAGAACTCCGTTGCGGTCGCGGAGCTCGCGTTCGGGCTGATCCTCGCGCTCGACCGCCGCATCCCCGACAACATGGCGGACCTGAAACGTGGCGTCTGGAACAAGAAGGAGTACGGCAAGGCGCGGGGACTCTTCGGTCGCACGCTCGGCCTCATCGGGGTCGGGGGAATCGGCTGCGAGATGATCCCCCGTGCGCGGGCGTTCGGAATGCCGGTCGTGGCGTGGAGCCGGAGCCTGACCGAGGAAAAGGCGCGCAAGCTCGGGATCGAACGCCGGGACTCGATTTTCCAAGTCGCAGCGGCCTCCGACGTCGTCAGCGTCCACGTGGCGTTGAAATCGGAGACGACAAAGTTGATCGGCGCAGACTTTTTCTCCGCCATGCAGTCCGGTGCGTTCTTCGTCAACACGTCGCGCGCCGAGGTCGTCGATCAAGCGGCGCTCGAGCGCGCCGTGCGCGAGCGCGGAATCCGCGCCGGCCTCGACGTCTTCGCCGGAGAACCGTCGGGCGGCGCCGGCTCCGTCGCGGATCCCATCTTTCAGCTGCCCGGCGTCGTCGGAACGCACCACATCGGCGCGTCGACGGATCAGGCGCAGGAGGCGATCGCCGCCGAGACGGTACGGATCGTTCGCGAGTACAAGGACACGGGGAGGGCGCCGAACGTCGTCAATCTCGCGAAGAAGTCGCCGGCGACCCATCTCCTGATCGTGCGACACTGCGATCGGGTCGGCGTGCTCGCCGCCGTCTTCGACCACATCAAACGAGCGGGCATCAACGTGCAGGAGACCGAGAACGTCGTGTTCGACGGCGCGAAGGCCGCCGTCGCGCGGATTCACTTGAACCAGGCGCCCTCCGAAGAGGTCCTCCGTGACATCGAATCGAGCACGAAGGACATCCTCGAGGTGACGCTGCTGCCCATTTGAGGAGAACGACCATGGCGACTGCGAGACAGGAAAAGGAGCTCGGGACCGGGCGCATCTTCAACTTCGGCGCGGGCCCGGCGATCCTGCCCGAGCCCGTTCTCGGGGAGGCCCGGCGCGATCTGATGGCGCTTCCCGGCGTCGGCATGTCGATCCTCGAGATCAGCCACCGCTCGAAGACGTTCGAGGAGATCATCGGCGCCGCCGATGCGGACATCCGTCGGCTGGCGTCGGTGCCGTCCAACTACCAGATCCTCTTCCTCGGCGGCGGCGCGTCGCTCCAATTCTCCATGGTGCCGATGAACCTGCTCGCCGCCGACCGGAGCGCCGACTACGTGGTGACCGGCTCGTGGTCGAAGAAGGCGGTCAAGGAAGCGCAGAAGGTCGGTATGGTCTCGATCGCGGCGACGACCGAGCCCGAGAGCTTCGCCAGGATCCCGGAGCAGTCGGAGCTGAAGCTCGACCCGGAGGCGGCGTACGTCCACATCACGACGAACAACACGATCTTCGGGACGGAGTGGCACCGGGAGCCAGAGGTGGGAAGGGTCCCGCTCGTCGCGGACGCCTCGTCCGACGTCTTCAGCCGGCCGGTCGACGTGGGGAAGTACGCGCTCGTCTATGCCGGCGCCCAGAAAAACCTCGGGCCGGCCGGAGTGACGATAGTGGTGATTCGCGAGGACCTTCTCGCCCGGAGCCCCAAAGGCCTTCCCACCATGCTCGACTACAACACGCACGCCCAGAACAAGTCGCTCTACAACACACCGCCCGTATTTGCGATCTACATCGTCCATCTGGTCGTAAGGTGGATGCTCCAGGAGGGAGGACTCGAGGCGATCGGCCGGCGCAACGCCGAGAAGGCGAAGATCCTCTACGACGCGCTCGACTCCTCCGGCGGCTTCTATCGCCCGCACGCGAAGCCCGGAAGCCGGTCGAACATGAACGTGACCTTCCGGCTGCCTTCGGAGGATCTGGAGAAGCAGTTCGTCGGGGAAGCCGCGAAACAGGGGTTCGAGGGCCTCAAGGGACACCGCTCCGTCGGCGGCATCCGCGCGTCGATCTACAACGCGTTTCCGAAGAAGGGCGTCGAAGCGCTCGTGTCCTTCATGAAGGAGTTCGCCGCGAAGAACGGCTAGACGATCAGACTCGTCCTCTCCGCTCGCAGCTCCGGCGAGTAAGCTCGCCACGCGCGCGAGAGCCGCTTCATTCCCTCGGTCATCGTTTCGGCATCGTGCACGAACGGAAGGCGCAACCGGTCGGTACCGCCGCCGTCGGGCGAGGCGAGCGGTCCGGGGACGATCGCGACGCCGTGCCGCAAGGCGATCTGCGCGAACCCGGTCGCGTCGCCGTGCGGAAGCTTGACCCAGAGCGAAAGCCCCCCCGCGGGAGCCGTCCACGACCAGGCTGGCAGAAGCCGTTTCAGGAGCCCCGCCATCCGGCCGTATTTCGTTCGCACCTCGCGGCGCCGGGCGCGCCGAATGACGTCGATCGAGCCGAGAAGCTCGACCGCCGCGAGCTGAGAAAGGACCGAGCAGCCCAGGTCCGTCAGGATCTTCAGCTGCGTCAACCGTGCGAGGATCGCCTCGGGCGCGCGGATCCAGCCGATGCGCAGGCCGCCCCAAAGGACCTTCGAGAGGGATCCGATCGTCAGCACCGGACCGCTTCGCGCAAAGGCGGCGATCGGCGGCGGCGGCTCGCCTCCCAGCGTCAGATCCGCGAGCGTGTCGTCCTCGACGAGAGGAACGTCGGTCTCGTCGGCGATGCGCGCCACCTCGCGGCGCACCGGCTCGGGCGCGAGCGCGCCTGTCGGGTTGTGAAAGGTCGGAACGAGATAGACGAGCCGCGGCGACGCGCGGTGAACGATCTCGCGGAGCGCCTCCGGTCGGACTCCGCGTTCGCCGACCGGAAGCGGAACGAGGTGAGCGCCCGCGTTTGTGAAGATGTCCATCGCCCCGAGGTAGGTCGGGGATTCGAGCGCGACGGCGTCGCCTTTCTGGAGGAAGAGCTGCGCGACCAGACCGATTGCCTGTTGGGCGCCGCTCGTGACCAGGATCTGGTCGTCGCGCGTCGCCAGGCCCCTCGCTTCCAGCCGCGCCGCGATCGCGCGGCGCAGCTCGGGCAGACCGGCCGGCAGGTAACCGTGGTCCCGCGCGAGCCGGGCGATCCCCTCTTTCAAAGAGACGAACTCGCCCGGGATCGCGCCGACTCCCGGAAGATGTGCGCCGAGAAACTCGATCGTTCCGCCGGAGCCCTCGATCAGGCTCCGATAGACGGGATGTCTTCGAAACGAAGGAGGCTCGTCGCCGGGCGGAGCCGACCGGCGAGGCGCCGGGCGCACGCGAGTGCCGCTTCCCTGTCGGGTTTCGAGCCAACCTTCCTGTCGAAGAGTTTCGTACGCGGCGACCACCGTCGTCCGGCTGACGGCGAGCAGGCGCGCGAGGTTTCTCTCCGCCGGAACGCGACTCCCCGGCGCGAGGTCTCCGCGCAGCACCGCGGAACGGAGGCCATTTGCGAGCCGCCGGTAGACCGGTCCGGAGGCCTGAGACCAGGAGCCGAGTGAATTGACGAAGTCGAGCTCCGCCGCCGGCCATCCGGTCATCGCGCTCAAAGCTCGAAAAGAGTCCGCGAAAGCATGGCTCAGTCCACTTTCTCCGAAGTGGCTATTGATTCTATCAAAGCAGGGACGGATGCTACCAATGTCGGTGGGACTCGATGAAGATTGGACCCTTCGATTGGCATTGGAGGACTTGATGGTGGCTCTGCCGCACTACGCTTTCTTCAAGGGTCGAATCGTTCCTTACCCGGAGGCCCGCGTCGGCGTCCTGACGCACGGGTTGAATTACGGCACCGGCGTCTTCAGCGGGATGCGCGGCTACTGGAACGACGAGGGGCAGGAGCTCTTCGTCTTCCGACCGGAGGATCACTACCGCCGCTTCCTCGAGTCTTCCCGGATGATCGGGATGGAGCTGCCGCTCGACGGGAGAGAGCTCACATCCGCCCTCGCCGAGCTCTTGCGCCGGGAGGGTTATCGCGAAGACTGCTACATCCGTTCGCTCGCTTTCTATGCGGACGAGACGGTCGGCGTCCGGCTGCACGACCTGACGCCCGAGATCTCCATCGTGGCGATGCCCTACGGCCGTTACATCGACAAGGAGGAGGGCGCCCACGCCACGATCTCCTCCTGGAGGCGGGTGGACGACAACGCGATTCCGGCGCGCGGCAAGATCGTGGGCGCGTACGTCAACTCCGCGCTCGCGAAGTCGGAGGCGATGCGGGCCGGCTTCGACGAGGCCATCGTCCTGAACCGGGATGGTCACATCTCGGAAGGCTCCGCCGCGAACTTTTTCCTCGTCCGCAACGGAGTCGTCCTGACGCCGCCGATCACGGACAACATCCTCGAAGGGATCACGCGCCGCACCGTGATCGAGCTGTTGGACAAGGAACTCGGCCTGACGGTCGTCGAGCGCTCGATCGACCGCAGCGAGATCTACGTGGCGGAAGAAGCGCTTTTCGTGGGTACGGGAGTGCAGATCGTGGCCGTCACCCGCGTGGACCACCGCCCGATCGGAACCGGCCGGATGGGACCGATCGCAGCGGCGCTGCGGACGCTCTACTTCGACGTGGTGCGCGGGCGGCGCCCGGAATACCGGAACTGGTGCCTGCCCGTGTACGGCCCGGCCGCCGCGCTCGAAACGGCTTCCGCCGCTCGCTCTTTCCTGGCGCGCTCCTGACGCAACTCGCCCGGCCGGGACACTTCACTGCGGAAAGCGGAAATAGGCCTCGGGCGTTCGGAGCGCTTGCCCGAACCCGGACGCGATCGCCGGTTCGCGAGCGAAACCCGGAACGCGAAACCCGAACGGGGGCGACGAGAGTCGGGCGATGGAGATCGAATCCCCCTTCAGGAACTTTGCCGCGATCTTGCGCCCTTTCGGCAGGCCGAACGCGAGCAGGCAATGAGCGCCGCCCTCGACCAACAGATGCCGGCCGTTGGGAAACCCGGCGAGCACCTCTTTCGCGTTGGACGGCGGCGTGTGCGCATCGAGCGTTCCGCTGACGAAGAGCACCGGGACGGTCGAGGAGACGGGCGCGCGGAAGTCGGGACCGAGCTCGGGAACGCCCCACGCATCGCAGACGTCGGGCATCGGGAAGTCCGCGGCGATCCCGAGAAGAGTCTCGGACGACTGCGACCGCACCTTCTCGCGGCGAGCAGGTGACGCGCCCGACGCGCAGCGCATCGTGAAGTCGACGGCCGGCGGAGACGCGCTGTGGCGGCTCGCCAGAGAGCTCGTGGCGAGCTCGTGAAAATCCCCCGTGAGCATCGCGAGATAGAGGCCGGGCAGTCGCGAGATCTGGTCCCGAGAAGAGAGTAGATTTCGCGTGAAGCATTGCAGGTCGAACTTCCCGACGGTCACCAAACGCTTCTCGCCCGTCGCCGGGTCGACCCCCTCGACCCGCTGCGGATCGCGCTCCAGCTTCTGAAGAACGATCTGGACCACCCCGAGAAAGCTCGGCATCCGCGCCGCGAGGAGCGGAGTGCGCTTCACGAGTTGATCGATGTGCACCAGCACGTCCTGGAAATCCTTGGGCAGCCGCTCCATGTGGTCGGGACCCTGAACGCCGAACAAGACCGCGCGGTCGATCGAGCTCTCGAAGAGGCGGATGGTCGCGAGCGCGAGATGCGTGCCGTAACTGCCTGCCAGAAGACTCAACTTCGGAACGCCGAGCGCCTTCCTCAAGTCTTCGAGATCCCGCGCGCTTTCGTTCGTGTTGTACGAAGCGAGGTCGATGCCGCGACTGGTCCAGAACGCGCGGCACTCCTTCGCGTGCTCGCGGAAGGCGGTGAGGACGAGGTCGCGCTCCATGGGCCGGTCGAGCGGCAGATCGAAGCGGCCCGGACAATCCAGGCGCGGCTGCGAGCGTCCCATTCCGCGCTGATCGAGAGCGATCACGTCGGCGAACTCGGCAATTTCGCGGAAGAGTGGAAGGATCGGGCCCTCCGCGTCCAGGGTCCCCGAACTCCCCGGTCCACCCGCGAGCCAGACGACCGGTGGTCCCGGTCGGGGAGCCGCCGTCCGAATCCGCAGGAAGGCGAGCTCGATCGATGGTCCCGACGGCCGTGCGTGATTCTCGAGAACGGTGAGCCGTCCGAGCTCCGCGGAGATGCGCGGCGAACCGTCGCGGGGCTGGATCACGTACGGAGTCGATCGGATGCGTCCCGGTGCGGCGGAGGCGGGCGGCAATTCCTGTGCCGAGCAGATGGCGGCGGCGAGCCCGAGACCCAGAAAAACGGAGCGGCGCATCTCGCACCTCTTGAGAGGGAAGACGCAGAGTTGCCCCGGCAGTTTTGCGGATTGGACGAACGCACCGCGCCGAGGGACGAGGCCGCTAAACCCGTCCGCGGATCGACGGCGTCCTGAAGAAGCTCGGCACCTAGCGCCGAGCCGCGTTGCGCGGCGGATCGACTCCGAGCGCGCGGGCGACGAGGGCGGCGATTTCCCACGAGCCGATCGTGTCGGCCCGGGACGGGGGGATTCCCGGGCCGGCGGCGAAGAACGTCGCATCGAGCTCCGGGTAGACGTTGCGGTACCCGTGACCTCCGTAATCGCGCCGCTCTCCGACCGGGACGCCTTTCTCGATCTTCTTCGTGAAGAGAAAGCCGGGTTTCGCGAGCACGATCAGGTCTCCCGATTCCGGGGCGCGCAGTCCGAGTTCCTCCGCGTCCTCGCGCCGCACGATCCGGTCGAACGGCGACTCCCCGCGAACCCGGAAGTCCTTGAGGACCTGTTCCGCCCGGTCGAGCGCTCCGGGCGCTCCCGCAGGGTTAGCGTAGACGTGCGAGATCCCACTCGCCGATATGCCCGCGAGCGGCGAGGACGCCGCAACGTTCTTCTCCGCGTCCAGTCTCACGAGACCGGCCTCGCGAAGGATTTCGTTGATCGAGATCTCGCCCCAGATCGCCGTCATTCCGTGGTCCGAAGTCACGAAGAGCGAGTCGGCGGGCGAAAGAGACTTCTCGATCGCGTCGAGCGACCGGTCGGCGAGCGCGTAGCTCTGGTCGACGAGATGCACGAAGCGAGCGGACCGCTCCGGCGTGAACCGCGGCTGCCTCGGATCGATCAGGAAGAACTCGTGCGAAGTCTCGTCGACTTCCGGCTGGTAGATGAGGAGAAGGTCCCAATCTCGGCGGGAGAGCGCGAGGAGATCCGCCCGAGTCAGGAAGTCGACCAGCCGCTCCGTCTGTTCGAGGAAGATCTCGGAGCGACCGCTCTCCGCACCGAACGCCTCCGTGTCCGGCGCCCCCGGCCAGAACCCGACCTGCTCGTCGAGCGTTCGAACCCACTCCCTCGGGACGCCCGTCGAGCGCGACAGCGGACCGACGTAGATCTCCGCCTTCGAGAGATCGGGCGAGAGCGCGAGAAGCTTGCACCACGATCCGGCGCGGCCGTCCGCGCTCGCGACCTCGACGGAGAACCATTCCCCCACGCGAACCTCGCGGCGCTGTCCCTTTTCCGGCAGGACGAGCAGCCGGTCGTAGTCGACGCGGCCGTCGTCGGTGCCGTCGAGCGCGAGGAGCCGGATCGAGTGGGACGTCTTTACGAAGGAAAGAGTCGTCCGGCGGACCGGCGAGAAGCTCGGCGGTGCCTCGGACGGTCCGGCCGGAACCCAAGCCGTTCTGGCGAGCGAGCGCAGCCGGCCCGGGGCGACGGGATCGCCCGGCCACGTCATCATCCAGTCGGCCGTGCGGTCCGGGCTACTCCCGTCCGCGCCGGGATAGAGCATCACCCCGACGCGTTTGCCCTGCCGGCGTGCGGCCTGCCAGAGCGTCTCGGCGCGGATCGGGGCGTCGAAGCCGGAGATCGTCGCCGGGAACGGCTTCGAGAAATCGAGCATCAGGTTGGACACGATCCCCGTCACCTCGGGCAGCGCGCCGGTGACGTGCGTGACGTGCGAGACCGCGGTCAGCGACGGCGTCGGAGGCAACGAACGTACCGCATGGAAACCGCGCGCGGCGAGCCTCCGGAACGCGCCCGCCGGGAGCTTCGGGGGATCCGCGAGCAGCCGCTCGAGGCGTTCGCCGGCGACTCCGTCGAAGGAAACGAGGACGGCCCGGCGGATCGGCTGTGCCTCACGGGTGGCCCGGCGTGGAGCGGCGGCGGGCGCGCAGTCGAGAAGAGGGACGGGAGAGGAAGCGAGAAGAGCGAGAGCGATCCGGCCCAGATTCCTCGACGCTCTTGCCACGGCCGCAGCGATCGTAGCATCGCGTCCGCGGCCAAAAAAAAACGCCCGCGTGTGCGCGGGCGTTGCGACCGGGCGCTGGAGGGTAATCAGCGCTGTCGCGTCTGGCCGTCGTGCTTCTGGCGGTAGATGTCGCGCGAGAGACGATTCTGCTGGTGCTCGATCCGCACACGCTCCCGCGGCGTCAGGCCATTGCTTCGGAGCACCCGCACTTCGCGATTCAACGCCGCTTCGCGCGCTTCGAGACGCGCCGTCTCCCGCGCGGTCAACGCGCCGGTCCGGACGCCCTGCGCGATCCGTCGCTGCTGGTGCTCCTGACGCGCATGAATCCGGCCCGCCTCGGCGCTCGAGGCCGCCAGCAATCCCGTTCCCAGGAAAACCGTCGCGAGAACTCCGATCCGCTTCTTCGTGGTCATGTCGTCGCCTCCAACCTCTCAGACGAGGCTCGTTGCGCGATGGTTTACGAGCAGACGACCGGCACACCCTTTGCGGGGGAATCGCGCCCGTGGGACAGAGGCTCGCGAGCTGGCGGAGAGTCGTCGTCGAGACCTTTTCGAAATGGTTCGCGCACGACGCGATGTCCCAGAGCGCCGCTCGGAGGCGGGCGAAGAAGCAGCCGCCGCGGCGCGAGGCGCCGTAGGCGCGGAACCTTCCCTAGTCACGATGCGTTAGACAGGGTAAATGCCGGCGCCCGCAGGGGCGCTCCGGAGGAGGTCTCA
Organism: Thermoanaerobaculia bacterium; assembly: GCA_036505815.1. Taxonomy (GTDB): domain Bacteria; phylum Acidobacteriota; class Thermoanaerobaculia; order UBA5066; family Gp7-AA6; genus Gp7-AA6. The sequence goes on from DASXSX010000022.1 coordinate 15,561, forward strand.
TGGACCGGCGAATCGCTTGTGCTCTTCCACTGCCCGTCCTCTTCGCGCTCGCGCCGCTTTCGCTCCCCGCCGAGTCCCGCATTGAGAGGACCCTGAAGCTCGATCCGGGGGGCCGATTCGCGCTCGACACCGAGATGGGAAGCGTCACCGTGACCGGGACCGACGCGCCCGGCGCGAGGCTCGTCGTCACTTCGAAGCGGCGAGAGCTCGACGACCTCCTGCGGTTCACCTTTCGAGAGGATCCCCGCTCGGTGTCCGTGACGGCCCGGCGGCGGGGCGGTCACGTCTTTCCGACGATCGCTTGTGCTCTTCCACTGCCCGTCCTCTTCGCGCTCGCGCCGGGCGCGTCGGTCCCGGTCACGGTGACGCCGGGGGCGGAATCCAAGGAACCGAGATCGACGGCCCGATCAAGGCGGAGACGAGCGGCGGATCGGTGCGGCTCGATCGCGTGACCGGCGACATCCGTGCGCACAGCTCGGGAGGCGGGATCCACATTCACGAGGCGGGTGGCCGCGTCGACGCTGACACCTCCGGCGGCGGAATCGAAGCCACGTTCGCGCGCGGCAATGCGCACGGCGGGACGCTCGAGACCTCCGGCGGCGGGATCCAGGTGTCCCTCGATCCCTCCGTCGGTCTCCGCATCGACGCCTCGGGAAACTCCGTCAAGGCCGACCTGCCGATCACCGTCCACGGCGAGATGTCGCGCGGAAAGCTGCAAGGGAATCTCGGCGCAGGCGGCGAGCTGCTGCGCCTCCACACGAGCGGCGGCGGGGTGCGGATCCAGGGGATCTGACCGAGGGGTCGCTCCTGAGCTCGAAGGCTGAGCTGAGCGCCTCAGTTTCCAGCTCTTCGGATGCGCGGCATACATGTTGCACCTTTTTCTGTGCCGACTTTCCACACCGCGTTCTTCATGCCGAGTGGAAGCTCGGCAACGGCGTTTTTCGTGGGACGAAAGGAGGCACGACGTTATGGCTCATAACGACGATCGCGAGCGCCGCTTCCGGAATCGCGAAGACGAATATCGGCGCAGCGATTTCAACCGTTCCAGGAACTACGAAGCCCGGTGGCCGGCAGAGTTCTGGGGTTACGGCCGCGAGTACGACGAGGGCTATCCGCCGCGGGTAGAGCGTCGCTACGAAGAAGAAACGAGGGAGCGCCTCGAGCAGGCGGGACGGCCGGATTTGACCGGGGGCGCGACCGAGTTTCATCCCCAGACGGTCCGGCGGCACAGGGAACACAGCCATAGCCCCTACGGCCCCGGCTCTCTCGGCTGGCAGGCGGAAGGCGGCTTCGGCCAGGGTTCCGGTTTCCTTTATGGATGGAGCCCCGGTGAGCAGGGCTTCGAGACGCCGACCTACCGCGTTCCGGAGCGCTGGCACAGCGAGCCGTACGCGTACCGCACCGGCTACGGCTACGGCGCGTCAGCGCACCTCGTGGACGTTCCACGCGGTCGGTTCACCGGAAGAGGCCCGAAGGGATACCAGCGGTCCGACGAACGCATCCTCGACGACGTGAGCGAGGAGCTCTCGGAGCATGGCGAGATCGACGCGACGGACATCCAGGTGACGGTCGGCATGGGCGAGGTAACGCTCGACGGCGAGGTCGAGACTCGCGAACAGAAGCGG
>DASXSX010000023.1:0-4455 GCA_036505815.1 Thermoanaerobaculia bacterium
AGCAGAGCGGTCCAGTTCGTGACGACGACCGCGCCGTCGGCTTCGGTATCCGGCGCGCGACGGATCACGAGAAACCGCTGGCCATCCGGAGAGACATCGTAGGGGTGGTGCTGCCAGGGGAGATCTCCGCTGATTTCGAGCTGCAGGAGAAAGAGAGCCTGCGGCTCTCCGATCTCCAAACGGCCCGCGGCGAGGCGCATGGCGGCAGACCTCAGCATTCCGTCTCTGGCAGCGTAAAAGAGCTCCGAGCCGCTTCGATTCCACACCGGCATCTGGCCGCCTCCGATCGAGACCTGCCGCTTCGGGCCGGTGGGCAGTGGCTGCACGTAAATCTCCCTCTGTCCCGACTCATTCGAATCGAAAGCCGTCCAACGGCCGTCCGGAGAGATCTCGGGATGCTCCTCGGAGGACCGGGTGTCGCCGCTCAATCGCAGCGAATCGCCCGGCTTTGAGAGAGAGGTCAGAATGCGCGCGTAATTCCCCGCCTCGGGAACGCTCATGAGCAGGTGCTGGCCGTCGGGCGACACCGTCGGCAGGATCTTGTCCTGCTTCGTTCGAACCAGGATTCTCTCGGCGCCCCCGTTCGCCGGCCGTTCATAGAGGTCATAGAAGCCAGAATGACTGGACACATAGGCCAACCGCTCGCCGTCCGGGAACCACGCGGGGTCGAACTCGTCGGTGCGCTCAGCGGTGATCCGGGAGCCCGTCCCGCGGGAGGCATCCAGGACCCAGAGATCCAGGTTCCGGCCATGGGACAGATCGCGCAGCGCGACGGCCACCTTTTGGCCGTCCGGCGAGATGCGAACGTCCGTATATCCCCGGATTTCACCGAGAGCTCCGAGGTCGCGCCCCTTCCGATCGACCCAGACGAGTCTTCGCCGGCCGAACCACGACTGGTATGCCACGCGGTTCCCAGCCGCCGAGGCCGACAGCCGGTTGTCCTCGGTCCCGAAGTGCACCTGCTCGAACGCGGGGGCGGGATCTCCGACGAGCTTCAGGCTTCGAAGATCGAATCTCCACGCGAAGACGGCGTCGTCACGCGCGAACAGGAGGTATCCGGGATCGGCGAAGACGGCGGAGGAGTCCGCATGGAAAAGCCGGCGGACATCCTTCGAATCGAGTGAGGCGAGCATCACGGAGGTCTTCTCCGGGTCGAGGTTGGGCACCACGAACACGAAGTGCCGCCCGTCCGGAAGGAATGCGGGATGGAAGTGGGCGAGCTCGCCACGCGCTGGGTCCAGTGCCGTGACCGGTCGAGGCGTTCCACCCGCGGCGGAGACGGCCACGATGGGATCGCCGAACTCCTTCTCGAAGAGGATCGTGCCCTGGCGGCTCCAGGCGCCCGAGAACGCGCCCCCGCTCTCGCAGATCGTCTGGATGGGGCCGCCCCCGGCGCTGATGCGCTTCAACGTCCCTTCCCTGAAGAAAGCGATCTCACGGCCGTCGGGCGACCAGAACCCGCCGCGCGCGTCCTCGGTGCCCGGCAGCCGCCGCGTCTCGAGGCTGTCGAGCGCGCGCACCGCGATCGAGGTCCTTCCTCCTTCGTCCCGGAGCAGGAAGAGGATGCGCCGCGCGTCCGGAGAGAGCACGACAAACCCGAAGAAGCTCTGGCCGGAGGGCGGCATGATCGTGAAGCGCGTCAATTCCTCGGGCGGCCGCGATTGGCGGGAAAGGAACGCCGAAACCGCGCCAAAGAGAAGGGCAACCGCCGCGACGAACCACGCGAGCCGTAGGCGACGCCTCTGCACGCTCGTATCAGCCCTCGGAAGGGTGACGCCGGCCGGCGTACCCTCGGCGATCCATTTCAGCTCCTTGGCGACGTCGCCGGCGCTCTGCCAGCGATCCTCGGGATCTTTGGCGAAGCAGGTCTGCACGACGCGATCCAGCGCCGGCGGCGACATCGGCTGGACCCGGGAGATCGGTTGCGGCTCGTCGCGCAGGATCGAGGAGATGAGCGAGGCCTGGGTCGCGCCGGAGAACGCCTTCTTCCCCGTCGCCATCTCGTACAGCACGCACCCGAACGCGAAGATGTCCGTCCGCGCGTCGGCCTCTTTCCCCTCGAGCTGCTCGGGCGCCATGTACTGGAACGTCCCGAGGATCGTGCCCTCCTGCGTGAGGTTCATCTGGGTCGGCAGGGCCGTCAGGCTCGACTGCTGCGACGCCGGCGCCATCGCCTTCGCGAGCCCGAAGTCGAGAAGCTTCACGCCCGACTTCGTAATCATGACGTTGCCGGGCTTTAAGTCCCGATGGACGATCCCTTGCCGGTGCGCCTTGTCGAGGGCGTCGGCCATCTGGATCCCGTAGCGCAATGTCTGCTCCCGGGGAAGAGGGCCCTTCGCGAGACGCTCCGCCAGCGTCTCGCCCTCCAGGTACTCCATGACGAGGTACTCGACGTCGCCTTCCCGGCCGACGTCGTGGAGCGCGCAGATGTGCGGGTGCGAGAGCTGCGAGATCGTCTTTGCTTCGCGCTCGAAACGCTGGCGGGACTCGGGCGAAGACGAGAGGTGCGTCGGCAGGACCTTGATCGCGACGGTCCGCTCGAGCCGCGTATCGCGTGCCCGATAGACCTCTCCCATCCCGCCCGCGCCCAGAGGGGCCACGATCTCGTAGGGGCCAAGGCGGGAGCCGGCGGCGAGAGTCATCCGTCGATGCTCACGATCCCAATGGCCGAGCGAGAGCGGGAAACGATTTCAGCACCTTCTCGTCCGATGTGACGAGCGAAACTCCCAGCTCGTCCGCAAGAACGACGAACTCGCAGTCGTAAGCCGAACACTCCGACTCCTCGACTCGCGCGAGGACCTGCGGCGACGGAACCGAAAATTCCCGTCCGTGCATCTGCCCTTCGGCGCCTTCGACGATCTGCAACGCCGTCTCCAGGCTGACGTCCCCTCGGCGCAGGCATCCGGCGAGCACGTTGCGAAACTCGGATCGCCAAAGGAGCGGAGCATTCCACTCCGGATCCTTCTTCAGCAGACGCTCCGCCGCCTCCGTGCGCTCACCGGGCAGCCACAGATAAGCGAGCACGTTCGTGTCCACCACGATCATCGGCGCCCGGCCTGGCGGAGGACGGCGAGGTCGGAGTCCGTGAGCCTCCCGCCGACGCGGCTTCGAAGCGTCGCGGCCCGAGTGAGAAGGTCGTCGGGGTCGAGCTTGCGGGCAGACGCCGCGGCCTCCAGGACCGCGATGATCTCGCTGTTCAGACTGCGACGATGCAGCCGTGCCCGTACCTTGAGCCGGCGATGCAGTTTCTCCGGCAAGTTCTTGACAGTGACCGTGGCCATGGCGCCTCCTATGGTTCCATAATGGAATCATAATGCAACCACTGCCCGGGCGGAGCCGCTGACACGGAGGAGAGCCTCTACTTCAACCCTTCCACGATGAAGAGATCGGAGAGAAGGCGCGCGTAGCAATACACGTAGCCTTTGCCGTCGGGTGTGATCAGGACGTTCGAGATGCGCTCCACACCGGCGGGGTCGGCCGGAAGGAGGTCCTTCCAGACTTCCCGCCGTCCCGTGTCGATTTCGATGCGGGAGATGCGGGCCGGGACGTCGCCGCGTTTCCAGACGTACAGCGAACGGCCATCGCTCGCGAAACGCAGCGGGTACTCGCCCTCGAGGGCCCCGGGGACCGGACGGGCCGACCCGCCGTCCATCGGAAAGATCGCCATCTTGTGATTCGCACCCACTGCCGCAAGACGCAACCCATCCGAGGAGATCGCGAACCCGGGAAGCGCTGGAATGATCCCCTCCGGCGTGATCGGACGGGGCTTGCCCCCCTCGATGCTCTGCGAATAAACGCGCACGCCGTGCCCCCCTTCCCGGCCGGCAAAGAGGAAGCTCTTGCTGTCGGGAAACCAGGTCGCGGCCTGCTCAGCGCTCACTCCCACCGTTTGAATCTGCTTTCGCTCCCCGGTTCCGGTTGGCAGGAGCGTGAACGGAGAGTTCGCGGCCGGCAGCATCGAGAGCGCCCAATTCCCGTCCGGTGAAAGGGCCAGAGCGTTCCCTTCCCCCAGCCGGACGACCGGCGACTGATCGGCCTGGCGAACGTGGACGGAATAATTCGCGCCTCCCGCCTCGCCCTCTTCGTCGAAGAGCAGGGTCTGCGCATTGGACGAGAGGTCCGCGGCAAACGAATAGTCGAGGAACGACATGTCCCGCTCACGCGTGTCCCCGCGCAGCAACCCCAGAATTCCGACCCGCGGGCTCTCGCGAGCCAACAGGACCCGGCCGTTTTTCGAGATGTCGTGGAGCTTCAACCCCCCGGGAACCCGGGCCACGACCCGGAGCCCGCCGGAGAGGCTGACGGCGTAGAGCGACCGATTCGCGCCGGCCTCGGTCGCAGTGAACCAGATCTCGTCACCGGAAGGCGCCCAGGTGAGACCGTGCTCACTCGCCCAGTTCCCGGTCAACGTCTTCTTCTTCCCGGCGAGGTCGATGACGGCGACCGTCCCGGCGT
>DASXSX010000024.1:0-10894 GCA_036505815.1 Thermoanaerobaculia bacterium
CACTCCGACGTTCGACCGTTGGCGTCGCGACCATCCCTGGACGACGCTCGAGGCCTCGGGCGTTGCCGTCGGCCTCCCCGCGGGTGTCATGGGGAACTCGGAGGTCGGACACCTGAACCTCGGGGCCGGGCGGATGGCTCCGCAGGACCTCCTCCGCGTCGATCTCGCCCTCTCCGACGGGTCGTTCTTCGAGAACCCGGCGCTCGTCGAGGCAGCGGAACGCGCCCGGCGGCCGCACGCAACTCTCCATCTCATGGGGCTCGTCTCCGATGGCAGCGTGCACTCTCACGAGAGGCACCTGTCAGGCCTCCTCGAGCTCGCGCGGCGCCGTGCGGTGCCGCGGGTGCGCGTCCACGTCTTCACCGACGGCCGCGACACTCCGCCGAAGTCGGCGCTCCTCTACGTCGGGCGGCTCGAAGAGGAGCTCGCGGCGAAGGGCGGAGAGATCACGACCGTCTCCGGCCGGTATTACGCGATGGATCGCGACGGACGCTGGGATCGCGTTAGCCGAGCTTGGGAAGCAATCTGCCGGGGGAAAGGTCCCGCCGCGGCGAGCGCGCGCGAGGCGATCGAGGCGGCCTACCTCCGAGGGGAAACCGACGAGTTCATCGCGCCGACCGTGATCGACTCCGGGGGCGTCCGCGACGGCGACTCGGTCGTCTTCTTCAACTTCCGGGCGGACCGCGCGCGGCAGTTGACAAGGGCCTTCACCGAACCGGGCTTCTCCGAGTTCGACCGCGGAGAGCGGCCGTCGGTCTTCTTCGTCTGCTTCACCGAGTACAAGAAGGAGTTCGCGCTGCCCGTCGCGTTTCCGGCGCCGAAGCTCGACCGGATCCTCGCGGCGGTCTGGGCGGAGGCGGGCGTTCGGAATCTGCGGCTCGCCGAGACCGAGAAATACGCGCACGTCACGTACTTCTTCAACGGCGGAGTCGAAGCGCCCTTTCCGGGAGAAGAGCGGCTTCTCGTTCCATCCTGGCGCGGAGCGACGTACGACCTGCATCCGCAGATGAGCGCCGGGCAGATCGCGGAGGAAGCCTCGCGCGCGATGTCGGCGAATCGGTTCGAGGCGGTCGTCCTGAACTTCGCGAACGCCGACATGGTCGGGCACACCGGCAAGATTCCCGAGACGATCACCGCGATCGAGACGCTGGACACCTGCTTCGCCCGGCTCGAGGCCTCGGCGCGCGAGAACGGCTGGCTGCTCGTCCTGACCGCCGACCACGGCAACGCCGAGCAGATGATCGACCCGACGACCGGAGGGCCGCACACCGCCCACACCACGAACCCGGTGCCGTTCCTGATCTGCCGCGGGAACGCGCCGCTTCGCGACGGAGGCGCGCTCTGCGACGTGGCGCCGACTCTGCTCGGGTTACAGGGGCTTCCTCTCCCGAAAGAGATGACCGGGAGAGATCTGACACGGGCGTAGCCCGTGTCATCCCGAGCGCAGCGAGGGATCGCTTGCGTTAAAGCGAGGGATTCTCCGGCGCTTCGCGCCTCGGAGCGACAGGCCCTCCTGCCTCACTGGATCGCAGTCACGCAGGATTACGGCGAGTTCCCGGGACCGGAAAGGTTCAGGCGTTCAAGGCGCGCAACCCCCGTACACCGCCGTGCCGGGGAAGAATGCGTACCAGCCGAACCAGTAAGCGCGGTGGCCCGGCAAACGCGCGAGTGACGGGGCACCGCCGGTCCCGACGAGGCTGCTCTCTTCGACTCTCCAGATCGCACCCGTCGCCGGCTCGACGAGCTGCCTCGGCGTCGGTCCTTCCGCGAGCAGATGACCCTCCCGCGCGTAGGCGCGCACCGCGCCGCTTTCCGGGTCGGCGAGGAGGACGACCGGAACGGAGCCGATCTCGTCGTTCGCAACTCGCTCGCGGAACAGAATCTCCAGCGGATATGCCTTCGCGCGGCCGCCGGCGCGGAGGGTGTACACCCAGGCCTTGGCTTCGAGCGCTCCGTCCTTCTTCCAGACCGGGAACATCGTCTCGGGGCTAACGAAATAGCGCCCATACGCCGCGCCCGGCGAGTAATCCCGCCGGTGTCCGGTTTCGAGCGATACGACAGTCGTCGCCGGATGTCGCACTCTCCATTCCTTCCAGGTTGTCACTGTCACCGGGAGCGCTGCGAGTCGGATTCCGTGCCCAACGAGCGGCCCGACGACGGGCTCGCCGGACAGGTTGCTCCAGAGCGAGAGTGTGTCCTCGTCGTACATCAGTTTGTTCGAGCGGTAGAGAAGACCCGAAGAGCCGAAGAGGAGCGCTCCACCGTCGGATTTCTTCGTCGCGTAAGCGATCGCCGAGCCGCACAGAGTGCAATAGGAAAGCGCGAACGGCTGCCCTCCCACGACGTCGTTCGCCATCTCGTGCCAGTCGAGAATCCGCTGCGGATACGCACGGCTCTCGCCATGGATCTCGATTCCGAAGACAGTTTCTTTCTCGTCGAGGAACGTCGCCTTCACCGCCGGGATGGTCTTCGGTCTGTTCAGGGCAGGGATGCCGTCCTTCTTCACGCCGCCCCAGACGATTTCCTCAGGCCTGATCGCGATCGGAAGCGACGGATGGAGGAAACGCGCGAACGCGGGATCGATCCGGCCGAAGAGCGCTGCTTTCCAGGCGCGATACCCGTCCTTCGGGCGAATGTCCTCGTGGCTTCCGACGTACTCGACCCAGTAGCGGTAGTTGGAACCGAGACGTTCTCCGGAGATCTCCTCCAGGCACGCCACGACGTCGGCCCGGCCGGAAAGAGGGGCAAAGAACAGCGCGTCCACCAGCGCCGGCAGGAGCGTCTGGTCGCGTGACCGCGATATGGCGAACCGTGCCGTGGAACGCGCTTCTTCGTTCTCCGAGACGAGCCGGGCCAGGAGTTCGCGGGCCCGGCCGGGCTCGAACGGCGCCGCAGAGGCGGCGAGAAGAAGAGCGAGGCCGAGAGCACGAATCACGTCCGACTCTCGATTCCTACCGAATCCATTTCTGCGGTCCTTTCTTGCCGGTGATGACGTCCCGACTCCACTCCGACTCAGCCTAGCCTGGACTTCCTCTCCTCCGAAATCGCGCAAAGAGTCCGCGTCTGCTAGCATCCCGCGCATGGCGCTCGCTCCCGACGTGTACCGCCGCCGCCTCGAGGCGATGCGGCAGCGGCTCGGAAGCGTTCCCGCCGATGGCCTCTTCGCCACCCCTTCTTCCAACCTCTTCTATCTGACGGGAATCGACTTCTGGCGAAGCGAGCGCCTGACTGCGCTCTTTCTCTTCGCCGACCGCGACCCGGTCGTGATCTGCCCCCACTTCGAGGAGAGCCGTCTGCGCGGGATGTCCGCGGTTACGAACGTCGTCGCCTGGGAGGAGACCGAGGATCCCTTCGCGAAGGCGGCGAGCCTCTTCCCGGGCGAGGCGGGAACGCTCGCGATCGAGCCGTCCACCGCCTACGACGACGTGGAACGGCTCCTCTCCCGGAAGCCCGGCTGGAAAGCGGTATCCGGCGGTTCTCTGTTCGCCTCGGTGCGGATGGTCAAGACGCCGGAGGAGATCGAGGCGATGCGGCGCGCGATCGCGGTCGCGCTCCCCCGCTTCCGCCGTGCTTTCGAAGCGCTCACCCCCGGCGCGACCGAGGCGGAAATCTCGACGCGGTTCGGCGGGGAGAACGTCGTCCAGTTCGGCCCCTCCTCGGCGTTTCCGCACGGCGCTTCGACCGGGCGCGCGCTTGCGCGGAACCAGGCCGTTCTGATCGACGCGTGGGATAAGCCCGAGGGCTACTACTACGACATCACGCGCTCGACCTGGTTCGGCGAGCCTTCCGACGAATACCGCCGGGTCTGGAACGTCGTGCTCGAGGCACAGGGAGCGGCGATCGACCGCGCGGCTCCGGGCGTGCCGTGCGCGGAAGTGGACGCCGCGGCGAGACGCGTCATCGAGAAGGCGGGGTACGGCGAGTACTTCACCCACCGGCTCGGCCATGGCCTCGGGATCGACGTGCACGAGCCTCCGTACATGGTCGGACACGAGAAGACTCTTCTCGAGCCGGGCATGACGTTCACGTCCGAGCCCGGGATCTATCTGCCCGGTCGCTTCGGCGTGCGCATCGAGGACGACATCCTCTGCACGGAGCGGGGAGCGGAGTCACTCTCTCCGCGCGTCGAACGGCTCGAGCCGATCGCCGCCTGAGGATCCGCGCGCGCGCGGCGCAGCTCGCCGTGGCGATCCTGGCCGCGGCGTCCGCTCTCTTCGCGCAGTTGTCGGCGCCCGCGGTCGAAGAAGCGGCGGAAAGCGGCCGCCGCGCGGCCGAGGCGCTCTTGCACGGTCACCGTGCCGTTTTCGAGTCGGCCCTCGCCGTGGACTCGATCGCGGGAGATTTCCTGGGCGCCTCGATCTGGAACGGGCTGTCCGAGCGCCAGCGCGACCGGATCCGATCGGTGATCCGCGATCACTTCGTCGAAATGCTCGAGCCTCCCCGGGCCGCCTCGGCCGAGGTCGCCTGGTCCGCAGGTCGGCCGGAAGGCGATGGCGTCGCGCTCTTCCTCGGACTCCGATATCCGGCCGGCGTGCTCAAGACGCGCTGGTCGCTCACACGGACGGCCGGAGGCTGGATGGTCGGGGACGTCTTTCTGACCGACCCCGGGATCTCGATCGCCAGCGACGCGGTGCGTTCCATCGGGCGCGGCGCGATCCGGCGCCGCGACCCGGCGCGGGAAGCTCGCATCGCCGTGCTCCCGCGGGCTCTCGGACTCACCGCCATTCTCGTGATCGTTCTCGTCGTCAGCCGGCGTCTTCCCGCGCCCGGGAGGAGGATCCTCTTCCTGACGGCCGCCGCGCCGGCGATTCTGTTCCTGGTCGACGGAGCGCTCGCCGTCCGGCGCGCGCTTTCCGAGAGTTACTCCGTGCCCGAGGTGCTGCCTCCCGCCCCGTGGAGCGGGGAGGAGCGCGAAGCGCTGCGGGCGCAGCGCGAGGGCCGGTTGGACGACGCGAGCCGCGCCTGGGAACGGGCGGTCGCCGCCGGCGCTCCGGCCGCCCCGGCCGATTACCAGCTCGGGCTCGCGCTCGCGGCCGCGGGAAGGAAAGAAGAAGCGAAGGCCGCGTTTCTCCGCGCGCTTACGCGCTCACCGTCGGCCCCGGGCGCATCGAAGGAGCTCGGGGTCCTCGCGCTCGCGCAGGGGAACTCGGCCGAGGCGCGGGGCCGGCTCGAAAGGTATATCCGGGAGGCGGGTCCCGATCCCGATTCTCTTTCGGCCCTCGCCGTGGCGGAAGCGAACGTGGGAGAGAGCGCGCGGGCCGTCGAATCGGTCGAGCAGGCTCGGGTCCTGATGGCGGACCGGTGGAAAGGCGTGCGGCTCCAGTCGCAGGTCTACGCCCGGGCCGGCAACGCGTCGAAGACGGTGGAGATGCTGCGCACTCTCGAATCGGAAGGAGGACTCGATCGGGAAAGTCTTCGATCCGATCCCGCGTATCTGCCGATCGCCACCGACCCGGCGTGGGTCGCGTTCCTGTCGGAGACTCCGGTCGCGGTGCGCACGCCAGCCCGGTAGTCGCCGTCCTCAGTCCTCGGTCGGTTGAGCCCCGCCGGACGGCTGCCGCGAGCCTCTTTTCTGGGCGGTCACGGTTCGATCGTCTTCTCCACCGTAGAACTCGACGAGCGCCGAGACGATCGCCTGGGCGACCTTTTCCCGGTAGGCGCGCGAGACGAGGAGCTTGCGGTCGTCCGGGTTGTTCAAGTTGCAGACCTCGATCAGGACCCGGGCCGGAATCCGGTTGTAGCGCAGGACCGCCGGCACCCACTCGCGTCCCCCGCGAATCACGTTTCGGCGGATCGGCTGAAAGGCATGGAGCGGAAGACCGAGCGTACGGAACGCTCCGACGATCTTCTCCGCGAGGTGACGCGAAACCCCCTCCGCCTTGATGCGATCACGCCGGGAGAAGCTGACTCGCGGCTCCTCGCGAACCTCCCGGCGCGCGTTGTACAGCACATTGTTTTTCCCGAAGGAGGTCTTCAGATACTTTTCTCCCGGGATGTAGACCATCAGTCCTCGCACGGCCGGATGGAGCGAGTCCGCGTGCAGGGAGACGAAGACGGTCCGGTCCTCGGATCCGCCGCGCTCCTCGACGCGGCGCAGGACCGAGTTCGCGAGATACCAGCGGAAGTTGACGCCGGCCTTGGGATCGTCCAGATCGTACGGAGGGCTTGTCATGACGCGGGCGCTCCGCGAATCGAGCACCTCGTCGGAGCGGCCGTCGCTGCAAGGCGCGCGGCGCCGCACCGTCGGAAAGACCGACGCGCGAGTGTGGGCGCGGAGCAGCCTCTCCACGCGACACGCGATGTCATAGACGTGGCGCGCCTCTTCGACCCCGCCGACGAAGGCGCCGGTGTCGCGGCCTCCGTGTCCCGCGTCCAGAACGAAAGTGACGCCCGCGAGGTTCGCCGCGCGCACCCGGTTGACGAACTGGTTGGCCTCGAGACGCCCCTTCTCCTCCTCGATCCGCGCGGGGTCGTCGGGCGGACGGAACTCGGGGGACAGGTCCTCGACCGGGATCTTGACCGCGTAACCGACGGGGATTGTGCGCACGTCCGAAATCCCGTTCCTCTGCGCGATCTCGGCCGCCTTCGCGTTGACGTCCTCCGCGTGGAGACGTCCGGTCAGACGGACCACGACTGCGGAATAGAGCGCTTCTCCGCGCTGCAGCCGGTACAGAGCGTACCGACCCTTTTCATCGCGCCCGAACTGGAGCGGGAGCGGCGAGGTCGCGGCGGCGGCCGTCGCCTCGTCGCGGAAGGTCGGGGTGAGCAGCTTCAAAGGAATCCGCACGACCTGTTCGCGCATCGTGGGAAGGGCTTCGAAGCCGTTCGCCGCCTGCACCTCCTTGTAGTTCGCGCCGTCGCCCGTGAACCACTCCGCAATGCGCCAGAGGCTCTCCGGTTTCCCCGTGAGCGCAGTGACCCGGTGTACCCACCCCTTCGCGTCGCTCGTGTCGCGCGGGAAGAGCGCCTCGATCGCGATCCGGCGGTAGTTCTCGGACAGCAGGCGGTAGGGAACCCGCACGAAGACGTCGGGCCGCAGGAGCTTCACGCCCTCGTTCTGCGACAGGATTTCCTTTTTGGTGCGCGGGTTGTCGGTGAAACGTCGGACGAAGGCGTCCACGCCCTCGGCCGGCAGCGGCCGAGCCGCGAGCGTGATCTCGTCCCCCTCGCCGATCGAGACCTTGAGCTCGGGCGAGATGGTGATCGTCTTGTCGGCAGTGAACGCATCAGCCCACGCGAGGGTGGCGACGAAGAAGAGCGCCGCCCCGATCCTCCCAGGCCTGCGACTGCCGAGCCTGGACACCGGCTTACGAGCGGACGCCGCGTGGCGTTTCGTCGGGCAGCGCGATCTCCCGCTCGAAACCTGCGGCGGCCGCGAACACGTCGTCTTCGCCGAACCGGGGGCCGAGGATCTGGAGCCCGAGCGGAAGCCCGTCTTTCGTGAAACCGGACGGCACGGAAATCGCCGGCAATCCCGCGAGAGACGCCGGCACCGTGAAGATGTCGGACAGGTACATCGTCAGCGGGTCCTCCGTCTTCTCGCCGATCCGGAACGCGGGCGTCGGGATCGAGGGGCAGACGATCACATCGACGAGCTCGAACGCGCGCTCGAAGTCGTGCGAAAGGACGGCGCGCGCGCGCATCGCCCTGCCGTAGTAGGCCTCGTAGTACCCGGCCGCGAGTGCAAACGTTCCGAGCAGGATCCGGCGCTTGACTTCCGGCCCGAAGCCCATGGTCCGGCTCTCGACGTAGAGAGACGCCAGGTCTCGCACGGAAGGACGCGGGCCGTACCGGACCGAGTCGTATCGCGCGAGGTTCGAGGAGGCCTCCGCGCTCGCGACCACGTAGTAGATCGCAATCGCCTCGGGCGCGCGGGGAACCGATACCGGCGTGACGCGGGCGCCGGCGGACTCGAAGAGCTGCCGCGCGTCGTCGACGTTCTTCGCGACTTCGCCGTCCAATCCCTCCGCTTCCGCTTCTCGGAGAAAGCCGACCCGCATCCCGCGCAGTCCAGAGACGGCGGAACTCTCCGGATTGCCCGGATCCTCCGCGGAGCTCGTGGAGTCGAGCGGGTCGAAGCCGGAAATCACCCGGTAGACCCTCGCGGCATCGGCGACGTTCCGCGTGATCGGCCCGATCTGGTCGAGCGAGGAGGCAAACGCCACGAGGCCGTACCGCGAGACCCGACCGTACGTCGGTTTGAATCCGACGGCGCCGCAGCAGGCCGCCGGCTGGCGGATCGAGCCTCCCGTGTCCGAGCCGAGGCCGGCCGGCACCATGCCCGACGCCACGGCGGCGGCGCTCCCTCCCGAGGAGCCCCCGGGAATGCGCTCCAGGTCGTGCGGATTTCGCGTGAGCTGGACGCTGCTGTTCTCCGTCGAGGATCCCATCGCGAACTCGTCCATGTTGGCGCGTCCGACGAACACCGCCCCCGCCTGCCGCAGCCGGGAGACTGCGGTCGAGTCCGTCGGCGGGTGGAAGCCCCGGAGGATGCGCGACGCGCAGGTCGCCTCCCGTCCGGCGACCCACATGTTGTCCTTGATCGCGAAGGGCACGCCCGCGAGCGGCAGGTCTTCCCCCGCGTGAACGCGCGTATCCGCGGCGCGCGCCTCGTCGAGCGCGAGGTCGGGCGTCACCTCGAGAAACGCCCCGACTTTCCCGTCGAGCGCCTCGATCTCGGCGAGAGCTTCCCGAAGGACCTCTTCCGCAGAGCGGCGGCGCGTGCGCACGTTTTCCGCCGTTGCCACGACCCCGGGAGGGCGCGAGCTCAGCAGACGCTCCGCGCCGGAATTCCGATCATTCCTCGCCCCCGACGACCCGCGGGACGACGCCGAAGCCGTGCGCGCTGACGGCGGCGTTTTCCGCCAGCGCCCGGTCTCCCGCTCCCGGCCGCGGGAAGTCGGAACGGAAGGGGGTCGGTCGAGCGGAGTCGCGGCCGGCGGCGGATTCCTCCGGCACGTCTTTCAGTTGATCGATGTAGGAGACAATCCGATCGAGTTGTCGAGCCCAGACGGACAGCTCGGACTCGGGCACCCGGAGCCGCGCCAAGGCGGCAATCCGGCGCACGACCTCCGGAGTCACCGTCGAGGGGTGGGAGGGCATCCGAAGATTGTAAGCCGGAAGACCATTTCTGCAGTCCGGGGAAGGAAGGCGCGCGGCTCTTTGCAGCCGGTGCGATCACTCCGCGCCCGCATCCGGACGCTCGCGAAGGAGCGCAAGGTCGTCGGCCTGACCCGGCTCGCGAGCCGAATGGGTTTCGAGGCGTGGATCGTGGGCGGCGCGCTGCGGGATCTGGTTCTCGGCCGGGACGTCACTGAAGTCGACATCGCGGTCACCGGAGACGCGGGAGAGATCGCGCGCGCTCTCGAGTCGCAGGGGCACGGGCGGGCGGTGCTCCTTTCCGGGGAGCGGCGTCCCCGCGTCTACCGGTTCGCCGGCCGCGGCCGGATGGTGGACATCGGCGAGCTCGAGGGAGATTCGATCGAGACGGATCTCGGCCGCCGCGACTTCACGGTCAACGCGATGGCGTTCGCGCTCGATTCGGGCGACCTCGTGGATCCCTTCGGCGGAATGGCCGACCTCGTTGCCGGTCTTCTCCGAATGGTCGCGGAGAAGAACCTCGCCGACGACCCCCTGCGTCCGCTGCGCGCGGCCCGGCTCATCGCGACGCATGGCCTCCGGCCGGATCCCTCGACCTCCGCAGCCTGCCGGCGGACCGCGCCAGCGCTCGGCGGCGTGGCGCGCGAACGGATACAGGCCGAGCTCGCGAGGCTCCTCGACGCGCGCGAGGCCGCGCCGGCTCTCGTCTGGGCCGCGAAGACCGGCCTCCTCGGACCGGCTTTCGATCTCTCCCTGCCGGGCCGCGAGTGGTCGGCCGTTGCGCGCGCCCTCGCGGCCTTCGACGCCGGATTCACGAGGCGCCTCCCTGCGCGCTCGCGCCGGCGGCTGCGACTCGCGCTCCTCGCGGCGCGCCTCTCCCTTTCCCCGGACCAGGCGGCCGGCTGGCTCCGCCGGCTTCGATGGGGAACCGAGGAGGCTCGCGAAGTCTCCCGTCTGCTCATGCTCGCGGCGGCGGTCCCCGACTTGCGGATGGACGACGAGGCCTGGCGGTGGTTCCTCCAGGCCGGGGATCGCGCGGTCGACGCATTGCGATTGGCCGAGACTCTCGATCCCCGATCGCGATCCGCCGTTGCGAAGCTGTCCGCCCGGATCGCTCGAAGGAGACCGATCTTAGACGTGCGCGGAGGAGATGTCGTGGAGTGGCTGGGCATCGCGCCCGGCCCGCGTGTCGGAAAACTCCTCGAGGCGGTCCGCGTCGAGAGCCTTGCAGGCCGGATTCGGACGCGAAAGGAGGCGCGCGAATGGCTGCAATCGCGGCCGGGCCGGGTCCCCGAAGCCCTCCGGCCGAGCCCGCCAAAGCCCTGATCGCGATACGGTCCGCTATAATGCCCGAATCCTGAAACTCGAAGAATTTCTCCGTTTCATGGCCAGCAAGGAGGCTTCCGACCTCCACCTGAAGCCCATGCGGCCGCCTCTTCTGCGGATCAAGGGGAAGCTCGTCCCTTTGAAGTCCGAGGCGCTCCAGCCGAAGGAGCTCGAGGACATGCTGGTCGAGATCCTGACGCCCGCCCAGAAGCAGAAGCTCGAAAACCGACAGTCGGTCGACCTCGGATACGGGCTGACGGGGGTCGCGCGCTTTCGCGCCAACGTGTACGTCCAGCGGGGCTCGCTCGCGGCCGTCTTCCGCCGGATTCCGTTCAAGCTCCCCTCGATCGAAGAGCTGAATCTTCCCGATGTCCTCGAGACTTTCGTCCATCTCCCGGCAGGGTTGGTCTTGATTACGGGGCCGACCGGCTCGGGCAAGTCGACCACGCTCGCGGGGATCCTGAAATCG
>DASXSX010000025.1:0-26919 GCA_036505815.1 Thermoanaerobaculia bacterium
CTTTCATTACGTTTTCCGCCGGCGGTTCCTGACGATCTCGATGAACGAGCCGGAGGCCGAGCGTCTCGGGTGGAACATCCGGTTCTGGGACTTCCTTTTCTACATGTCCTTCGGTTTCGTCGTGACGTCCTCGGTCGCCATTGCGGGCGTGCTCCTCGTTTTCTGTTTCCTGATCGTGCCCGCGGTGGCCGCGATGCTCTTTTCCGCGCGGTTGGGCCCGCGGCTCGCAATCGGCTGGACGATGGGGGCTCTCGTCTCGGCCGGCGGTGTTACCCTGTCCTACGTGCTCGATCTTCCGACCGGGGCGACGATCGTTGGGACCTTCGGAGTGGCGCTGCTCATTCTGGCCGGGTACCGGCGCCTTTCGAAAACCTCTGACGTCGTGACGGAGGACGTCCGAGCGTGAGTTTTCGCCGCCTGACCGGATCTGTGGTTCTGGCAGCGGTTCTCGCCGCCGTGACGGCGTCCCACCATCACGCTGTTCTCGCCACGGATTCCGAGACGGGCTCGGAAGAGGTCGTCACGACCCACAATCCCTCCTCGACTGCCTCGCACTGGCACGCCATCCTGAAGATCGTTCCGGTCGACCCGTGCTGGGCGTGTCACTGGTCGCGGCTCTTCGGCCTTCCCTGGGCCGCCGAGGTCTCGCTTCCGGCTCCGGCGAGCCGGACATTGAACGCGCTCCCGCCGCGATCGGCGATCTCGGTTGCGCGCTTTACCCGGCGTTCCCGGGCCCCTCCTCCTCTCCTCGACGTCTAGGTCGAAGAAGCCTGCCCCACAGCGGGGGCGGCCGGCGATCGCTCGCCGGTCTTCCGACACTTTTTCGAGGAGAGATCATCATGAAGACAGTCCGATTCATACGCGTCGCAGCCGTGTCGTCGCTCTTGCTGATCCCAGCGGTTGCGACGATCGCCCAGGCGCCTTCGACTCCGGTGACTCTTGAAGGCAAGGTCCTCACGGCGTCGGGTACGCCCGCGCCCGGGACGCGCGTCACGATTCTGGAGCTGAAGCGGCGGACGACGACGGATGCCGAGGGCGCCTTCCGCTTCGAGCTGGTCCCAACGGGTCGCTATCTGCTCGAGGCGGTCAGCCCGCGCTTCGGGAGTTCGGTCCAACGCGTGGATACGGCCATTTCACCCGGGAACCTAACGCTCCAGCTCGACATCGGCGTCCACCAGGAGCGGGTCACGGTCACGGGAACCGCCGAAAAGACATCCGCCGAGGTTTCGCAACCGGTCGACACTCTCGAGGGCCGGGATCTGCAGGAGCAACTCCAATCGTCGCTCGGAGAGACGCTCGCCCAGCAGCCGGGCGTCGTCGCGACGTTTTTCGGTCCCGGCGCTTCTCGCCCGGTCATTCGGGGGCTCGGAGGTGAGCGCGTCCGGATGCTCGTCTCGGGCGTGGACGTCGGAGACGTCTCCGACTTGAGCCCCGATCACGCGGTCACCGTGAACACGCTGACGACGGAGAAGATCGACATCGTCCGGGGACCGGCGACGCTCTTGTACGGGTCGAGCGCGATCGGAGGCGTGGTCAACGCTCTCGACAGCCGGATCCCGACGTATCTTCCGGAGTCGGCCATCACGGGAACGGCGGATTTCGGCTACGGATCCGTCTCGCACGAGAGGCGGGGAGCGCTCTCGCTCGGCGGGCACTTCGGGCAACTGGCCTGGCACGCCGACGGCTCGAAGTTGAAGGCCGACGACTACAGGATCCCGGGTTTCGGCCGCATTCCCGTCGAAGAGGGGGAGACGCGCGGCAGAGTCCCCAACAGCGACATCGATTCGAACGGCGCATCGGGCGGTCTCTCCTACGTCGGCGACGCCGGGTACATCGGGGCGTCCTACTCCGGGTGGAACAGCTTCTATGGCAGCCCCGCCGAGGAAGAGGTCCAGCTCGACATGAAGCAGCGCCGGGTGGACGTACAGGGAGAGATCACCACTCCCTTCGCGTTCCTGCGGGGCGCAAAGCTGCGCTTCGGACGCAACGACTACAAGCATACCGAGCTCGAAGGCGGGGAGGTCGGCACACTCTTCAAAGATGACGTCTCGGAGGGACGGCTCGAGCTGCTGCATCAGCCTCTCGGAGATTTGAGGGGAACCTTCGGCGTCCAGGTGAGCCGCCGGAATCTCTCGGCGACCGGCGAGGAGGCGCTGCTCCCCAAGACCAAGAGCGACAACCAGGCTTTCTTCCTGTTCGAAGAGCTTCCCGTGGGCACGGTCACTCTCCAGTTCGGGGGCCGGTACGAGCATCAGAAGAACGACGCTGAGGAGCGGGAGGTCGGTCACCGCACATTCAACAACTTTTCGGGATCGATCGGATCGGTGTGGACTCCGACCAAGGACTGGTCCGTCGGCTTGTCGCTCTCCCGAACCTCGCGGGCTCCGAGCGCTCAGGACCTCTTCGCCGACGGCCCGCACCCCGCGACGGGAACCTTCGAGATCGGCGATCCGCTTCTGACGAATGAGAAATCGACCGGAGTGGACCTCTCGGTCAAGAGGTTGACGGGCCGGGTGACCGGCGGCGTTTCGCTCTTCTACAACCGCTTCGACGGCTTCATCTACGAACGGTTCACCGGAGAGACTGAGGGCGATGATGACCTCAAGGTGATCGTCTACACGCAGCAGGACGCCCGATTCTGGGGGGGAGAAGGGCACATCGACATCGAGCTGATCCACCAGGAGCCGCATCACCTCGCGCTCGAGCTCGGAGCGGACTACGTGCGCGCCGAAGCGACGGCCAACGACCAGCCGCTGCCGCGAATTCCGCCGGTCCGCCTTTCGGCCGGATTCCGATACGTCGGCGCTCACTGGCTGGGTCTGGTCGAAGTTCGTCACGCGGATGCGCAGAACCGCGTGGCGCCCGAGGAGACGAGAACGGGTGGCTATACCCTTCTCAACGCCGATCTCGGGTATCGCTTCTTTATCGGTTCGTTCATTGCCGACGTCTTGGTCCGGGGAAGAAATTTGACGGACGAAGAGGCGAGAAACCACGTCTCGTTCCTGAAGGACATCGCACCGCTGCCCGGCCGCGACGTCAGCCTCGGGATCCGGACGACGTTCTAAATCCGCCTCGTTCCGATGAAGCGCGGCCCGTTCGGGCCGCGCTTTTTATTGGAAGAAATACTCCTTCCGCGCCCGCACGACGAGCTCCGGCCGGTCGACGCGAACCTCGATCCGGTGCCACGTCCGGGGCTTCAGACCGGCGCGAGGCGTGTACGTCAGGAAGTACTGGCTCTTCAGCTCCGCCAGGATCTCGCGGAAGGTCTCGGGCAGCCTGCGGATCGACCCGATGAAGTACGAGCGGCCTCCCGTGTTCTCGGCGAGCCGGTCGAGAAAGACCTTGAGCGTGTCGGACTCGGTCACCCCCTGCGCGACCGAGTAGATCGACACCTCGGAAGCGCGCGCCATCTGGATCACCTGGTCGACCGAAAGCCGGCTGCGGTTATCGTCGCCGTCGGTGAACAGAATGACGGCCTTTCGACGCTTCAGCGGCCGCAACCGTTTCAACGCCATCGCGGTGACGTCGTAGAGGGCGGTCTCTCCGTTCGTCTGGGCGGCGTCGATCGCCGCGTGGACGGACCTGCGGTCTCTCGTGAAGTCGATCGAGCCCACGACCGTCGTCGAGAACGTGATCAGGCCGACTTCGTCCTGCGGCTTCAAGGCGTCCACGAACGCGTGCGCCGCCCGGCGCGCTTCGTCGATCTTCAAGAGCATCGAGCCGGAGACGTCGAGCACGAGCACCACCGAGAGAGGAGAGTCCGCCGCGTCGAAGGTCTCGATCGTCCGAGGCTGCCCGTCGTCGAGGACGGTGAAGTTCTTCGCGGTCAGGC
This sequence comes from Thermoanaerobaculia bacterium, assembly GCA_036505815.1. Taxonomy (GTDB): domain Bacteria; phylum Acidobacteriota; class Thermoanaerobaculia; order UBA5066; family Gp7-AA6; genus Gp7-AA6. The sequence continues at coordinate 3,833 of DASXSX010000025.1, forward strand.
CGGGAACGTAACGGCCGTGCCGGTCGGTCACGATCGGGGCGACGGTCACGACGTCCGCGTTGACCTTCGAGCTGAAGCCCGCGGAGAGCGTCCGGACGCGGGCCGACGCGACCTCGCGGCCTCCCCGTCGCAGAGCAACCGAGATATCGTGCGCACGGAGCGCGTCTCCCGCCTGCCAGGAAAGCTGCCACGGAGGTTCCATGACGGTTCCGAGCTTGCGGCCGTCCACGAAGACGTCGAGCTGGTCGCCCGCCACGTAGCCTTCGACCGCCGCGACGATCCGGGAGTTTCCCACCGGGATGTCGACGGACGCTGGCGAGACGACCCGGACGCGGGGCCGGTCCGGCTCCCGGGGAAGGTCCTCTCCCGGGGCGCTCCGCACGAGCACGAAGAAGGTGACGAGAAGGCAAGTCGCGAAGAGTCGGGAGGAGGTCACGGCCTTTCTTCGAGCGGGTCGGCATTCTGGTCACGAACGAGGCGGCCCGCCTTCAGCGCTTCGTCCAGGTGGAAGTCGAGCTCCTGCGCGTCGAAGGCGTAGGCCTTCCGGACGAGCGATCTCCAGTCGAAAGCAAAGGCCATCTTGACGTCGGCCAGCATTCTATCGACGGCTCCGGGGAGGACCGCCGGCAGGACCGCGGCCGGTAGCCCTGCCTCGGACACCGCCCGCGCCACCGAGATCTTCACGTCGTAGAGACGGTCGCTGAAGAGCTGCGGCGTGCGGTAGGCGGCGAGCCTTTCATAGGGAGGCAGATCCAGGTCGCTCAGGCGAAGCCGTCCCGCGTACGCGACCGCCCGCGGGCCGAATTCCGCGAGCCGCCCCCGCGCGCCCGCTTCGCCGAACTTCCGCTCGAGCCGGTCGAGAGCCTCCTTCGCTTCCCGCGGCGAGCCAACCTGGGACGCCGCCGCCGCGCCGCGAGCGAGCCGTCTCCCGATCCGATAGAGATCGGTCGGCGAGAGCTGTTCTGCCAGCGCTTCCCGCGAAACTTCTCCCGGCCCGAGCTTTGCGACGCGCGCGAGGCGCGAACGGGGAACGAGATCTCCCGCGAGGTCTCGCCACGACCGGAACCGCTCGCGTTCCTCTTTCCGCGCGAGCGACTCTGCAAACTCTTCCGTTGCCCGGCAGGAGGCCGCGACGAACGTCATCGCGTCGTCGTCGACCCGCGCCGGCGACATCCGGCGGACGGGCGCGACGAGGCCCGATCGGATCTGCTCGTTGCCGATGAACGCTCCGGGATTGTAGGAAATCTGCTCCGCGTGCAGGAGGCCGAGGACGTCCGGAAGGCCGAACACGGAGCCGCTGATCCGCGATCCTCCGCCCGACTCCCTCGGAGCGAGGGTGGTCGGACCGAACGGCGAGACGAGGACCTTGCCTCCCTTCTCGACCCGCCGGAACGAATGACGGCGCACGAAGTCGGGATCCTGGTAGTAGAGGTCCTCCGGGTCTCCCGCGGAGATTGCGTACACGTGACCGAGCATCGCCTCGAGCGCGCGCTCGGCGATCACGGCGTCGAGACCAGGCATGTCTTTCGGGAGCCCTGCCGGCGTGGAGTGAAGTTCCACTTTGCCCAGCCGGCGATCGACCGCCGTAGAGTCGGGTGAGTCGGCGAGCTGTAATCGAGCCGCAAGATCCGTGATCGCCTTTCGCGCCGATTGCGCGTCCCCTTTCGCCGCGGCCGCGAGGAGCTCGCTGCGGGTTCGACGGATCTCTTCGACGTCCTCGAGCGAGGCGATGCGCTGTCTCTCGCGGAACTCGCGGCGACGGACGAGCTCGTCCGTCGCGGGATCGAAGAGGTAACGTCCTCCGCGCCACTCGACGCGCGAAGGGCTGGGAGGTCCCACGAGAGCCCGCTCGAGCAGCTCGTCCGCCGTCGTGCTCTCCTCGGGGACTTCGAGCCGGACGGGTGGCGGGATCACTTTCCGTGAGGCCGTCTCGATCTCCAGTGCCTCCTCGATCCATCGCTCGGCCTCTTCTTCCGTGTCCGCGAGCCGGCGCCGCTCCTCGACGATTCGGGCGGGCATCGGCCCGACGAACTGGTCGTCGGGCGGGCAGATCGGGTCGAAGAGCGGTGAAGCGGGCAACCCGGCTCGGGCCTGCCGATCCCGGGCCGAGCGGTACTCTGCCTCACGGCGCGCGTTCTCCGCCCGGCGAGCCGCGATCGAGCGACGCTCGAGAGCGCGCAACGTCGCGAGCAGTCGATCCGACAGCCAGGAGAGAAGGTCTTTTGCTCCGTCTGCCGGAGCGACGGACTCCCCCGCGAAGAGGGGAAGGTCGAGGTATGCGGAAAACAGATCCCGAATGTCGGCCGGCGGGAGGACGCCCGCCCTCGCGAGCTGGGCGAGGAGCTCCGCTCCGGTCTGGAAGAGCCCGCAGGCGACCTCCGCCGCGCGCGATTCCTTTCGGCGATCGAGGCGATCCAGAGCGAAGAGATACCGGCGGGCGAGGGTCGGCTCGACGGGAACGTCCTCCAGCACCGCGTAGGTCGGGAAGAATCGGTCGACCCCCCGCAGGAGGAGAGCGACGAGGCCGGGCTCTTCGAGGTCGGGGCGGCTCTCGATCAGGCTCGAGACGAAGAGAAAACGCCGCCGGGCCGCCGGCCCGCCTTGTCTTCCCGGCTCGGCCCGAAACAACCGCACCAGAGTTTCCTCGGTTCGGGCCGGACGCCGGCTCGCTTCCGCAACGATCGCCTTCAACTCCGACTCGCTCCGCGGAAAGGTCTCGCCGTCTAAATTCGCTCCGGCGAGCGCGAGCTCCCCCTCCCGCGAAAGACGCAGAAAACGGGCGAGATGTCCGAAGTCGTAGGGATCGCGTCGTGCGAGCTCGAATCCCTCTCCCGTCTTCTCGATCGAGCGATAGAGCCGCCGGAAGCGCTCGACCGACTTCGGCCCGAAGCCGCCGGGACCGAGCACGACGGCGCGCGCGATCCCGGCCGGAAGCTCTCGGAGCACGTCGACGACGTACGCTCCCTTTCCCGAATCCTTCTCGTAGAGGGCCCGCAGGAAACGCGCCGGATCGGACGGAGAAGCTCCGAAGACGTCCGCCCAGACCGGATCCGCCTCGCGGCCGCCGGGCAGCTCGAATCTGCCTTCCTGGAGCGAGATCGCTTCCGGGAAGCGGGCGAACGGGTCGAGCGCTCTTTCGTAGAGGAGCCGCAGTGCGGCGGCGCCCCCTTCCCCGCCGCCCGCCACCGCCCCGAGCTCTTCCAGCGTCTCCGCATCCAGTGCGTCGACGGCGACCAGCATCCGGGACGCTCGGACGTTCTTCACGAAATAGAGAAACGCATCGGATGCGGTCAGGTCGGGCTCGCGCAGGATCTGCCGCCAAGCCGGGAGGCCGAAGGGGAGCGGAGCGGGCTCGTCGCGAGTCGCGACGACCACGTCCTGCCCGGCGCGCAGCTTCGAGAGAAAGACGGGGAGCGGGATTCCAATCGCGTCGAAGAACCGCCGGCGTCGCAGCGCCTCGTGATCGTTGCGGCTCTCCGTCGTCCACGAAGCGGGTGCGCCTTCCACCTTCATTCCGAGCCACGACAGGGCGCGCCGGGCGTTTTTCTCGCCTTCCTTCGTCGATGCCGAAAAGACGGCGCTCGCGCCGAACTCGCTCCGCCAGCCCGCGAGGTCCTGCGTGAATTCGACGACAGCCTTCCGCGCCTCGACCTCGGGCCAGCTCGCCTGAGACTCTCCTTCGAAGAGCAGGGCTTCGCAGACGTCCCGCAAGAACGTGCCGGGGGGACGCTCCGGGTCGAGCCGGAGAAGCCGCCGTACCGACGCCGTTGCCCCCGGAACGTTCACGGGATCCCCGGCCGCGAGTCCCAGCGCGCTCGTGAGAATCGAGGTCGAGAAGCTGACGAAGAAGCGGAAGCGGCGGAGCAGATCGGGATCGCGCGTCGACCCGGGTCGGCGTCCCAGGCTCATCGGACGCCTGACTTCTTCGGCATCCTTTCGAAGTAGTCGCGCGTCGCCTCGATGTCCCGACCGATCTGCTCGGACAGATCCGTCACGGAAGGAAACTTCCTCTCTTCGCGAAGCCGATCGAAGAAGAACAGCCGGACTTTCTCGCCGTAGACGTTCGCCGAGAAGTCGAGGACGTATGTCTCGATGGTGGTCGCGTAGTCCTCGTAGACAGTCGGCCGCCGCCCGATGTTGGTGACGCAATCGAAACGCCGTCCGAACGAGCGGATGTGGATCTGCGTGACGTAGACCCCATCGGCGGGATGGAGCTCGTTCTCCGGCTCGAGGTTGATGGTCGGATAGCCGATCTTCCGCCCCATCCCGTCCCCTTTCGCAACGAGACCGTCCAGCTCGTATTCGCGCCCGAGCATCGCGTTGGCGCGCACGACGTCTCCCCGCGCGATCGCGGTCCGGATGCGGGTCGAGGAGATGGGCACCCCCTCGAAGAAGACCTCTTCGACCCCGGAAGCGATGAATCCGCACTCCGGGCCCATCCGCGTCAAGAGCGCGAGGTCTCCGCGCTTGCCGCGTCCGAACGCAAAGTGGCTGCCGAGGAAGAGCTCCGAAACGGCCAGCCGCTCCGCCAGAACCGACCGGACGAATTCCTCCGGCTCGGTCAGGGAGAAGTCCCGCGTGAAGGGGATCACGAGGAGATTCTCGACGCCGAGCGCCTCGATCGCTTCCTCCTTCTGGTGGAGTGTCTGGAGGCGCCGCGGGGCGTGGTCCGGCCGGAGCACCGAGAGAGGGTGCGGCTCGAAGGTGATCGCGATCGAGGGCCGGCCGGTCTCCCGGGCGCGCGCGACGACGGCCTCTAAGATGCGGCGGTGACCGAGATGGACTCCGTCGAAGTTTCCGATCGTGGCGATGCCGCCGCGGGGCAGGTCCGTCTCCCGGAGCGGATCGCGGACGACGTGCAGGGCGGTCACCGTTGCCGGACCGGGCGGCTCAGACGATCGCGCCGACCAGGTCGTAGTCGTGTGCCTCGGAGATTTGCACGCGAACGATCTCCCCGGTGGAAACGTCGCGCCCGCCGGTGTCGTTGATGAGGAGACGCCCGTCGATCTCCGGTGCCTGGGACCGGAGGCGTCCCTCGAGAAGGTGCTCGGTCTCCTCGCAGGTTCCCTCGACGATCGCCTCGACGGTCCGTCCGAGAAGCGCCCGGTTCTTCTTCCGGGCGATCGGCCGCTGGAGCGAAAGGAGAAACTCCCGCCGACGTTCCTTCTCTTCTCCAGACACGGGATCGCCCAGCGGCTCCGAGGCCGACCCCGGCTCGGGCGAGTATGCAAACGCGCCGACGTTGTCGAGCTGGGCGCCGCGGACGAACTCGCACAGCTCGCGGAACTCGAGCGGCCCTTCCCCGGGGAAGCCGACGATGAAGGTGGTGCGAATGGCGATCTCCGGGACGATCTCGCGCATCCTCTCGACCAGAGTTCGATAAGAGGCGGCGTCGCCGCCTCGTCTCATTGCCGCGAGCACCCCGCGCGAGACGTGCTGGAGCGGGATGTCCACGTAAGGCAGAAATCGCGGCTCGGCCGCCATCAGCTCGAGCACCGACTCGTCGAGCGTATTCGGATATGCGTAGAGAAAACGCACCCACGGGAAGCGGGTGCCGGCGGCGAGCGCCTCGATCAAGAGGGTCAGGCCCTTCCGATTCATGCCGAGATCCTCGCCGTAGCGCGTCGTGTCCTGCGAGATCAGCACGAGTTCCGAGACGCCCTGCGCCTCGATCGTGCGCGCCTCCGCGAGGAGGGAGTCGATCGTGCGGCTTCTCTGGCGGCCGCGCATCTGCGGGATCGTGCAGAAGGTGCAGGGATTGTCGCAGCCCTCCCCCACTTTCAGATACGCGTACCCGCGCCGGCGCGAGAGGATGCGTGGAGCCGCCTCGTCGTAGAGCCGCGTGGCGAGCGGCTTCTCGGTGAAGCGGGGAAAGGCCGGCAGCACCGCCGCGGCAGCGGGCGCCTTCTCCAGCTCGTCCAAGCCGAGGAAGGCGTCCACCTCCGGGATCTCGTCGGCGAGCTCGCGGCCGTATTTCTGGACCATGCAGCCGGCGACCACGATGCGGTCGATCTCGCCCCGGCGCTTCCGCTCGACTTGCTCCAAGATCGCGTCGACCGACTCCTCTTTCGCCTTGTCGATGAACCCGCACGTGTTCACCAGCACGATGCGGGCGCGGGCATCCGGCACGATCGCGTGCCCGGCGCGCTGAAGATGCCCGAGCATCACCTCGGTGTCGACGAGGTTCTTTGCGCAGCCGAGCGAGACGACGCCGACGGAGGGAAGGCGGTTGTTGCTCATTTCGGCTCCACCAGCCGGAGCCCGCGAAAGTAGTCGCGATAGAAGCCGCGATCTCGGGTGAGGAGTCGATCTGCCTGAAGGAGTGCGTGGGCGCCGATCAGGAAGTCGGCGATCGGGCGCCGGGACGGCCGGCCGGTTCGCGTTTCGAGCCGAGCCTGCATGCGCCCCGCGCGGACGGCTGTCTCCTCGGCGATCGGGTCGAACTCCACTCCGCGATCGCGGACCCACGCGGCAGGATCGGCAGTCTCCGCGAGCCCGCGGGCGAACTCCGCGAGCACGACGTCGCAGATGACGAGCCTTCCAGCCGATCCGCACTCGTCGAGCGACTGCGCGGCCTGCCTCGCGCGGACCGAGTCTTCGAGGCCGAGGTCGATCAGGACGTTCGCGTCGAGGGCGGTGATCACTTCCGGCGTCTCCGTCGCGCCTTCTTCCCGCTCAACTCTTCGTAGGACCCTCCGCGCACGTAATCGATGTACGCGTCGACCGTGTGGGGAACGCCCTTGGGCCAGCGCCAGGAGTCCTTGAGGGAGCCGATCGCGTCCCAGATCGGGTGGCGTTCCCCTCTCCTCTTGCGCAGGAGCGCTCCCTCGTCCCGGAGCTCGAACTCGACCTCGGTCCCCGGCAGCAGGGCGTATCGCTCGCGGACCCCTTTCGGGACCGTGATCTGGCCTTTCGCGGAAATCCTGCTTCTCATACCGTGATTGTAAAGAAGTAAAGCGTCAGAGTAAAGATTATGGGTAGATTCTCTTCAGCGTCCGCGGATACGGGATCGCCTCGCGCAGATGGTGGGTCCCGCACATCCACGTGACGAACCGCTCGAGCCCCATCCCGAACCCGGAGTGCGGGAACGTGCCGTAGCGCCGCACGTCCAGGTACCACTCGTACGACTCGCGCGGGAGCTTGTGCTCGGCGAGCCGGCGCTCGAGCAGCTCGAGATCGTGGATCCGCTGCGAGCCTCCGATGATCTCGCCGTACCCTTCCGGAGCGAGCATGTCGAGACCGAGCACCACCTCGGGGTCTTCGGGGTCTGGCTGCATGTAGAACGATTTGATCGCCGCCGGGAAGCGCGAAACGATCAGCGGCCGATCGCTGTCCGCGGTGAGCGCGGTCTCCTCGTCGGCGCCCAGGTCAGAGCCGAACTGGATCGGAAAGCCTTTCGCGGCGAGCTGTTCGATCCCCTGACGGTAAGTGATCCGCGGGAACGGGCGCTTCACGGCCTCGAGCTTCGACGGGTCGCGTTCGAGGCGCTTCAGGTCCTCCGCCGAGCGGTCGAGCGTCCGCGCAATCAGGTAAGTCACGAATTCTTCGGCGAGATCGCAGAGCCCCTCGAACTCCAGGAACGCGACTTCCGGCTCGATCATCCAGAACTCGGTCAGGTGCCGGCGGGTCTTCGACTTCTCCGCGCGGAACGTCGGGCCGAAGCAGTACACCTTCCCGAAGGCCGCCGCCGCGGGCTCGAGATAGAGCTGCCCGGACTGCGAGAGGTAGGCCTTCTCGCCGAAGTAGTCGGTCTCGAAGAGAGTGGAAGTGCCCTCTACCGACGATCCGGTCAGGATCGGCGAGTCGATGAGCGTGTATTCGCGCTCGTAGAAGAAGTCGCGGATCGCCTGCGAGACCTCCGATCGCACGCGCAGCACCGCGTGCTGCTGCGAGGAGCGCATCCAGAGGTGGCGGTGAGACATCAGGAAGTCCACGCCGTGCTCTTTCGGCGCGATCGGGTAGTTCTCGGACGGCCCGATGATCCGCACGTCCGTCGCGCTCATTTCCCAGCCGCCGGGCGCGCGAGGCTCCTCGCGGATTCGCCCGCGCACTGCGAGCGAGCACTCCTGCGTCGCGCGCTCCGCCTCGACCCAGGTCTCGGGAGGGACCTCACTCCTGGTGACCACCGTCTGGAGGTATCCGGTCCCGTCGCGGACGATCAGGAACTGGATCTTCCCGGACGAGCGGCGGTTGTACAGCCAGCCCCGGACGGTCGCTTCCGAGCCGCTCTTTTCGCCGATGCGAGAGATCACCGTCGCGTCCTCGAGCATAAAAGCGCCGGATTATATGAATGTAGCGGGGACAGGCCTGCGGGCCTGCACCCGCCTCAGTGCTTGTCGCGGGGACAGGCCCTGCGGGCCTGCACCCGCCGCAGTGCTACGCCGCGGGGAGGGAAAGCGTGGCCCGTATGTTCGCGGCGCGAGGAGTCTCCGCGAAGTAACCGAGTGGACGATCCTCGCGCCGCGGGAGCGCGAGCGTAGCGAGGGGTCAGGCGCTCGGTCGAGGCCGTTCGGCCGGGCCGAGCGGCGGTGGCGTCAGCCAGATCCCGAGCAAGCGAACGCGACGGGACCTCAGAGCTGTCGCGGGGACAGGCCCTGCGGGCCTGCACCCGCTCAGCGCACGCGCACGCGCCGCTCGAGAACCGTCTGGCCGCCGTCTTTTCCGACGATCGTGATCTTCAAGGTATGCGGTCCGGGCGGAACGCTCGGCACGGCGAACCCGAACCCGGAGTTAGCCGCACTGGAGTAGTCCGGGTAGACGGCCGGAATGTCGGGACGCGGACCGCCGACGACGCCGGGGGTGCCCGGACCCAACTCCGTGGCAACGCGAATCTCCGCGATCCCGGAGTCGTCGAGCGCCCATCCCAGTCCGAAGCTCCCGGCGGCGACTTCGGCATTATCCGCCGGAATGTCGATCACGCCGAAGGGCGGCGCGAGCTCCGACTCGGCGGTCGACGTGAGCCGCGCGAAATCCGCCCTTGCCCGGTCGCGTTCCGTGGCCGGGATGCTGGTCTCGAACGGAGGCGCGGGAGCGATCCGGAAGACGAAATCGCGCGCTCCAGCGTGCGGGAAGCTCCCCAGCGCTTCGAGCTTCTTTTCGGAGAGCGCCTTTCGCGTCGCGCGCGTCAGGTTCAACCGCACCAGGCCTTCGACTTCGTGCGGGTGGAGGATGAGCACCGCGCCGTCCATCGCGCCGACACGCGCCCAGGCCTCGTCTGGAACCGGCACCTTCCCGAACAGATCCTTGAGCTCGTCGTAATGCCGCGGCGCGAAGCCGGAATAGCCGTTGATGAGCGGCTGCCAGTGCGCGGTCGACCGGAAGACGTGTTCCGCGTCGTAATCGAAGCCGATCGGCAGCTCGAGAACGGCGCCGGATGGTCGAATCCGAGCGAGCCACCGGTAGACGGCGGCCGGGCTGCGCTCCACCGCCGGAAAATCGATCGGGGCCGCGCGGTACTCGATCGCCGTGAGCAGGAGGGCTGCTGCGACGAACGCGCCGCGCTCGACACGACTGCGCACCCGCGAGAGCAGGACCATCAGTCCCCAGGCGGCGAGCACGCCGAGCGCCAGGTGGAACAGGACCATCCCGCGCGCCGGAACCCGGATCGCTCGAAACAGGAAGCCGAAGGATTGGAAGAGAAACGTGTAATAAGGCGTGTACCCGCCGACCGCGACGAGAAGGCCGGCAAAGCCGATGGTGACGAAGAGTCCCGCGCGGCGGTCGAGTCGGCGGGCGCGAAGGAAGTCGGAGAGGTTCGCGTGGGCGGACCGGCGGGGAAAGGCGAGAGAGAGACGCAAGAGGACGAAACCGGTCAGGAAGACGAGCGTGCGTCCCGGGTCGGAGAGCTTCAGGGGGCCGACGCGCAGGTGCCGGACGAGGAGTCCCGCGACTCCCACCGCGCAAGCGGCCACGGCGAGGCTATCGAGAGCCGTCGCGGCCCGCCGCCGCCATCCGGCGATCGCACGTTTCGGAGCGGGCGCGTCTTCGCGCGCTCGTCGCAGCCGGAAGACCACGTACACGGCGAGCGCGACGGGCAGGACCCCGGGGAACATCTCGGCCTCTGGCCGAGCGAATCGCTGAGTGAGCGGCGCCCACAGCTTGTTCTGCGGACCGGCGACGAGGAGAGCCGAGGGCCGCGCGGAGTAGAACCGCATTTCGCCGATCGAGCGCTGCATTCCGTAGAGCTTCGCTGCTTTCGCATAGGGAACGTAGAAAGGGAGCACAACCACCGCGACGACGGCGGTCGCTGCGACCGTCTGACGGATCCGCTTTCGGATCGCGGAGTCACCCCTCGTCAGCCGCTCCCACGCGAGCACGACGGCGAAAAGGATCCCAGAGAAGATCGCGTAATGGATGTTCGTGAGCGCGTTCCAGGCGAAAAACAGGGCGAAGAGAAGCAGGTCGCGGCGGCCGCCACCGTCGAGCCAGCGCAGGAGGAAGAGAAGGAGGAGCGGCAGGAACGGACCCCACTGGTACTGGATGTGCGGAATCTGCGCGAGGCGCCATGGGACGAAGGCAAAGACGATTCCGGCCAGCAGCGAAACGGCGGTGTTTCCCGTGACCTCGCGCGCGAGCGCCCACGCCCCCATTGCGGAGAGAAACATCCCGAGGAGGAAGAGGAAGTTGTAGACGAAGAGCGTCGACGCCCCCGACGCGAAAAGCGGAAAGCCGAATACCGCGGCGCCGAACAGATTCTCGGAGAACGCGAGAGCGTAGCGAGCGGGATGGAAGATGTTGGCGTCGAAGAGGTGGAGCGGGTCGCGGAACGACTGGTGATAGTCCCAGTGGAAGATCCAGGCGTTCAGCTTTGCGTCCCAGAGGTCTCCCAGGCCGCTCCCCATGCGAGCGGCCTGGGGCCAGGTGAGGGCAGCGGTTGCGACGAGGAAGACGGCGGCGGCGAGGAGAACCTCGCCCATTCGCAGCGGCGATGCCCCGCTGACCGACGGCTCCTCTTCCAAGCTTCCTGGTGCGCCGCGCCGGTCAGCCGCGCCGGGTCTGAACGTTTCGGGCGAGGGTCATTGCGTGTTGCACGCGCTGCATGCGCCGCTGGCGCTTCTGAGTCGCGTCGACGTCCGTCGCAGGGGGCGGGTTACCGCGGATCTCCCGCAGGAGCTTGTCCGCCTCCTGCGAGAAGAGCGCGAAATCTCCGGCGCCGAACTGCTTGAACGTGAGCTCGCTCGCGATGATGAAGCCGTCGGCGATGTCCCGCACCATCGAGTAGGCGGAGCCCCCGATGAAAACGCTCACGGGAATACGCTATCAGTGTCCGTTCTCCGCTCCCGGCTGCTGATAGCATTCGGCGCTCGAAAATGGCCTTCGAAGGAGTGGACTACCTGGGCTTCGATACTCTGCTGACCGAGGAGCAGCGCCTCGTCCGCGACACGGTCCGCGGCTGGGTGGAAGACCGTGTCCTGCCGATCATCGAGGAAGCCGCCTGGGAAGGACGGTTCCCGAAGGAGCTCGTCCCGGAAATGGCCGGGATGCACCTCTTCGGGGCGACGCTCTCGGATTACGGGCTGCCCGGCCTCGACAACGTCGCCTACGGGCTGATCATGCAGGAGCTCGAGCGCGGGGATTCCGGCCTCCGCTCCTTCGTCTCGGTGCAGTCCGCGCTCGTAATGTACCCGATCCACGCGTTCGGCTCCGTGGAGCAGAAGGATCGCTGGATTCCAAAGCTCGCCTCGGCAGAGGCCATCGGCTGCTTCGGCCTGACCGAGCCGGACTTCGGTTCCAATCCGGCCGGCATGCGAACGACGGCGCGAAAGGACGGGAACGGCTTCATTTTGAACGGCGCGAAGGCGTGGATCACGAACGGCTCGATTGCCGACGTCGCGGTCGTCTGGGCCAAGCTCGACGGCGTGATCCGGGGCTTCCTCGTGGAGCGCGGGACGCCCGGGTTCTCGACGTTCGAGCACAAGGGCAAGATGTCGCTGCGCGCGTCCGTGACCTCGCAGCTCGCCTTCGAGGACTGCCGCATCCCGGCGGAGAGCATCCTTCCGGGCGTCGAGGGCCTTCGCGGACCCCTGTCCTGCCTGACCCAGGCCCGCTACGGGATCGCGTGGGGGGCGCTGGGCAGCGCGATGGCGACTTACCAGGCCGCGCTCGACTACGCGAAGTCGCGCAAGCAGTGGCGAGACCGGCCGATCGCGGCCCACCAGCTCGTCCAGGAGCGCATCGCGTGGATGGTCTCGGAGATCACCAAGGGTCAGCTCCTTGCCTGGAAGCTCGCGAAGATGAAGGACGAGGGGACGATGAAGCCCCACCACGTTTCGATGGCGAAGCGCAACAACGTCTGGGTAGCGCGTGAGTGCGCGAAGCTTGCCCGGGAGACGCTCGGCGCGAACGGCATCGTCAACGAGTACCCGGTCTTCCGCCACCTGGCAAACATCGAGAGCGTGTACACGTACGAGGGGACGCACGACATTCACACCCTCGTGATCGGCGAAGCGGTCACGGGGATTCCCGCGTACAACCCGCCGATGGAGTGACACGGATGGAGTAGGGACAGACCACGGTTTCTTCAGCCCGATGGAGAGAGGTCCGGACATGGAAACGGTGGTCTGTCCCCGTTTACTCGACAAGCGAGCCTAGACCCGCCACAAATTGAGCCCAGTCTCCTCGTCCCTCGTACGGGGAATCGGCGACTCCGCAACCAGCAGCACGAACTCCAGCGTCGCCGCGGTGACGGCTCGGAACAGATGTCCCGCGCGCGGCATGCAGTTCCGGTCGGAGACGACTGCGTGAAGGTGGACGAACGGCTTGCCTTCCACGAGGCCGAGCGACCCCGACGCCGGTGCGATCTCGACCTCGCCCTGGACGGCGGTCCGGTCGTAATCCCGCCGTTCGAGGTCGTAGTAGCCGAGCTCGACGTCCTTCGCGGCGCCGATTCCGTTGAACCACCCTCCGGAGACACCGTAGCGAGTGGCGACCTCGGCCAGCGACGCGAGAACGTCGTCGCCGGTCTCGAGCCGAATGAAGATCCGGGAGCCTTCTTTTCGCGACTTCATTTCCGGATCATCGCCGAGACACGGCCATCGAGTCGACGTCGAAGAAGCGCAGCGGCCAGCGGCACGCTTCTCCGGCATAGTCGACGCCGATTCGAGCGGACGTGCCGATCCGGGGACGCCTCCCGCGCGGGCGCCGGAGAATCCGCAGGTCTCCCTGCCCCAGCAGGTCCCGGCCGCTCGCGGCTCCCGTGATCCCGAGCGCGGCGCAGAGCTTTCCGGGGCCCGAGAGAAGCCGCGGCGGCGCCCTGGGAGGTCCTTCGGCCGCGCGCACGAGAACGGCCTCGGCTTCGCCGGCCCGCCGCGTGACGACGTTGACGCAGTGGTGCATGCCGTACACGAAGAAGACGTAGAGATGCCCTCCGTCGAGATACATCGGCTCGACGCGGGAAGTCCGTCGGCCGCGGAACGAGTGGGCGGCCGCGTCTTCCGGCCCCACGTACGCTTCCGTCTCCACGATCCGCGCTCCGTACCAGCGGCCGCGGAAGCGACGCGCGATCCACGCGCCGACGAGATCGCGCGCGACCCGGACGGTATTTCGCCGGTAGAAGGAGCGTTCCGGTTCTTCGAGGCCGAGTGCCTGCGGGTCGAACAGCAGCCGCGCATCGGGAGTGGGCTTCGCTATCATGCGCCGAGTCTATGAATATCGCGGTGACCGGCGGAGCGGGATTCATCGGCTCGCACATGGCCGCTCGCCACCTCGCGGACGGCCATCGGGTCGTCGTCGTGGACAACCTCTCGACCGGCCGCCGCGAGAAGATTCCGTCGGAAGCGCGGTTTGTCCGAGCGGACGTGGCGGAAACCGATCTCGAGCCGCTCTTTTCCGAAGAGAAGATCGACGTCGTCTCCCACCACGCGGCGCAGATCGACGTCCGCCACAGCGTCTCTGACCCGCTGGACGACGCGCGATCGAACGTTCTCGGATCTCTCAGGGTCTTCGAAGCCTGCCGGCGGGCTGGGGTTCGGCGCATTCTGTTTGCCTCGACGGGCGGCGCGCTCTACGGAGAGCCGCAGGGCGGGCGGCCCGCGCCCGAGAGCCATCCGACCGATCCGGTCTCGCCGTATGGCTGCGCCAAGCTGTCGATCGAGAAATATCTCCACTACTACCGCGTCGTCCAGGACTTCCAGGTGCAGGTCCTGCGCTACGCGAACGTCTACGGCCCCGGGCAGAACGGCCTCGGCGAAGCAGGCGTCGTCGCGATCTTCGCCGAGGCGATCCTCGCCGGAAGGACGCCGAAGATTCGCGGCGACGGAGAGCAGACGCGGGATTACGTTTTCGTGGGCGACGTCGTCGAGACCGCGGCGCGCGCTCTGGCGACGGAAAAGAGCGGTACCTGGAACGTCGGAACGGGCGTCGAGACTTCGGTCAACGTTCTGTTCGAGCTCCTCGCGCGTGCGCTCGGACACACGGGACCGCCCGAGCATGTGCCGCTTCCACCGGGCGAGCAGCGGCGGAGCGTTCTGGATGGCTCGGCGGCGCGCCGCGATCTGGGCGTACCGCCCTGGACGCCTCTCGAAAAGGGAATCGAGATCACGGCCGACGCTTTTCGGCGCGAGTGGAGGGCCTCGGCCTAGCGATCTTCGGCGATGGCCGCCCGATACACGAGCTCGGCCGCGACGACGTCTTCCACTGCCACTCCGACCGATTTGAACAGAGTGATCTCCTCCACCGAGACGCGGCCAGCCGCCGTCCCGAGGACCACTTCACCGATTTCCGCATCGATGCGGCCGGCGGCGATCACGTCGCCCGACTCTTTCGACGCCGCCTCGCGCTGCTCGACGAAGAGTCTCGCCCGCGAAAGGACTCGGTCGTCGAGCTCGCGCCAGTCCGGGCGGGAGGCGCCGATGGCGTTGACGTGCATTCCGGGCGACAGCCAATGACCCCGAAGCACCGGCGTCTTCGAGGTCGTCGCGACGACGACGACGTCCGCGCCGCGTACCGCTTCTTCCACCGACGCTGCCGCGCGCACTCCGAACTTCGTGGCGAAGGCTCCGGCTCGGTGAGGACTCCAGACCCGCACGTCCGAAAGCGGTCGCACGAGGCGCAATGCTTCCAGATGGCTGCGGGCCTGGACACCGGACCCGAGGATCGCGAGAACGGAAGCTTCCGGCCGCGCGAGCGCCTTCGTGGCGACCGCCGAGACCGCGGCGGTCCGCATCTCGGTGATCAAGCGTCCGTCCATCGTGACGAGCGGCTCGCCCGTGTCCGGACGGAAGAGGACGATCGTCGCGTGATGCGTGTGGACGTCCCGGTTCCTCGGAAAGAACGTGACGAGCTTGGCGCCGAGAGCGTTTCCCGCGTAGGCCGGCATCACGCCGAGAAAGCCTTGGGAGTCCGCGACGGGTATCACCGCGCGCAGCGGCTGGACGACCCGTCCCGCCGAGAGGTCCGCGAGCGCGCGCTCCATGGCCGGGATGAGCCTGCCCATGGAGAGCAGCCGCCGGACGGCGTCCTCGTCCAGTATCAAGGGTCAGACGGGCTTTGCCGGGGGCGTCTCGCCCGGGACCTCGGTGCCCCGATCGGATCTCGAGCGCTTCACGACGACGACCGTGCGATCGTCTTCGGGAGCGCGCACCTTCACGTATTCCCCCACTTTGGCCACGAGAGCGCGAACGATCTCGTCGGACGGCCTGTCGGCGAGCGCGAGGAACGCGTTCTTCAGCCGCTCTTCTCCGAACTCCTGGCCCTTCGGGTCGGTCGCCTCGGTCATTCCGTCCGTGTAGAGGAGAAGGGCGTCTCCGCGCTCCAGTGAGAGAAACCCGCGGCTGTAGCTCGCGGTGGCCGACGGCCCGAGTACGAGGCCGGTCTGTTTCAGCGTCGTGACGCCGCGGGAATGGAAGTGGAACGGCGGCGGATGTCCCGCGTTGACGTAGATGAAGTTCCCTTCTTCTTCGATCTCGCCGTAGAAGAGCGAGACGAACTTGGTCGTCATCCGGGACTGGTTGATGATCCGGTTCAGCCGCTCGACCGTCCGCACGATCTTGAAGTCGCGCGCGACGCCCATTCGCAGCCCGGTGTAGACGTCGCGAACCTGGAGAGCGGCAGGGAGGCCGTGCCCCGACGCGTCGGCGATCGCGATTCCGTGGATTCGCTCGGTCACCGGGATGAAGTCGAAGAAGTCTCCCCCGACGATCTCCGCCGGAACCGTGAACCCTGCGATGTCGAACTCGCCCCGCCTCGGCGAGCGCCGGGGCAGGATGGACATCTGGATCTGCCGAGCTTCGTTCAGGACGGAGACGAACCGCTCCTCGCGCAGTTTCAGGTCGACGGCATGGCGCAGGATTCCGAGCGAAGCCATCAGGTCGTCGTTCGGCGCCGCCGGGTCCACCGAGAACGACAGGATGTACTGGTCGTCACCGACGGCGATGGCCGCGAAGCGCTCGACGCCGAGCCGCCTCTCGAACTCGGGATCGACGCCGGGCGCCGTCAGGTCGAGCAGCACGACGCCCTGGTCGATGACCTGCTGGACCGGCGGGTAGGCGTCGGGCACGAAGATCCCGGGGGGGGCGGTGGACCCCCCGAACACCCGTGTCAGCTCGTAACCTCCGTCGCGCCGCTCGTAGAGCCGGCCGCCGCGGACTCCCAGCTCCCCCTTGAAGTTTTCGATGACGGCGCTCGCCGTCTCGGCGATCGTCGAGGCGGCGTCGGAGGAGCGCTCGATGGCATGGAGCGCTTTCTCGACCTTGCGGAAAAGGGACTTGTGGGGATCCATGGGAAACGCGCGATTCTATCGCGCGTTCTCGCGTCCGCGCGGGACTCCGCCGTCAGACTAGGCGGGGGCGCCGGAGAGGCGCGCGAGCGCCGCCGGGCGGTCGTTCGGACCGTCGTCGCGGATCTTGCCGTCGAGCAGCCGCACGATGCGCCTCGCATGGGCGGCGATGTCCTCCTCGTGGGTGACGAGCACGATCGTGTTGCCCTTCGAGTTCAGCTCGTCGAAGAGCGCCATGATCTCGGCGCCGGTCGCCGAGTCGAGATTTCCGGTCGGCTCGTCGGCGAGCAGGATGCTCGGATCGTTGATGAGCGCGCGGGCGACCGCGACCCGCTGGCGCTGACCTCCCGAAAGCTCGCTCGGATGGTGGGTCATCCGGTCGGCGAGGCCGACCGATTCGAGAGCCTTGACGGCCCGCTCCCGCCGCTCTTTCCGCGCGAGCCCGGAATAGACGAGAGGGAGCTCCACCTGCTGCAGCGCGGTCGTGCGCGGTAGAAGGTTGAACGTCTGGAACACGAAGCCGATCTCCTGGTTCCGAATGGCCGCGAGCTCGTCGTCGGACATCCTCGCGACCTCGCGGCCGTTCAGGACGTACGACCCGGAGGTCGGCGTGTCGAGGCACCCGATCAGGTTCATCAGCGTGGATTTCCCGGAGCCGGACGGTCCCATGATCGCGACGTACTCGCCGCGGTCCAGCTCGAGCGACACGCCGTCTAACGCGCGGACCTTCTGCGCCCCCATCTCGTAGACCTTCGTGATGTCGCGAATGTCGATCAGCATGATGGTTCCGATCTTGCGCGCGTCCCCTACAACCCGTATACGATTTTCCGCCCCCGGGGTTCGGCGGCTAGCTGAACAGGGCCGCTAGTCCGGCCTTGCCGAGCACGTAGGTCGCCCAGAGAGCGCCGATCAGGACTGCCGCCTTCTTGCGGGACACGTTCGCCGCGACCGCGAACCCGATGACGAGCAGCGCAAGGACCCAGACCGAGAAGAGATCGATCGAGCCCAGCAGTGAATGCAGGGCGGGGCTGGCGTGCCGGTCCACGAGAAAACCCAGGTTCGCGTGCGTCAAGTCGGTGAGGCTGCCGGGGTCGATGATGTCGAGGCGCGTCGCGAAGAAGATGAGAAGCATCGAAGCGCCGATCGTCGGGAGAAGAGCGTGCGCTGTCACCCCGAAGGCCTGGCGGAACGCCAGCTCCCAGCCGAACGCCTTGAACGAGATCCAGAGGACAAGCGCGAGCACGAGGGCGATCACCGTGGGAGCGAATGCCGCCCAGACGTGCCAGATGCCCGCGAACCGCTTCTGGGTCTCGACGATCTGCTCGATTCGATCTTCGGGCACCGTCCGATGCCGCTTCGCCAGACCTTCGCGCACCGCCGTTTCGTAATCGAGCCGTGGCAGGACGGCCGCGGTCGCCGCGATTGACACGACCGCGCAGATGACAAGCGGCAGCACCCATCCCGGCCGACGCGCGATGGAGGCGAACGTCGGCCCGGGCGAAGCGAAGACCCCGGCGACCCTCGCCAGGGGCGAGTCTTCGGCGGCCGGGACGGGGGCCGAAGAAGAAGGCGCAGGCGTCTCGACCATCAGGTCGGGCTTCTCTAGAACGCCGCGGGAGGCGCTGTCGGCGGCAACGGGCGCGGCGCCAGGCTCTCCGGCGGCGGCGGATGGAACTCGGGCAGGTCGTCGATCCGGATTCTCTTCCACTCCAGGATGTCGGCGACGGCGAAGTGATATGCGGAAAGAGCCTTGCGATAAACGGCGAGCGCCTGCAGCTCGTTGGTCCGCGCCGCCGACAGGTCGTTCGTGATCTGCAGGACCTGGAACGAGGTCGTCATTCCGTTCTCGTACTTCTTGCGCTCCGCGTCCAGGTTGCGCTCGGCGAGCTCGCGCGACTTCTGCGCGGCGGAGATCGAGCGCCGCGCGGTCTCGATGTCGCGGGCGGCCGTCCGCACCTCGAGGAGGACGTTCTGCTCGAGCGCGTTCAATCCGGCCTTCCCGGCCTCCCAGGTGAAGAGGGCGGCGCCCCGTTGTCCGCGCGCCCGCCGGTTCAGGATCGGGTAGGAGAACTTCAGACCGATCGACCAGTTCTTGAACTCCCGGTCGATGATCTGCTGGAAGGCGTCGCCGAAGTCGCCCGGGGAGCGGGAGACGACGTTTCCCAGACTGTCACGGATCGTCGTCGTACCGCCCAGACCGTTGTAACCGTAGCTCCCGATCAGGTCGAGGGCCGGCCGCGTCTGATTGCGCCAGTACTCGTAACGGATCCGGTCGGAATCCACGTTGTACTGCGTGGCGAGAATCTCGGGGCGCCTCTCGAACGCGGTCTTGATGCCCTCGTCGACCGGCACGGAAGTCGGCTCGGCGGCGCGGACCTCGTCCGTTGGAACGATCGGGACCGAATATTTCGCCGGGTCGAAGTTCAGGAGCCGCTTCAGCCGGTCCTGCGCGTCGCCGATCAGGCCCTCCGCGATGATGATGTCCTGTTCCGCCTTCGCGATTCCGACTTCGGTCTGCACGATGTCGATGGGAGCGAGCGAGCCGACGTCGATCTTGATCTTCGTGATCCGGTTCAGGTCGGCGGCGAGGCTGCGGGCTTCTTTCTTCACCTCGAGGTTCTTGAGCGCGTACACGAGATCCCAGTACGCCTGCTCGACCGCGTTGACGGTTCCCTGGACGCTCCGGACGAAAGTCTGGTACGAGGCGTCCCGGTCGTTGCGGGACGTGCGAATGAGCCACCTCGTCGTATCCCGCCCGAAGTTGCGGAGAAGCGGCTGGGTGAGGGACAGCGTCAGGCCGGAGGTATAGGACGGGTTGACGAAGAAGAACGTGGAGTTGGTCGCCGTGCGGTTTCCGGTGAACCCGAGAGAAAAGGTTCCGCCCGTGGGCGCGAGCTGCGTCAGGCGCGTCGAAAAGTCGGTCGTATCGCTCTGGTTCACCCGCGCACCGGAGAGCTGTGAAGCGGCGGGCTGCTCGCTGTGGGAGCGGACGAGGGACGCCTCCGCGAGCGGGTCGAAGATCCCCATGTTCGAGAACAGAACGTAGCGGGAGGCCTCGGCGGTATAGACCGAGACGTTCAGGTCCTGGTTGTTCGTTACCGCGAGAGCGACCGCCTCGTCGAGCGAGAGGCGCATCCCTTCGGCGCCCGCTTCGGGCAGAGCTCGTGGCGTCCGCCCTCCCGGCCGCGCGGAAATGGCCGCCTCGTTCTGCGCAATCGCAGGGAGAGCCAGACCGAGCAGCGCTGCCGCCAGAAGGGCACGGGCCACCCGAACTCTCGGGAACCTCTTCATTCCGTTACTCCTTCGTCCTCCCTACTACGCACTCCGAGCGGGAATGTTTTCTCCTCTTTCGCGCGAAATTGCCCACCGGAAAGGACTGCAAATGATAGCTCGATTTCGGCGGCGCGGTCAGCGCGAGCCGGGCGCGAGCTCTCCGGGGAAAAAGCACGCGACCAGTCTCCCGTCGGGCGAAGACTCGAGCGGCGGGCTCTCGACGCGGCACCGCGGCCGCGCGATCGGACAGCGCGGATGGAACGCGCACCCGGTCGGCGGCGAGGCGGGCGACGGCGGCTCACCGGCGAGCGCGATGCGCGGGCGGCGCAGCGTTGGATCGGTCTCGGGCGCCGCTGAGAGAAGGGCGACCGTGTAGGGGTGAAGCGGCCGCGCGACGAGCGCACCGGCGCTGCCTTCTTCGACGATGCGCCCGAGGTACATCACCGCGATGCGGTCGGCCACGCGCGAGACCACTGCGAGGTCGTGCGATATGAAGAGGTACGAGAGGTGGCTCGTCTCGCGGAGCTCGGCGAGAAGGTTCAGCACCTGCGCGGCCACCGAGACGTCGAGCGAGGAGACCGGCTCGTCGCACACGACGAACTTGGGACGCGTGGCGAGAGCCCGGGCGATAGCGACGCGCTGGCGTTGACCGCCGGAGAGCTCCGCTGGATAGCGCCGGGCGGTGTCGGGGGACAGCCCGACCTCCTCGAGAAGCGAGACGACCCGCTCGCGGAGGTTGCGGCCGCGGGCGAGCCCCTGCACAGACAGCGGCTCGGCGACCTGAGCTCCGCAAGTCATGCGCGGGTTCAACGACGTCTGCGGATCCTGAAAAACGATCTGGAGGTCGCGGCGGCGTCGCCTCAAGTCGCGCCCGGAGAGAGCCAGCCAATCGTCCCCCTCGAAGAAGACCGTCCCGGCCGTCGGCTCTTCCAGCCGGAGCACAAGGCGGCCGGTCGTGCTCTTTCCGCTGCCCGACTCCCCGACGAGGCCGAGGGTCTCGCCGCGCTCGACGTCGAACGACACGCCGTCGACGGCTGCGAAGCTCCCACCGTGCCCGAACACGCCGGCTTTGAGCGCGTACCGCTTGGTGAGATCCCGTGCCGAAAGGAGCGGAACCTCGCTGCCTCGACTCACGAGCGGAGGCTCATGTCATAGAGAAAACAGCGCGCCACCCCGTCTCCCGCCGGATAGAGCGAAGGCTCTCGCAGGTCGCAGGGGTCGAAACGCTCCGGACACCGCGGCGCGAAAGAGCACATGCCGGAAGGTCGCGAGGCCAGATCCGGCACGACCCCGGGAATCGCCTCGAAGCGCCGGGTGGAGCCCCTCACTCGCGCCGAAAGACGCGGCAGCGAGGCGAGGAGTCCGCGGGTGTACGGATGACGCGGCGCGCGAAAGAGGTCGGACGCCGTGGCTTCCTCGACCACCCGGCCGGCGTACATGACGATCGCCCGGTCGGCGTGCGTCGCGACCGTTCCCAGATCGTGAGTAATGAAAAGAAGAGCCAGGCCGCGATTTCCCCGGAGGCGATCGAGAAGCTCGAGGACCTGCGCCGCGACGGTCGCGTCGAGAGCGGTGGTCGGCTCGTCGGCGACGAGGACCGACGGATCCGACGCGAGCGCCATGGCGAGAAAGGCGCGCTGCTTCAGCCCCCCGGAGAGACGGTGCGGATACTCGGTCATTCCCCGGATGGGATCGGGGAACCCCACCTCGCCGAGCCGCTCGATCGCGATCCGACGCGCCTCGGAGCGGGCGACCTTTCGATGCGCGCGGACCGCTTCGACGATCTGAGCGCCCACGGTCGCGACCGGATCAAACGCGCTCGCCGGCTCCTGAAAGACCAGCGACACCTCGCGGCCGCGCACGCGCCGCCACTGCTCCGGACTCGAACCGACGAGCTCGCGCCCGGAGAGAAGAATCGATCCGGACACGCGAGCGGCCTCCGGAGCGAGTCCGACGAGCGCGCGGGCGAGCAGCGTCTTGCCGCAGCCACTCTCCCCCACGACCGCGAGCGACTCCCCTGCCGCGAGGTCGAAGTCGACGCCGTTCACCGCGGGAGCCAGCCGTTCTCCGATCGGGACCTCCACGCGGAGATCCCGGACCTGGAGCAGCGGAGGTCCCTTTGGTCCCGGGTCCCGGATCAGTGGACCGACTCGCGCGAGTTCTTTCTCGCTTCCTCGAGATCGCGCACGCGCTCGACGACGTCCCGGTAGTTGGTGTTGATGCCGTAGACCTCCAGAAAAGTCGTGTACGCGAGGTTCATGTCTCCGGTCTCCTGGTAGACCCTTCCCAGGTCGTAGAGGAGCCCGGCGGTCTCGGACTCGCGGATCCCGGGCGTCGCAAGACCCTTGCCGTACCACTTGATCGCGAGCTGGGGCATTCCCTTTTCGAGGAAGCAGAGTCCCAGCAGGCTGCAGCACTCGACCGTGAGCGCGGGCGCCTTGCTCGCGAGCTGAAACTCGCCGATCGCCTCGTCGAGAAGCCCCATCTCCTTGTACGCGATCCCGAGGTTGTAGTGCGTCTCGTAGTCCTCGGCCGAGAGTTGCTGCTCGACCCCTTTGCGGAACTCCCGGAAGATTTCCTGGAGCGAGGCCTCGTCCTGCGTCCCCGTGAGCGCCGGGGCGACCGGTGGAGCCGCCTCTTCGGTCAGCTCTCTTTCGAGCTCCTCGGCCAGGTTGAAGAACTGCTGCTCGTCGGCGAAGAGGTTCTCGTCGTCCACGGCGGGCGCCGACGGCGCCGAAGGCCGCGTCGGCTCTCCCGTGGCACGCTGCATCTTCTCCTCGATCAACGACTGCAGCTCCGGCGCGAGGAGCCCGAACCCCGTGTCTCCCGGACCGTGTGGCGTCAAACGGGGCCCACCGCCGGCGGCGGCGTCCACCCAGGGCGAGGTGGGCTGCGGCAGCGACGGCAGCTGCCCCGCTTCGGCAAAGGCGTCGAATGCGACGGGCTGCCCGATCGACTGAGGCGCCGGGGCCGGCTCGACGTCGAACTCGTCGAATTCCACCTGGAGCGCGGGGGGCGTCGTCGTCGAGACCGGCGCGGAGGGAGCCGGCCTGGTCGTTTCGGGCCTGGCTGCCGGCGAGAGACCGAGCCGAGCCATCAG
>DASXSX010000026.1:0-2419 GCA_036505815.1 Thermoanaerobaculia bacterium
GAGCGGCCGCGTCACGAGCCGGTCCTTCAGGGTCTCGCCCTCGACGAGCTCCATGACGATGAAGTGGCGGCCGGCGTCCTCGTCGATGTCGTGGATCGTGCAGATGTTGGGGTGCTCGAGAGCGGAGGCCGCGCGCGCCTCGCGGCGTAACCTTTCCAGGGCCTGCGGGTCTTCCCCGACCTCTTCCGGCAGGAACTTCAGCGCGACGCGCCGGCCGAGCTTGACGTCCTCGGCCTTGTAGACGACGCCCATCCCGCCGCCCCCGAGCCTCTCGAGGATCCGGTAGTGGGAGACCGTCTGGCCGATCACGGAGCGCTCACGTGTAGATCAGCGAGCACGGTCGCGGTGCGCCAGGAAGCGCTTCTGGCACTCGATACCAGCCTGCCGGATCGCGGCGAACTCGGGTCTGCCGCGGACAGATGCAAATGCCGGGTCCTTGTCCATCGCCGGCCAGGCGCAGTAGTTCTGCTCGGCCGCGGTCTTCAAGAGACGGCTCGCCAGTTCGGACTGTCCGCATTGTGCCAGAGCCGATCCGGCGTTGTATTTCACTTCGGCGTCGCGATCGCGCATCGCAGTGGCTTCCTCCTCGCGCGCGAGCGATTCGACTTCCGACGCCGGCCGCCCGGTCATGCACGCCACCAGGGTCCGCGATCTGTGGCCGTGCTTTCGAATCATCTCGACGGCTTCTTCCCGCTTCCCCTGTCGCAGCAGTCTAGAGACGGTCTGGTTGTTCCACCAGCGAGACCCCGCGTCGAGGTCGGCGTACTCGCGGGCGAGGTCGAATTGTCCGAGCTGTGAGAACGTCTGCGCGCACGATCTCCAGCCGGAGTTCCGCGGATCGAGCCGCCGGGCGGAATCGCATTCCCGGGCGGACTCCTCGAGCAGCCCCGCATAACGCAGAACGTACCCCAGCGCGAAGTGGGCTTCGCCGCTGTCCGGCCGCCGGCGCGCGAAGTCGGACGCCTGGTCGTAGGCGGTGTCGAGGTCGCCCCCTTCCACTCGAAGGATGATCAGTTGCTGAGTGGCCTTCGCCAGGTTCGGATCGAGGGAGAGCGCGCGCTCGGCGTAGTCCCGCGAGCGATCGAACGATCTCTGGCCGCCGTCGGAGTAGGTGGCGTCGAAGTAGTACCGGTCGGCGAGCGCGCTCCACGCCGGCGCGAAAGTCGGATCGAGCGCGACCGAACGCTCGAGGAGTGGGATCGCTTCCTTGTTCGGTTGCGGATCCCGCGAAAGCGCAGCGTTGCGGAGGTAGAGGGCGTACGCCTCCGGATTCTTCGGCTGCGTCGCGCCGGCGGCGGCGCCGCCCGTTCCGAGGAGCGGCAGCAAGCCTTCGTTCAGCCGGGCCGTGATCTGCTGCTGGAGCGGGATCAGGTCCGCCGCCGATCCGTTCAGGGTGTCCCGCCAGACGATCCGGTTGTCGCCGGTCGCCATGACCTCCAGCGTCACCTGGAGGCGATCGCCCTCCCGGATGTAATGACCGGTCAGCACACGGTCGACGCCGAGCTCCTTCCCTGCGGTCTGGGGATCCGTCTCCGGCTTGTCGTACTTGCGCGTGGCGGCGAACGGCCGGATCGCGAGCGACGAGACGCGGGAGAGAGTCGTGACGACCTCGTCGGGAAGCGCGAGCTTCAGGAAGTCCGCGCTCTTGTCGGCGCCGAGGCTCTGGAAGGGGAGGACCGCGATCGAGGTCTGACCTAGACTCGCCGCTGCCGTCGGCGCGGCCGGGCGGCGGGCCAGGAACCACGCGACAAGGCTCACAACGAGCAAGAACACGGGAACGGCGATCCAGAGCGGCGAGAGGCGCCGGGCCGCGACGGTTGGAACGACGGGAGCGGTCGCCGCCGCAACTCGGCCCGATTCGGAGTCGCGTTTGAGGCGCTTCAGGTCCGTTTTGAGCTCGGCCGCAGTCTGGTACCTCAGCTCCCGGTCCTTCTCGAGAGCCGTGTTGACGATTCGCTCGAGCTCCGGCGGCAGGTCGGGGTTGAGACGGACCGGCGAGACCGGCGCCCGGTTCAGGATCCCGTCGAAGATGATCGCCGAGGTATTTCCGGCAAACGGCGGACGCCCGGTCGCCATCTCGTAGAGCATCGCTCCGAACGAGAAGAGATCGGTCCTCGAGTCGAGCTCTTCCCCGCGCGCCTGTTCCGGCGACATGTAGGCGACGGTGCCGATCGCGGTGCCGGGGCTCGTCAGGTGCGGGTCGCCGGTGGCGGTCGCGAGCGCGGAGACTCCCGATTCGAGCCCGGTCGCCTCCGGCGGCCCCGCGCGCTTGGCCAGACCGAAGTCCATCAGCTTCGCCTGGCCCCGCCTCGTGATGAGAACGTTTCCCGGTTTGATGTCGCGGTGCACGATCCCGTGCGCGTGCGCGGCGTCGAGCGCGTCGGCGATCTGGATGCCGAGCTCCAGCATCTGGTCGAGG
>DASXSX010000027.1:0-5456 GCA_036505815.1 Thermoanaerobaculia bacterium
GTCTACACGAACTCGCAGACGATGGCCTGGATCATGGACACCTTCTCGATGACCAAGGGCTATTCGACGCTGGGTGTCGTGACCGGCAAGCCTCTGGCGGTCGGGGGATCCGCCGGCCGCAACGAGGCGACCGCGGAGGGCTGCTTCGTCGCGATCGAGGAGGCTGCCAAGAGGCTCTCCTTCCCCTTGAACAACGCGACCGCCGCCGTTCAGGGCTTCGGCAACGCCGGCGCCGCCGTGGCCCGCTTCTTAGACGAGGCCGGTGCTCGAGTCGTCGCGGTCTCCGATTCGAAGGGCGGGATCTACGACAAGCGCGGACTGCCGATGGGCGCGGTCTTCGCCGCGAAGGCGACGAAGGGGACGGTGACCGCGGCGCGCGGAGAGAAGATCACCAACGAGGAGTTACTGGAACTGCCGGTGGACATCCTCGTGCCGGCAGCGCTCGAGGGCGTGATCACCCGGAAGAACGCGCCCCGGATCAAGGCGCAGATCATCGCGGAAGCGGCGAACGGTCCGACGACGCCGGACGCGGACGACATTCTTCGCGGCAAGGGCGCGGTCGTCATTCCCGATATCCTCGCGAACGCCGGCGGCGTGACGGTTTCGTACTTCGAGTGGGTACAAGACCTGTACTCGTTCTTCTGGGAACCGGACGTCGTCCGCAATCATCTGGAACGCACGATCCGGCGGGCTTACGACGAGGTGGACGGGACGGCGCGGCGCTACAACACCGACCTGAGGACGGGCGCGCTCATCCTCGGCGTCGGGCGGGTCGAGGAGGCGACGAGGATTCGCGGTCTCTTCCCGTAGGCGCTCTCTCTCAGTCGCGGATCAGGATCGCTCTCACCGGCGACGCGTCCAGGTCGTCGAGACGCAAAGGCAGCGCGACGAGCTGGTAAGTCCCTTCCTCGATCTCGTCGAGAACAAGGTGCTCGAGGAGGGCGACGCCTCGTGAGAGAAGCGCCCGGTGCGCGGGAAGATCCTCCGCGTCCGCCGGATCGATCGAGGCGGCGTCCGTCCCGACCAGGATCGCGCCGGTGTCCGCGAGACGCAGCGCCGCGAGAGGCGAGAGGAAGGCCCGTCCCCGCGTTCGGAACAGGATCCTCCTCACCCTCAGGCTCTTTTCGGGAAGGTCGTCCGGTCCGATCTCTCCCTGCCCGGGCAGGTCCACGACCCGGGCTGGACCGATGTACGGTTCGAGCGGCACCTGTCCGATGGTGGCCCCCCGCGCGAAGACGTGGCAAGGAGCGTCCGCATGGCTGCCGAGATGCGCGCTCATCGTGAACGAAGTCGATTCGAAGGGGGACCCTTCCCCCAGGCTCGCGGTGCTCCGAAAGGAGAAGGGGACGTCGCCGGGCCACGCGACCGTCCGCTCGTTGATGCGGCGCGAGATGTCGAAGATCCTCAGCGCATCCGGCGGACGGTCTTCTTCTCCGCGTACCTCTCCGCGACGTGCGGGTCGTAGTCGCGGTGACGGGGGTTCAGCGGAATCTCGCGATACTCGGCGTCGCACCGGTAGCAGATCGTAACCGGTCGGATTCTTCTCGCGACGATCCAGTCGACGACGACCGTTGCGAGAAGGACGGGCGTAAACCAGATCCACCCGAATCGCCACCCGACGAAGAGGGCCAAGCCAAGGGAAACCGCGAGAAGGAGGCACCCGATCCGCTGGTCGAAGTCCTTCTGCAGAAAGAAGGCGCGATTTCCGCAGAAGGCGCAGCGCTCGATCGAACCGCTCGGCACAACGCCATCGAACCGCGCCGAATAGGGTTCGCCGCACCCTTCGCAGCGGAACTCCCCGGCCTCCGAGGGGGTGTGGTCGCGTGCCCTCACGCAGGTCCGACAGAAGTGACGGGCGCGCACGCGGCCGGGGCTACGCGGGGAATCCCGTCGCTACCGTCAGGTAGGAGGAAAGAAGCTCTCCGATCAGCACGAAGACGAGGGCGACGTAGAGCAGACCTGTCGCCGCCTGGTTCGACTTCATTTCGGCGGTGCGCCATATGAAATACGACAGCGCCAGCGGCCCGGCGAGACCCCAGACGACGCGAAAGAGAAAGAACAGCGCGTCCCGATCGAGCGAGAGGAGGGCGTCTAAACCGTCGGGCCGCGGATTCACCGCGATCGCGGCTCCGAGGAGGACCGCGCGTGCCGCCGCGAAACCCGCGAAGAGCGCCGCTCCGCGCGCCAGGAGCTGGAAAGGAAGGGCGCGCGAGACCAGATACCAGTGACCCAGGTTCATCGTCAGGAGAACCGCTCCGAAAAAGAGCCCTCCGACCGCGGCGCTCGCGATCGTCCACCCGTTCCCGGGCGGACGGGGGGCGAGGAGGGCGACGCGCCCGGCCGAGAGGAAGGCACACAGGGCTCCTCCGAACAACAGCGGTCGCGCCCGAGAGGCCCGACCGGAATGTGCCGCGAGGGAGTACGCGCCGATGAGTGCGGCGGCCGCTGCGGCGATCCCGAGAGAGAGGCCCGTCGGTTGAAGCAGCACGGCGAACGCAACCAGTGCGAACGCGATCGTCCCGTGCAGCGAGAAGAATCCTTTTCCCAGCGTTTTCGCCGGAAAGAAGAGCAGCAGGAACGTTGTTCCCGCCGCGGCTTCGAGGAGAAAAAGACCGAGCCCTGCGCGCGTCACGGCGCAGGATCTTACGTCGCGGGGGGGTCGGGGCCTCGGTCAGGAGTCCCGCGCCGCGTCGCCGGCGAGCGCGACGATCTCGCGGGCGATTGTCTCGGCGGAGTCGACGAGGCCGTGATCGCCGTCGGTGATCTCGAGGAAGCGGGATCCCTCGACGAGCTTGCCGGACACCTCCCAGCCGCGCCAGACGCGGCGAACGTGCTCGTAAGGAACGCTTTCGTCCCGCGTTCCCATGACGACGACGACCGGCACGGGCGGAGGTTCACGGTCGCCTTCGACCTTCGCGAGCTCTTCGAAGAATCGGCGGTGAATGAGGAGCTCTTTCCCCTCGGAGTGATGGAAAAACGGGAGCGGGTCTCCCGGAGGAAGTTTCTCGATCCATCGGCGTCCGAATCCGACGGCGGGTGCGATGAGAAGCAGAGGAGCGCGGACGCCGAGCCGGCTCGCCTCGAGAGCGGCGAGCGCGCCGAGCGAGCTGCCGACCAAGACAGCGGGAGCCTGGCTCTTCGCCTCTGTCCGAGCGACCTGCACGATTGCCGCGAAATCGAGCTCGCGAAAAGACGGGACGTTCAGGTCCGGCGCGACGATTCGAAAGGCGCGCGGATCGAGGAGTTCTTTGAGCGCCGCGACCTTGCGCCCCTCCGGCGAGGACGCGAATCCGTGGAGGTAAAGGATGTTCTTCACGTTTCGCCGGAAGGATAGACTCTCGCGCACTCGGAGGTCAGATATGACGCGCCGAATCACACGCCGCACGGCGGCGAAGCTCGTTCTCTCCGCCTCTGCCGCGCTGGCTCTCCCGAGTCCGATCGACGCCGAGCCCGGGCGCAAGGCGTCTCCGAAGCCGTCCCTCTCTCCGAACGAACGGAAGCTGCTCGAGAAATCCGTGGGTCAGCTGCGCGTCGCGGCGCGGAAAGTTCAGCGGATGAAGATCCCCATGGGCAGCGAGCCGGCGTTCGTGTTTCGGGCGCGGCTTCCGAAGAAATGACGCCGGAAGAAGCCCTGGACGGGACGGTCGCCGAGGCCGCTCCCCTCGTTCGATCCCGCCAGCTTTCGCCGGTCGCGCTGGCCGAAGCGTCGCTCGAGCGTCTGGAGACGACCGGAAAATCTCTGAACGCCGTCGCGACGCTCACGCGCGAACGCGCGATGGAGGAGGCGCGGGCCGCCGAGCAGGAGATCTCCACCGGACGTTACCGCGGTCCGCTGCACGGCATTCCCTATGGGGCGAAGGACCTTCTCGCGACGAAAGGCATTCCGACCGGCTGGGGCGCTCGGCCGCTCAGGAACCAGACATTCGAGGAAGACGCGACAGTGATCCGCCGTCTTCGGGAGGCCGGGGCGGTTCTCGTCGCGAAGCTCGCGATGATCGAGCTCGCCGGAGGCCTCGGATACAACACTCCGGCAGCGTCGTCGAGTGGCGCGACGAGCAACCCCTGGGACCGCACGCGATGGAGCTGCGGGTCTTCTTCCGGGTCCGGTTCGGCAACGGCAGCGGCCCTGGTCGGTTTCGCGATCGGGTCGGAAACGTGGGGTTCGATCCTGTGTCCTTCGGCGTTCGACGGGGTGACCGGCCTTCGCCCCACGTACGGCCTCGTGCCGCGGACCGGAGCAATGGCGCTTTCCTGGACGATGGACAAGGTCGGTCCGATGGCCCGCTCCGCGGAGGACTGTCGCCTGGTGCTTGGTGCGATGGCCGGACACGACCCGGCAGATCCTTCGTCTCTCACGGAAACCGGCGGACCGGAAGGCGCCGCGATGCCCGCGACGTCGGATGCGCGTGCGTATCGCGTCGGAGTCGTTCGGCCCGCTTTCGGAAAGATCTACGACCGCGAAGTGGAGGCGGCTTTCGAGGAAGCGGTTCGGACGATCTCGGGCATCGGTCTGACCGTCTCCGACGCCAAACTGCCCGACCTGCCTTTCGACGAGACGGCAACCCTGATCATCACCGTGGAAGGAGCTGCCGCGTTCGAGCCCCTCATCACGTCGGGGCGGGTGCGGGAGCTCGTCGAGCCCGGCGCGAAATGGTCAGGCGAGGCTGCGAAGAGCGTAAGTGGAGTGGATTACGTCCGCGCAATGCAGGCGCGGCGGCTGATTCAACAGGCGTTCGAGGAGATCCTCGAGAAGCACGATCTGCTGATTTCCCCGACGATGCCGATCCTGGCCGCGAGGCTCGCCGACAAGCTGGAGAAGGCGTTCTCCTACAGCGATCCGCTCGGATCGGGAGGAAATCTGGCAGGGCTTCCCGCCCTGTCGCTGCCCTGTGGTTTCTCGAAAAGTGGACTGCCGATCGGGCTGCAAATCGTGGGGCGTCCGCTGGACGAGGCGCGGATCCTGACGCTCGGGCGTCTCTATCAAGAAAACACCGAGTGGCACCGCCACCGGCCGCCGCGCGCGTCGGCGCGGTCCGCCTAAAACATCGGGAAGAGCTTCTCGCGCCGGCGGCGGGAGGGTGGGGGCGGAGGTTGGATTCGGCCTGCCTGCGGCGCCGAGATTCTCGGTGGTTCTGTTTTCCTGAGGGCGGTTGCCAAGAGCCGCCGCAAACGCCGCGCGAGCCTATTTCCCGCCTTGGCTTGGGAGGTCTCTGATTGCATCAGTCTTTTGGTCGGAGACGCTCGCGGATTTCACGCAGCATCTTGGACTCCGGGTGCTGACGGCGAATTGCCTCCCGCAAAAGGTTGACAGCAATCACGGCGTCAGGAACCATCGCCTGTTCTTGTAGGAACGGGAGAGCGGCTCGAATTTCGAGTTCCGCCTCGCGTGGTCGACCCATCGCGAGGTATGTCTCGGCAATTAAAACCCGGTCGTTCGCTACGAGTGAACTCAGGCC
>DASXSX010000028.1:0-13130 GCA_036505815.1 Thermoanaerobaculia bacterium
TCTCCGGAGGGTGCGCGGCGACAACGACGAGCGCCACCACGTCGTGGCGTCGGCAATCCTGGGCCTCCCCTGGGACGTGCGGTTCTCGACATTCCTGACGCTCGGCTCAGGCATCCCCTTTACGATCTTCGACTTCTCGCACGAGGCCGCTTCCATTCGCTGGAATGAAGGCAATCCGAAAAGGACCCGGAACATCTTCGGGCTCTGGGCGTACGAGAGCCTCGATCTGCGCCTCGACAAGGATTTCCTGATCACCCACGGCGTGCGATTCGGCGTGACCGGACAGGTGTTCAACGTCACGAACTTCAAGAACTTCTGCAATTTCATCGACTTCTATCTCGACCCGAACCTGGGCAAGCCGAGAGACTGTCAGTACAACACGCGGCGCGCGCAGCTCGGCGTGAACGTCAATTTCTGAGGCAGGGCTGACCGGCGTCGGTGCCGTCGCGCGAGGCTGACTCCCGCGACCGGGGGGGCAGGGCGATCCCCGCCCCCCCGTTTTCTCTGCGGACCCGGTTCCGGCGCGCGGCCGTCCTCGCCCTTCTCCTTCTTCTCTCCTCGTGCCGGGCTGCACCCGTTCCCGCGCCGGCTCCGAAGGCGGCGCCCCGCCCCGCCGCCCTCTCCGAGAAGCTCCTCGATCTCGTCGAGCGGCGCACGTTCGATTACTTCTGGGAGCTGGCGAACCCGGCCAACGGGCTCGTCCCGGATCGCGCGCCCACGAAGTCTTTCTCGAGCATCGCCGCAGTCGGGTTCGGCTTGACGGCCTATCCGATCGGCGTCGAACGGGGATACGTGACCCGCGAGGCGGCGCGCGATCGCGTCCTGACGACGCTGCGCTTCTTCGCGGCGGCGCCCACTGGCCCCGAGCCCGCCGGCCGCACCGGGCACCGGGGGTTCTTCTACCACTTCCTTGACATGCAGACCGGCCTGCGATGGGAGACCGTCGAGCTCTCGACGATCGACACGACCCTCCTCCTGGCCGGCGTTCTCTTCAGCGAGTCCTACTTCGACCGGAGCGACCCGCGGGAGGAGGAGATCCGGCGTCTCGCCGAGAACCTCTACCGGCAGGCGGACTGGCAGTGGGCCCGCGCGCGTCCGCCGCTCGTCTCGCACGGCTGGACTCCGGAAGAGGGATTCAACTCGTACGACTGGCGCGGCTACGACGAGTCGATGATTCTCTACGTGCTCGCGCTCGGTTCGCCGACGCACGCGGTCGAGCCCGAGGCGTGGACCGAGTTCACGCTCACCTACCGCTGGGAGGACTTCGAAGGGCAGCAGTGCGTCGGCTTTGCCCCGCTCTTCGGCCACCAGTACTCGCACGTCTGGATCGACTTCCGCGGCATCCGCGACGCGTACATGAAAGGGAAAGGTATCGACTACTTCGAGAACTCGCGCCGCGCGACCTACGTTCAACGGTCCTACGCGATCCGGAATCCGGACGGCTGGAAAGGCTACGGCGAGAACGTCTGGGGCCTCTCCGCGTGCGACGGTCCGCTGGACGGGACGCTCGTGATCGCCGGCAGGCCGCGGCGCTTCTTCTCGTACGCCGCCCGCGGCGTCTCGAAGAAGGAGATCCGCGACGACGGAACCCTCGCGCCGACTGCGGCACTCGCCTCGCTGCCCTTTGCGCCCGAGATCGTCCTGCCCGCTCTCGCGGAGATCCACCGCCGGTTCGGCGCCCATCTCTTTTCCCGCTACGGGTTCTTGGACGCGTTCAACCCGACGCTCGACTTCGAAGTGCCCGTGCAGCACGGCCGGATCGAGAAAGGGGCCGGCTGGTTCGACGTGGACTACCTCGGGATCGACCAGGGCCCGATCGTCGCGATGATCGAGAACTACCGGACGGAGCTCGTCTGGAAGACGATGCGCGAGAATCCCCACATCGTGCGGGGCCTGAAGCGGGCGGGCTTCACGGGCGGATGGCTCGACTCGGCCGCGAACTAGCCGTCCTTCTCTCGCTCCTCGCGGCGGTCGCCGGCTGCGCGGGCGGAAGGGACGGCCGAGCGACCGTGCGGTTCTGGGGACTGGGACGGGAAGGGGAGGTCGTGCGCGACCTCGTTCCCGATTTCGAGCGCCGCAACCCCGGCGTCCGCCTGATCGTCCAGCAGATCCCCTGGACTTCGGCGCACGAGAAGCTCCTGACCGCGTTCGTCGGCCGGGCGACTCCGGACCTCGCCCAGCTCGGCAACACGTGGATTCCGGAGTTCGCCGCGATCGGCGCGCTCGAGCCGCTCGATGGGAGCGTCGCGCGGTCGACGTCCGTGTCCTCCGCCGGTTTCTTTCCCGGCGTGTGGGAAACGAGCCTCTACGACGGCGCGCTCTACGGGATTCCCTGGTACGTCGACACGCGCGTCCTCTATTACCGTCCTGACCTTCTTGCCCGTGCCGGATTCCCGGCCGCGCCGAAGACGTGGAGTGGGTGGCGCGAAGCGATGCGGAAGGTGAAGCGGCTTCAGCCGCCGACCGCTCATCCGATCCTGCTGCCCACGAACGAGTGGGAGCAGCCGGCGATCCTCGGGCTTCAGAAGGGCTCGCCGCTGCTCGCGGAAAACGGAACGCGCGGCGCGTTCTCCGGACCCGAGTTCCGGTCGGCGGCGGAGTTCTACGTCGAAACCTTCCGCGAAGGCTTGGCGCCGATCGTCAGCTACTCGCAGCTCGGCAACGCCTATCAGGAGTTTGCTCGCGGGAACATCGCGATGTGGATGACGGGTCCGTGGAATTTGGGTGAGTTCCGTCACCGGCTGCCTCCGGCGGAGCAGAAGCTCTGGATGACGTCGCCGCTCCCCGCTCCCGACGGCGCGCCGTGGCCGGGAGTTTCGTTCTCCGGTGGATCGAGCCTCGCCGTCTTCCGCGGCTCAAAGTACAAGACCGAAGCGTGGAGGGTCATCGAGTTTCTCTCCGACCCGGCGATCCAGGCGCGCTTCTACGGGCTTTCCGGCGATCTTCCGGCGTCGCGGGCGGCTTGGGACGATCCCGCGCTCGCGGCCGACGAGAAGGCCCGCGCTTTCCGGATCCAGGTCGAGCGCGTGGCGGCGATGCCCCGCGTGCCCGAGTGGGAGCAGATCGCGCAGAACATGGCCGAGCGCCTCGAGCCCGCGATCCGGGGACGGGAGTCGATCCCGGTGGCGCTCGCCGCGATCGACAGAGACGTCGACCGGATCCTCGAGAAGCGTCGCTGGATGCTCGCGCGCCTTCGGGAAAAGCGTGCCCGCTGAGCGTCGGCGGCTGCCGAGCGAGGGACGCGCCGCCGCGATCTTTCTCGCGCCGGGTCTCCTCGTCATCGGGCTCTTCTTCGTCCTTCCAATCGTCGCCTCCCTCCTGCTCTCCCTGACCGACTTCGACATCTACGCCGTGGGCGACCTCGGCAACGCCCGTTTCGTCGGCCTCCGCAACTTCGGGCGGCTCGTGGCAGATCCGCTCTTCTGGACCTCGATGCGAAACACGTTCTACTTCGTCTTCGTCGGCGGACCGCTGACGCTCGGCGTGGCGCTCGGTGCCGCGCTGCTGCTCCACGCGAAGCTCGTTCGCTGGAAAGGCGTCTTCCGGACGATCTTCTTCGCGCCCTACGTCACGACGCTCGTCGCCGTGGCAATCGTCTTCCGCTACCTCTACCACCCGAGTTTCGGCGGCTTGAACCGGGTGCTCACGTTTCTGGGAATCCCGCCGATCGACTGGCTCGGCGATCCGCGATGGGCGATGCCGGCGATCATCCTGCTCGCGGTCTGGAAGAACTTCGGGTACGCGATGATCCTGTTCATCGCTGGCCTGCAAGCGATCCCGGAGTCGCTCTACGAGGCAGCCCGCATCGACGGAGCGGGCAGGACGCAGCTCTTCCGGAAGATCACGCTGCCGATGCTCGCGCCGACCTTTCTTTTCCTCGGGATCCTGACGACGATCGGCTACTTTCAGTTCTTTGCGGAGCCCTACGTGATGACGGGCGGCGGCGGTCCGTTGAACGCGACGCTCTCGACGGGACTCCTCATGTACAAGCAGGGCTTTCGGTGGTGGAACATGGGATACGCGGCGGCGATCGCCGTGGTCCTGGGCCTGGTCATCCTCGCTTTCAGCTCGCTGCAGTTCTCGATCGAGAAGAGGCGGAGCGCATGAGACGGCCGGGGGCGAACGCACTGATCCACCTGGTTCTCGTGCTCGGCGCGGTGGCCGCCCTGGCGCCGCTCGCGTGGATGGTCGCGGCGTCGCTCATGCCGACTGGCGAGGCGAACTCGTTCCCGCCGCGCTTCCTCCCTTCGCGCCCCACTTTCCTGCACTACCGCGAGCTCTTCACGCGCCTCGACCTCGGTCGCGCATTTGCGAGCAGTCTCATCGTGGCTTCGGCGACGACGATCGTCTCGCTGCTCTTCAACTCGATGGCCGGGTACGCTTTCGCGAAGCTGCGCTTTCCCGGGCGCGAGCGGCTCTTCCGGGGACTCCTCGCCGCGATGGTCATCCCGGCACCGATCGCCATGCTGCCGCTCTTTCTTCTGCTGCGGTCGCTCGGGCTCGTCAACAGCTACGCGGGAGTCGTCCTCCCCGCGGCGGCGACCATTCTGGGGGTTTTCCTGATCCGGCAGTTCGCGCGCGGGATCCCGGACGACTTCATCGCCGCGGCTCGCCTGGAGGGAGCCGGGGAGCTCACGATCTACTGGAAGATCGTCCTGCCGCTGCTGCGCCCCGTGCTGACCACGCTCGGCATCGTGACGTTCCTCGCGACCTGGAACGACTTCATCTGGCCGTTGATCGTTCTGACGGACGAACGGCGCTACACGCTGCCGGTCGCGCTCGCGAGCCTCGTCGGCGAGCACGTCCAGGACACCGAGCTCATGATGGCGGGATCGGTCCTGACCGTGCTGCCCGTTCTCCTCCTCTTCCTCGGCCTGCAGCGGCAGTACATCGAAGGCATCACGCTTGGGGGCGTCAAGGAGTGAGGCGGTTCGTGCCGGCCGCGCTCGCGGGAGCGGCGCTCTTGCTCACCGTTTCGCACACCGGTCCCGCTCGAAAGACCCTCGACGATTTCCGAGACGTCTCCGGCTGGACGGCCGCGCCTTCCGACGGCGTGCGTCTTTCCCTTTCCTCCGACGCGGGCGAGCGCGGCCGCGCCCTCAAGATGGATTTCGACTTCGGCGGCCGGGCGGGCTGGGCCGCGGCGCGCAAGGCGTTTCCGATCCGGCTCCCGGAGAACTACGCCTTCGAGCTGCGGTTGAAGGGAGAGACGCCCCCGCAGGCTCTCGAGTTCAAGCTCTCCGACCGATCGGGAAAGAGCGTGTGGTGGTCGGTCCGGCGGCCCTACGAGTTCCCCCGCGAATGGACGACGCTTCGGATCCGCAAGCGCCAGATCTCCTTCGCGTGGGGGCCCGCCGGAGGCGGCGAGATCCGGGATCTGGGCTTCCTCGAGATCACCGTGACGGCCGGCGCGGGAGGCAAGGGAACCGTGTGGATCGACGACCTGGCGCTCGAGGAGCTTCCGCCGGTCGGCGGCAAGCCCCGTGCGCCGGTCGCGAGCGCGTCCTCTTCGGTCGCGGGCTCGGGCCCGCAGCGCGCGCTCGACGCCGATCCGGCGACCGCGTGGGAGAGCGCTCCCGCGTCGGGAGAATCTCAGGAGCTGGTCATCGACTTCGGGCAGCGCCGCGAGCTCGGCGGCCTCGTCCTCGACTGGGACGCGCGCGACTTCCCGCGGCGTTACGCCGTGGAGCTCTCCGATGACGGAAAACGGTGGTCGCTCCGAAAGGAGATTACCGGGGCCCGCGGAGGTCGCGCGTTCCTGTTCCTGCCCGACTCGGAGTCGCGCTTTCTCCGCTTGAAGCTCGCGGAGAGCGCACGCGGCCGCGGGTACAGGCTCGCGGAAGTCTCCATTCGCCCGCCCGACTTCTCGGAGACGCCGACCGCGTTTCTGCTGAACGTGGCGCGCGACGCGCCGCGTGGCGAGTGGCCGCGTTCCTTCGCCGGTGAGCAGCTCTACTGGTCTCTCGTCGGCGTGGACGGCGGCCGCGAGAAGGGACTGTTGTCCGAAGACGGCGCTCTGGAGACGGGGCGCGCAGGATTCTCGCTCGAGCCGTTTCTCTGGACGGGCGGAAAGCTGTTCGGCTGGGCGCAGGCCGAAACCTCGCACTCCCTGGCCCGCGGCGAGCTGCCGATTCCCTCCGTGACGCGGCGCCACGCGGGTGGCCTCGAGCTCGAGATCACGGCCTTTGCCGACGGGCCGCCCGCCGGCTCGACGCTGCGCGCCCGGTACCGGGTCCGCAACACGGGCACGGCCGCGTTCTCCGCCAAGCTCTTCCTGGCAGTCCGGCCGCTGCAGGTCAATCCGCCGTGGCAGTTCTTGAACGTCACGGGCGGCTTCTCACCGATCAAGAGCGTCGCGTGGGAGGGCGGCATTCTCCTCGTCGAGGGCGATCGCCGGGTCGTCCCTCTCGTCCCGCCGTCTCGATTCGGAGCGTGCTCTTTCGACGCCGGGGAGATCTCGACGTGGCTGGCGAGGGGCGAGCTTCCCCCCGCCGCGAGGGCAGTTGACGCCGACGGCTTCGCGTCGGGGGCGTTCGCGTGGGACGTCGAGTTGCCGGCCGGCGGCGCGCGCGACGTCGTGGTCGCCGTCCCATTGACGGCGGCGGGTGCAGGCCCGCAGGGCCTGTCCCCGCGACATGGACGGGGTGACTTCGGTTCCCGGCTCTCCCAGGCATCGCGCGGCTGGGAAGAGAAACTCGGCCGCGTCGTCCTCGACCTGCCTCGCGAGGCAGCGCCGTTCGCGCAGGCCCTGCGGTCGAACCTCGGCTGGATCCTCGTCAACCGCGACGGGCCCGCGATCCAGCCCGGGTCGCGTTCGTATGCCCGGTCCTGGATTCGGGATGGGGCGCTGACTTCGTCCGCGCTCCTCCGGCTCGGACACGAAGCCGCGGTGCGCGACTACCTCCGGTGGTTCGCGCCGTTCGAGTTCGAGACCGGCAGGGTTCCGTGCTGCGTGGACCGGCGGGGTGCCGACCCGGTCGCGGAGAACGACAGCCACGGAGAGCTGCTCTTTCTCGCCGCCGAGTACTACCGGTTTACGCGCGATCGCGCCACGATCGAAGCGGTCTGGCCGTATCTCAACCGAGCCGCCGACTACATCGACGCGCTGCGTCGGCAGCGCCGCACCGAAGAGTACTCCGCGCCCGCAAAGCGCATCTTCTTCGGACTCCTTCCCGAGTCCATCAGCCACGAGGGCTATTCCGCGCAACCCGTCCACTCCTACTGGGACGATTTCTGGGCGCTCAAGGGACTTTCGGACGCGGCGGAGCTCGCGCGCGCTCTCGGCCGGGAGAAGCCGGCGCGGCGACTCGCGGCCTCGCGCGACGAGCTCCGAACGGATCTCCACGCTTCGATCCGGCGCGTCATCGCCTCGCGCGGGATCGACTTCGTTCCGGGCTCCGCGGACCTGGCCGACTTCGACGCCACCTCGACGACGATCGCGCTCGTGCCCGGCGAAGAGCAGTCACGCCTGCCGCAGCGGGAGCTCCTGCGCACATTCGAGAAGTACTGGGAAAACTTCCGCTCGCGGCGCGCCGGAACCGACCGGCAGGAGGCGTACACCCCGTACGAGTGGCGGACCGTCGGCGCGTTCGTACGGCTGGGATGGCGCGAGCGGGCGAAAGAGCTTGCGGATTTCCTCTTCGCCGACCGGCGGCCCCGCGAGTGGAACCAGTGGGCGGAGGTCGTATGGCGAGACCCCCGCGCGCCGAAGTTCATCGGCGACATGCCGCACGGCTGGGTCGCGTCGGACTTTCTCCGATCGGCGACCGACCTCTTCGCCTATGACCGGCCGGACGACGGCGCGCT
The DNA here is from genome assembly GCA_036505815.1 of Thermoanaerobaculia bacterium. Lineage (GTDB taxonomy): Bacteria > Acidobacteriota > Thermoanaerobaculia > UBA5066 > Gp7-AA6 > Gp7-AA6. Next base: position 7,807 of record DASXSX010000028.1, read on the forward strand.
GGTGATCGCCGCAGGAGTCCCCGCCGAGTGGCTCCGTTCGGGCGAGCGAGTGTCACTCTCCGGCTTACGGACGCGGTGGGGGAAGCTCGATCTCGCGCTCTCCGACGAAAAAAACGGCTTGAAGATTTCTCTCTCCGGCGAACTACAGATTCCCCCGGGCGGGTTCGCGCTTTCGCCGCCCATCTCGGCGCGGCAGGTCACCGTCGACGGGAAGAGCGTGCCGTTTTCCGGTGCCGAGCTCGTCGTGCGGAAAGTCCCGGCTGAAGTCGTCTTCGGACGTTCGCGTCCAGCGCCGCTCCGTCCGTCCGGATCACGTCGGCGTAGAACCGTGCGCTCGCTTTCGGCGTGCGTTTCTGCGTCGAATAGTCCACGTGCACGATCCCGAACCGCGTCGAGTAGCCGTGGCTCCACTCGAAGTTGTCGAGGAGCGACCAAACGAAGTATCCGCGCAGGTCGACTCCGGCTTCGATCGCGCGGCGTGCGGCGGAGAGGTGCTCGCGCAGGTATCGAACTCGAGCGAGGTCGGGAACGAGGTCGGCCGCTGCGTCCGCGTCGCGGAACGCCGCGCCGTTCTCGGTGATATAGAAAACTATATCGCCGTAGCGCCGGCGTACCCAGAGGAGCGCTTCAGTTAGTCCCGCCGGGTAGACCTCCCACCCCGTTTCCGTGTGGACGCGGCCGCGCTGGCGGACACGCGATGCGCGAACCGGAAACGAGTCCGGATCGTCGCGTATCACTCCGCGCGTGTAGTAGTTGACGCCGAGAAAGTCGATCCGGGGAGAGATGCCGGCCAGGTCGGGCTCGGGAACCGGCCAGGCTTCGCGGAAGATCGCACGGAGCTCCTTCGGATACCTGCCGCGGAAGAGGGGATCCAGGAACTGTCGGTTCATATACGCGTCGGATCGGGCCGCGGCTCTCCGGTCGCGCGCGGAGTCGGAGGCCGGGTGCTTCGGCTCGAGGTTCACGACGAGGCCGATCTGATGGCGCCCGTTCGCCCGGTAGGCGCGGACTCCGGCGCCGTGCGCGCGCAGGAGGTTGTGCGAGGCGATCGCCGCCTCGAAGGGGCTGCGGTGGCCCGGGGCGAGCGTGCCGCAAATGTAACCGCCGTCGGTTACAACCCACGGCTCGTTCAACGTCGCCCAGAAGTGGACGCGGTCGTCCAGCGCCCGGAAGAGCACCCGCGCGTAATCGGCGAACCAGTCGGCGATGTCGGGGTTCAGCCACCCGCCGCGGTCCTCGAGCGCCGCGGGCAGGTCCCAGTGAAAGAGCGTGACGAAGGGCTGGATGCCTTTCGCGAGGAGCTCGTCCACGAGCCGGTCGTAGAACGCGAGGCCGCGGGGATTCGCCTTTCCCGTGCCCCGAGGCAGGACGCGGCTCCAGGAGATGCTGAACCGGTACGCGTCCAATCCGAGCTCGGACATGAGCTTCACGTCTTCCCGGTAGCGCCGGTAGTGATCGCACGCGACGTCTCCCGTGTCGCCGTTCGCGACGCAGCCGGGCGTGTGCGCGAAGCGGTGCCAGTTGCTCGGCGCTGCCCCGTCGGCAAGAGGCGAACCCTCGATCTGGTAGGCAGACGTGGCCGCTCCCCAGAGAAAGCCGTTCGGAAAGAGAATCGGGGATTTCGCCGGCGCCGGCCTCCGCGTCATTCGGGCCGTTGAGATCCCGCGGAGTCGACCCGCCGCTCCGTCGCCGCGTCGAACACGTGCATCTTCTCGAGCTCGACCCAGAGGTCGAAGTGCTCCCCGACCCGGGGCACCTGGTGCGGTTCGAGCTTTCCGACGACGGGCGCCTCTCCCGCGCGTCCGTGCACGAGCACGGCGTCCCCGAGCGGCTCGACGACGTCGACTGACAGCGGCAGCGGAGCGCTCGGTCCCCGCGCCTCTTCGCGCGAAATGACGAGGTCCTCCGGCCGGATTCCGAGAATGACCTTCGTGCCGCCGGAGAGCGCCGGCCGGAGCCGGGCGGGAATCGGCAGAGAGAACCCGGCCGCGGTGGCACGCCCGTCGTCGAGAGTCGCAGGGAAGAGGTTCATCGGGGGCGTTCCGACGAAGCTCGCCACGAAGAGGTTCTCGGGCCGGTCGTAGATCTCCTGCGGCGTTCCGAGCTGCTGGATCTTTCCCCGGTGCATGACCGCGATGCGGGACCCCATCGTCATCGCCTCGACCTGATCGTGCGTGACGTAAACCGTCGTCGTCTGCAAGCGCTGCTGCAGCTTCTTGATTTCGGCGCGCATCTGAACGCGCAGTTTTGCGTCGAGATTCGAAAGAGGCTCGTCGAAGAGGAAGACCGCAGGGTGCCGCACGATCGCCCGCCCGAGGGCGACCCGCTGGCGCTGGCCTCCGGAGAGCTGTGCCGGCTTTCGATCGAGCAGCGACGCCAGCCCGAGAAGGTCCGCCGCTTCCGAGACGAGCCCCTCCCTCTCGGCTTCCGGGGTCTTGCGCATCTTCAGCCCGAACTCCAGGTTCTCGCGGACCGTCATGTGGGGGTAGAGCGCGTAGTTCTGGAAGACCATCGCGATGTCGCGGTCCTTGGGCGCCACGTCGTTGACGACGCGTTCGCCGATCGCGATCGTGCCCCCGGAGACTTCCTCCAGACCGGCGATCATCCGGAGCGCGGTCGTCTTGCCGCAGCCGGAGGGGCCGACCAGAACCAGGAACTCGCAGTCGACGACGTCCAAGTTCAGGTCCTCGATGACGAAGACTTCGCCGTATTTCTTATCGACTCCGCGGAACGTCACGCCGGCCACACGCAGCTAGTTATGGCAAGCGCGTCCGGGATGCAAGGCGGCAAGGGCATTTCCGGAAATTGGCGGCGGGTTCCCGGTATTCTTCTCCGGACCAGAGAGGAGAACTCCGATCCCCAAGGCACCGTCGTGATCCCGAAACCCCCGTTTCCCGGCGACTTTTCGCCCGAACGCGAGCTCGCCCTGTTCCGGCAGATCCAGCCGCGCCTGAACGAGCTCTGGAACGCGCTTTCCGCGCAAGAAGAGCAGCCTTATACCTCCGTGGTCGTGCCGTCGATGACTCTCGACCAGCGGGAGCTCGAGAAGCTCGAAGGGTCGAGCTTCTACGAGGAGCGGCTCCTCTTCCTTTTGATTCGGCTCCGCAACCCGCAGGCCCACATGGTCTACGTCACGTCGCAGCCCGTCCATCCTCTGATCCTCGACTACTACTTCCAGCTCCTGGCGGGGATCCCGGCGAGCCACGCGCGGTCGCGGCTCACGCTTCTGTGCGCACACGACGCCTCGCCCCGCTCGCTCACCGAGAAGATCCTCGAGCGTCCGCGCCTGATCCAGCGGATCCGTTACGGCATCGGCGATCCGGACCGCGCCTTCCTAACCGTCTTCAACTCGACGCCGCTCGAGCGCCGGCTTGCAGTGCTGCTCGGAATTCCCCTGAACGGAGTCGATCCGGATCTGCAGCATCTCGGAACGAAGTCCGGAAGCCGCAAGGTTTTTCGCGAAGCCGGAGTTCCGCTTCCGGAAGGATTCGAGGATCTCCGCTCGGAGTCCGACGTCGTCGACGCTCTCGAAGCGCTGCGAGAAAACAGACCCGGAATCCGCAAGGCCGTGATCAAGCTGGAGAGAAGTTTTTCGGGCGAGGGGAACGCCCTCTTCCGCTTTCCGGAGGAGAGCGGTCGACCGGCGCTTTCCGATGCCCTGCGCGGGATCACGTTTTCGGTTCCCTCGGAGACCTCCTCCGCGTACCTGGAAAAGCTCCGGGCGATGGGCGGGATCGTCGAGGAGTTCCTGGAAGGAGGAGAGACGCGGTCGCCGAGCTGCCAGCTCCGGATCGATCCGCACGGAAAGGTCGTCCTCATCTCCACGCATGACCAGCTCCTGGGCGGATTGACGAACCAGGTGTATCTCGGCTGCCAGTTCCCGGCGGAGGGAAGCTATCGGCGGCAGATTCAGGACGCTGGGCGGCGGGTCGGCGAAGCGCTCGCGGTACGCGGCGTCGTGAGCCGTTTCGGCGTGGATTTCCTCGTCCGCCGCTCGTCCGGAGCAGAGCCGTGGGAAATGTTCGCCCTCGAGATCAACCTCCGAGTCGGTGGGACGACGCACCCTTTTCTCGCTCTGCAGTTTTTGACCGGGGGCGAGCTCGATCCGGATTCCGGGCTCTTTCATTCGCCGAGCGGGACGGCGAAGTACTACCGCTCGACCGACAACCTGAAGTCGGAGGCGTACCGCGGTTTGACGCCGGAGGACTTACTCGAGATCACGACGATCAACCACCTTCACTACAGTCAGAACAGCGAGACCGGAGTGCTGTTTCACATGATGGGAGCAATCTCTGAGTACGGCAAGATCGGCCTGACCGTCATCGGCAACGAGCGTGGCCAGGTGGAGGCCATTTACAAGAACGCGATTGCGGTTCTCGACGCGGAGACGGCGTACGGCCGCGGTCCCGTCCGGCCGCCGGGGAAGAGAGAGCTCACCAAGGCGGAGACTCGCCCGGCGAGTCGGGAGCATCGCGACACGATCGCCGTTCCACGAGTCTGGCCCGATCGGGGCTGATTCGTCTTCTGTCCGGGTGCATCTCGCGGGCCACCAGGCAGCAGCGCGGTAGTCTCGGGCGCAGCATGGTTCGCGGCGAAATCTTCAACAGCGTCACTCATCTGACCGGGTCCATCTTTGCCGTGGCGGGCTCGACGGGACTTCTCGTGACCGCCGCGCGGACGGGTGACCCATGGAAGATCGTGAGCTTCTCGGTCTACGGCGCCGCTCTGGTCACGCTCTACCTCGTCTCGACCCTCTACCACAGCGTCACCGGTCGAGCGAAAGGCGTTCTCCGGAGGCTCGACCATACGAGCATCTACGTGTTGATCGCCGGCACCTACACGCCGTTCGCGCTGGTCAGTCTCCGGGGACCTTGGGGATATTCGCTCCTCGGCGTCGTCTGGACGCTGGCCGCCGTCGGCATCCTCCAGGAGTTTCTCGTACCGAAGCGGATCCGTGGCCTCTCCGTGTCTCTATACCTTCTGATGGGCTGGCTGGCGCTCGCCGTGTTCGTTCCCCTTCGGCAGGCAATCGGGTCAGCCGGAATGACCTGGCTCTTCGCCGGGGGCATCCTCTACACGACGGGCGTCTTCTTTTACCTCATCGACGAGAAATACGCGCACAGCCACGGTGTCTTCCACCTCTTCGTGTTGGCCGGAAGCGTTCTCCACTTCCTCGTCGTGCTGTTCTTCGTGGCGTGAGCGTAGCGCCGTCGAGCTTAGCGTTCGCTAGCGGAACACGACGGCGGCGTTGACGAAGGCGCGCCACTCCCCCTGGGTGCGGCGCGGCTCGAAAAACCCGGGATAGCTCGTCTTCCGGCTGTACC
>DASXSX010000029.1:0-5892 GCA_036505815.1 Thermoanaerobaculia bacterium
CCTGGCCGGCCGCGCCCTTGACGAGGTTGTCGATCGCGGAGACGGCGACCGCCAGGCCGCGCTGCCCGTCGACGCGCACGGCGACGTCGCAGAAGTTCGAGCCGAGCGTCGCTTTCGTCTGGGGAAGGTCGTGATCCAGAACGCGGACGAAGGGCTCCTTCGCGTAGGCCGCCTGATAGAGCGCGAGCAGGTCGGAGGCGCCGAGCGGGTCCGCGAGCGGCGCGTAGCAGGTCGCCAGGATCCCGCGGGTCATCGGCGCGAGGTGCGGGGCGAAATAGACGGAGACCGGGCTGCCCGCCTCCGCGAACGTCTGCTCCATCTCCGGGCCGTGCCGGTGCTCCCCGAGCTTGTACGGCTTGACGTTCTCGTTGACCTCGGAGAAGTGCGTCGCGGCGGATGGATTGCGTCCCGCGCCGGAGACTCCCGACTTCGCATCCACGATCACGGGCCCGCAGACGTGGCCGCTCGCCGCGAGCGGGAGGAGCGCGAGTGCCGCCGCCGTGGGATAGCAGCCGGGATTGGCGACGAGCCGCGCGGAGCGCACCCGCTCGCGGTTCGCTTCGGGCAACCCGTAGACCGCTTCGCACAGGAGCCCGGCGGCCCCGTGGCCGGAGCCGTACCACCGGGCGTACGTCTCCGGGTCTTTCAGGCGGAAGTCCGCCCCGAGGTCGATGACACGCGCGTGCCCTTCGAGGAGCGTGGGAACCGCCTCGATCGCAGCTCCATGGGGAAGCGCGAGGAAGACCACGTCGGAGTCCTCTCCCATCCGCCGCCAGCCGGTGCCGTTCAACGTGTGATTGCCGAAGCCGCGCAGGTTCGGAAAGACGTCCGCGAGCGGCCGCCCCTGCTCGCGAAACGCGGTCAGGTGGACGAGGTCGACGCCCGGGTGACACGCGAGCCACCGCACGAGCTCCCCGCCCGCGTATCCCGACGCCCCCGCGACGCTCGCGCGAATCTTCTGCATTTGCATATTTATACATCAGGCGAATTTAATTGCAAACCCTCACGCCGACCCCTGCCGGGAGAGGGAGGCCGCTCAAGCCTGTTCGGGCTCGAGCGATGGCACCCCGGCCGGAGTGGCAGCGAGCAGCCGCTCCTCCTGCGCCAGGAGCGCCCGCAGCTCTTCGAGATCTTCTTCCGTGGAGTCGGCCAGGCCCGCGAACGGCGCTTCGGAAAGCGCCTCGCGGTACGGCAGCGACGCGATCCCGCCGTCGCGCAGGGCGTCCAAGAGCTCGCGGGTCGAGAACGCGTCGAAGGAGGAGTGGAGCCGGCGCAGAACCGTGATCTCGTCGCCCGGCTCCAGGATGGCCGCCCGCACGGCGGCGAAGGCCCCCATGTCGCCGAGCGCCTCCTCGAGCAGGTCGGCGCGGAAGAACGGGTTTTCCCGCGGAAGCGCGGAGAGAGGTGCCGCGAGGTCGGGGCCCCGCCGCGCGATCGCGCCGAGCACGCGAATCCAGGCGGCGAGGTGGGCATAGACGAGCGGGTGATGGAGACGGAACGACTTCTCGACGCCGCGCTTGCCGACGAGAACCGAAAGCGCCTGCCCGGTGGAGGTCGGAACCCGCGTCGAGATCCTGCCCGCGAGGCGGACCGGACTTCCCGCCAGTCGCTCGATCGGGCCGATCTTCGCGAGATCGTTCAAGATTGTGAAATCCTCGATCTCCTTCTTCTTCGGAAACCCTCCGACCTCCCCGTAAGCGGAGGCGCGGATCGCGAGGCACGACCCCATGCTCTGGTAGGCGTACGGCGACCCGGCCCATGCCAGGCCGAGCGTGTGGTAGCGGAGCGAGATCTCATAGAGGCGGCCGGCGCGGGCGAGGGATTCCTCTTCGGAAAAGCGGTGCTCGAAGAAATAGATCGCCGCCGCGGTGCAGTCCGCCTCGACGCGTGCAATCTGCTCGAAGTAGTCGCCGGGCAGGAGTGTGTCGGCATCGGTCGCGTGGATCCAGGGCGATGCGATGCGGCCCGCCGCGCGGAGGGAGAGTACGAGATCGCACCCGATCTTCCGAGCCAGGCCGATGCCCTGCCCGGCCGGCAGGAAGCGACCCGGAGCGGAGCGATCGATGACGAGCAGCCGGCCGTGGGGATGATCAAAGAGATGGGCCGGCGGATCGGTCGAGATGATCCGAGATGGAGGGAAGAGCCTTGCGATCTCTTCCCGCGCCACGCGGTTCGCTTCGTGGACTTCCCCGGACGAATCCGCGCGCGCGTTGATCACGAGGACGATCAAGACGGGGCCCTCCGGACCCGCCGGAACGGAGCCGAGCGTTTCGAGGAGGCTCTCTTTCTCCGCGTAGGCGGGGATCTGGAGCGCGTGTCCGAACTGTTCGTCGATGTCGTCCGCGAGCGACGCTTCCGGCTCGGCGTCGCGTGCGAGGTATTCCTCGACGGTCTTCTTCACCGCCCCGGCGGATCAGCCTCCGCTGACCGCGGGCAGGATCGCGATCTCGCAATCCTCCGGAATCGGGGTCGCGAGTCCGTCGCCGAAGCGGACACAGTCGGGGCCGACGAAGAGGTTGACGTGCGGCCTCATCATGCCGCGCTCGTCGAGGACCCGCCGCGCGACGCCCGGATATTTCGCGCCGAGCTCTGCGAGCGCCTCGCCGAGCGTCCTGGGCGAGCTTTCCAGGTCGATGCGTGAACGGCCTTCCGCGAAGTCGCGCAGCGGTCCGGGCACGAAGAAAGAGACCGGCATCACGCCGCCTTCCTCCGGCGCCGGCGCTCGGCGGTCCGCGGCTTTGCCGCCGGCACCCGCGCCCGCGCCTTCACCCGCCCGCGCACGGTCGCCGCGCGGACGCACGTGACGGCGGGAAGATTCTCCGCTACGAGCGACCAGCTCTCTCCCTCGTCGCGCGAGGCATAGAGGCACCCGTCCCGCGTCCCGAAATACACCCCCACGGGGTCCTCGCCGTCGACGGCGAGCGCGTCGCGCAGCACCGTGTCGTAGCAGTCCTTCTGCGGAAGACCGCGGGCGAGCGGCTTCCAGGAGCGGGCGCCGTCGCGCGTTCGATAGACCCGCAGTTTGCCTTCCGGCGGGCAGCGAAACTGGTCGGAGTGGAGCGGGACGATGTACACCGTCTCCGTGTTGCGCGGATGGATCGCCATCGCGAAGCCGAAGTCCGACGGAACGCCGTTCGCCGCTTCGCGCCAGGTGTCGCCGCCGTCGTCCGACCGGTAGAGGCCGAAATGGTGCTGCAGGAACAGGCGCTCCGGCTTCGACGGATGACGCACGACTTTGTGGACGCACTGCCCGAACTCGGGATCCTTCTCCTTCAAGAATTCGGCCTGGATGCCGCGGTTTCTCGCCTGCCACGTTTTCCCGCCGTCGTCGGTGCGGTAGACGCCGCCGGTCGACGTTGCGATCGTCAGGCGCTCCCGCCGCGCCGGATCCGTCAAGATCGTGTGGAGGCAGAGCCCGCCGCCGCCCGGCATCCACCGGGGGCGGTGCGGGTGGTTCCACAGTCCCTCGTTCAAGAACCAGCTCTCGCCGCCGTCGCGCGACTCGAAGAGGGCGGACGGCTCGACCCCGACGAAGAGACGATCCGGCTCGTCCTCGAGCCCCGGCTCGATCTGCCAGACGTTTGCGAGCGTGGCGCCCGAAGCTTGCGGAAAGGAGATCCGCGGCACTTCCGGCCGGCTCCAGCGCCGTCCGAAGTCGTCGCTCGCGCAGAGCTCCGCACCCCAGTGGAGGCTCTTGGGCGCCGCCCAGATTCGATGGCGTCCCTCGCGGTCGTCATAGGCCATCGCGTAGACCGACTGGCCCGGGAAGTGCGGTCCGCCGACGTCCCAGCGCCGCCGCGAGCGGTCGGAGCGGAGGAGGAAAGCTCCCTTGATGGTGCCGACGAGAACGAGCACGTCTCCGTCGCGCACTGAGATGGGATTGGGGGAGATCGCACGGCCAGCCGGCATACGCGGATGCTACTCCTTCGTCCAGCGGCGAAAAAGCTCGCGGACCTTCTCTTCGAGCTCCTCGAGCGAGCCGTCGTTGACGAGGACATCGGTGGCGCGCCGCCGCGCGTCTTCCGGCGAAATCTGCGCCGCCATCCGCTGTCGGGCGTCGTCGCGGTCGCCGCCTTTCTCGCTCCAGCGCCGGATACGCTCCTCGTCGGGCGCGACGACTAAGAGCACCCGGTCACAGCGGTTCTCGGTGGCGGCCTCGAGGAGCTGCGACGCCTCGGCGACGGCGACGGGCACGCCTTTTCTCCGGGCCTCTTCGAACAGCCGTTCGATCTCCGCGCCGACGAGCGGGTGGATCCGCGACTCGAGCGCGTGACGTTTTGCCGGGTCCGTGAAGACGATCCGCGCGAGTCGGGTCCGGTCCACCGCGCCGTGCCCGTCGAGAACCTCGGCTCCGAAGAGCTCCAAGGCCGCGGCCTCCCCGGGCCCGCCCGGGCGGTAGAGATCGGCGACGATGCGATCCGCGTCGAAGACCGCTGCGCCGAGCGCGGAGAGATAGGCCGCGACCGTCGACTTGCCCGACGCGAGCCCGCCGGTTAAGCCGACTCGAAGCATTTACTCGGGCGCGGGCGCCCGAATGACTTCCCCCGCCTTCATCACGAAGTCCACTCGGGAGAGAACGCCGACGTCCTTCAAAGGATCTCCGGGGACCGCCACGAGGTCCGCCCAGGCTCCCTTCTCGACGATCCCGACCCGTCCGGCGAGACCGAGGAGCTCTGCGGCGACCGACGTCGCGCTGCGGACGGCTTCGAGAGCCGACATTCCGACTCGGACTTCGTGCTCGAACTCCCGCGCCTGGTTGATCTCGGTCCAGGGGAAACCGCCGGCGTCGGTCCCGAACGCGATCTTCACCCCCGCCTGTCGGCAGTTCGCGATCGACCGTGCGTGCGACTTCGGGATCTCCGCCCAGATCTGCCGGCCTTCCTTCGCCCGGGGCTCGGCCACGTAGGCGGTAACCGTCAGCGTGGGGGAGAGGAAGATTCCCTTGCGCGCCATCTCTCGCGCGATCTCCGGCCGGATCGAATCGCCGTGCTCGATCGAGTCGACTCCGGCCTCGACCGCGATTCGCGCGCCCGTGTCGGAGGTCGCGTGCGCCGCCACCTTCGCGCCGCGTGTATGGGCTTCGGAGACGACCGCCGCGAGCTCCTCCTTGGTCCAGTTCGGGGGCGAATCGACGTAACCGTCTGCCGTCGTGTGCAACCCGCCGGTGTTCGCGTAGACCTTGACCCAGTCCGTTCCGTAGGAGAGCTGTTCCCGCACGGCGCGCCGGCAGCCGTCCGCGCCGTCGCAGATCTGGACGCCGGTCGGAAACTTCCAGTCCGGACGGAAATGGAGGATCGGATACGTGCCGGTCGTCGAAAGGGCCGGCCCGGCGACCTGGAGGCGCGGTCCGGGGATCACTCCTTCGCTGACCGCGTCGCGCAGCGCCACGTCGTCGTACGACGCGCCTTCGGTCTCCAGGTCGCGCATCGTCGTGAACCCGTGCTCGAGCGCAATCTTCAGCGCGCGCACGGCGCGTGCGACCCGGTGCGCCGGGTACTCCTTCAGGATCTGCTGCTCGTACTCCGCCTGCGTCGCGTCCCCCTGGAGGAGCACGTGCGTATGCGTGTCGATCAGACCCGGCAGGAGCGTCCGGTCGCCCAGGTCGATCACGCGCGCTCCCGCGGGCGCCGTGCTGCCGACGCTCTCGACGAGCCCGCCGCGGACGACGATGATCGGCCGATCGATGAAGCGCCCGGCTTTCACGTCGAGCAGGCGGGCGGCTTTGATCGCGACGACGGGAGCGTCCGGCGGAGCCGCAGCGAGGAAGGAAAACAGCAGTGTCGCCAGCGCGGCGGAGACGGGCGCCTTCTTCATGGCCGCGCGAGAGTCTTATCCGAGCTCGCGCAGATGACGGATTCCGCGCTCGTATCCGCGGCGGAAGTCGTCGAGCCC
>DASXSX010000030.1:0-36371 GCA_036505815.1 Thermoanaerobaculia bacterium
CAGCCGCCGGCGGCCAGCACGGCGGAGAGGACGGCAAACGGCAGCGCGAAGATCGTGTGGGAGAACTTGATCATTTCGAGCGTCGTCCGGAGCGGACGCGCGACCCCGGGCGGGCGGTTCATCGCGGGCGGCGCCGGCTCGGGGATCGCCCGCTTCTCCCGGTCCAGCGGAACCTCTCCCCCGGGAGCTCGAAGCCGAGGAGTCGCGCAACCCGTCCGCACCACGCGTCGAGAAATCGCGCCATGGAAGGGTCACTCACGTAGAAGGCAGGAGAAGGAGGCGCGATGATCGCGCCCGCCAGCGTCACGCGGCGCATGTTCTCTACGTGAATGAGTGAGTAGGGCGATTCGCGGAACGCCAGAACGAGCGGCCGCCGCTCCTTCAGGCACACGTCGGCCGCGCGCTGGAGGAGGTCGCGGGAAATTCCGTTGGCGATCGCGCCCAGCGTGCCAGCACTGCACGGAATGACCGCCATGCCGGCAACCGGATAGGACCCGGAGGCGATCGAAGCCCCGACGTCCTCGTTCGGATGGAGCACGATCCTGCGCGCCGCGTCGCGGGGGAGATCGAGGCGGGCGACCCATTCCGCCGCCGAGCCGATCGCGGGATCGATCTCGCTCGCCGCCACGGCGAGACCCGACTCCGAGAAAAGAAGGTGAAGGCTCGACACGCCGCGGGCGCGGGAGGCGAGATCCACGAAACGGCGGGGCAGCGACGCGCCCGACGCTCCCGATACGCCGACGACGATCTCCCGGCCCGCCACGGGGAAGAAGTCTATCGGCGAGCTTCGGAGTTCCGCCAAAACTCCGGTCAGGTGGCAATTTCTCTTTCCCTTCGCGCGAGTCCTTCCGGGTGAGCAAATTCCGTTCGCTTTCCTCGACCGGCCGACAGTTTTCCTTGCTGCCCTCCCGTCGCCCCTGCCCGGCCGGATGTGAGCGAAAGCCTTCCGGCACAGAGGTTCCGGCAAGCGCGGCGCACGGCACGCTTCTCGCGATCGATCCCGCCCGAAAAAAGCCAGGAGGTGCCGATGGAGAACGCCTGATCGCGAAAGCTCGATGAGGACGAAGACGGAAGAGGCCTCTCGCCGACCACCCGGAACCGCAAAGGAGTTTCGAATGACGACTCGATCTCTGCAACCCCTCCCTTCCGCGAGCGGCGCGGCGCGCCGCGGGAGACTGGGCTCGTTTCTCGCCGCTCTCCTTCTCTTTACCGCCGCCAGTCTCACCGCCGACACACCGGGCGCGGCCCCGGCCGGTGGAAAGGTCAACATCAACCAGGCTTCTGCGACGCAGATCGCCCTCCTGCCCCGCATCGGCGAGAAGGTCGCGGGGCGCGTTCTCGAGTACCGAAAGTCCCACGGACCGTTCGCCCGACCCGAGGACCTCATGGAGGTCAAGGGAATCGGCGAAAAGATGTTTCTGACCCTGAAGCCCTACGTCGCCGTGAGCGGCCCCACCACACTTGCCGCCAAGGTTCGCCTGGGATCGGCCCGGAAACGGGACGCTCCCGCTCCCGCCAAAAACAAGCCCGCTCCCAAGTCCGCTCCGGCTTCCGTCCCCGCGGGCAAGGGACGGTGACGATCGTGCCCGCCCGGGGCCGCGCAAGCGGTCCCGGGCCTTCCTTCCGACTCGGGTTCTCGTCGCTCGAGCTCGTCGTCGTGCTCGCACTCGCCGCTGCGCTCGTGACGGCGACTGCGGCCGGCGCTTTTCAGCTCCAGGCTTCTCTGGCCGTCCGCTCGGCCGCCGCCGAGCTCGCGGCCGCGTTCTTCCGCGCGCGCTCGTACGCTTTGACGAGAGGGGTCGTCGTCGCCCTGAAGTTCCGCAAGGACGGAGGGCGCTACGAATGGGCTCTCTATCGCGACGGAAACGGAAACGGCGTCCGCACCTCGGAAATCGCGTCCGGCGTCGACCGCTCGCTCGGCCTCTCGATTCCCTGGCTGCGCGGCGACGTACGACCCGGAATTCTGCCGGACTCGCCTGTTCCCGACCCGGTGACTCCCGGACGCAAGCTCGACCGCTTGGACGATCCCATTCGGTTCAACAACTCCGACCTCTGCTCCTTTTCTCCCGCCGGCGAGAGCACACCGGGTTCGATCTACCTCTGGGATGGGCGTGACCGGATGGCAGTCGTGCGGGTCTTCGGAAGAACTGCGAAGATCCACACGCTCTACTACATCCGGGGCGAGAAGAGCTGGAGGAGGTGAGCAGCTCAGGTGCCCGGCGATAGCGGATAGGCCGAGACCGTCTCTTTCGGCGCAGCCCACAGGACGGCGTCGCGGAAGGCCGCGCCCGGAGGCACTCGCCCGCCGGCGGCGACGCAGTCCTTGAGATCAACCCCGGCGCCGACCTCGACGCCGTCCCAGACGACGCTCTCGATCAGCCGCGCGCCTTTTCCGATCGAAGCCTGGCCGACGACCGTCGAAACACCGTCGAACCCCCGGAGGGGGATCTTGGAGAGGATGCGCGTCGGCGCATCGAACGTTCCGCTCTCCGGCGGAAACGGTCCGCCCCGCGTGAGCGCTTGACGCGTGGCGCGAAGGAAGTCTCGCGGCGTGCCGAGGTCCGCAAAGGGCCCGTCGTGCAGGAGCCATCCGATCTCCTCTCCGGAATCGAGGAGCGGCTGCCAGAGGTCGGCGACGAGCGACCGCTCGCCGGCTGGAATCCGGGAAAGAACGCGGGGAGAGAGTACGCAAACGCCGGTGTAGACGAGAGGCCAGGAGGAGCCCCTTCCGAACGAGATGATGCGGTCTCCCTCCGCGGCGAGGGGGGTGAACCGCGTCGGCTCGTTGTTCTCCGTGACGAGGAGAGTGACGGCGCGCCGGCTCTCACGATGGCGCGAGAGAAGGGCTCGAAAGTCCGGCTCGAGAGATGCGTCGACATTGACGAGCAGGAAATCGTCGCCCGAGAGAAAGTCCGATGCGTTGCGAAGCGCGCCCGCGGTACCGAGGATTTCCGGCTCGTGGAAGAGCCGGGTCTTGGGAGCGTCGGGCGGCAGCTTTCGAACGTTCTCGTGGATCGCCTCGGGCAGGTGATGGACGTTGATGCCGACTTCTCCGACGCCCGCCCGGCCGAGTCGGGCGAGGTGCGTTCGCAGAAGCGGGACGTTCAGAAACGGAAAGAGAGCCTTGGGGATGGCTTCGGTGACCGGCCGGAACCGCGCTCCACGGCCGGCCGCGAGAAGCATTGCTTTCAACGGTCTTTTCCAGGAAGGTCGGGCGCGCTCGGAAAGACCATGTCGGGGGGAAGAGAGCGGTCCTCCCGCCGGCGCCGGGTGTAGAGCTCGGCGTAGGAGTACGGCAGAGATTCCGATGCATCGAAGCCAAGGTCATGGACCACTCGGCGGATGGCGCTCGGATCTCCCTCGACCTCGATGAAGCATCCGATCGGAGTTTCGTCGAGCGCGATTGCGCAGTCGCCGAGCGACCACTCTTCCCTCCGCTTCTCGTAGCGGAAGCGCGGCCGCTTCCCGAGCCCCTCGAGGATGCGCTCCAGTTCGGCCGGATCAGATACCTCCGTCTCGCTCTCCTCCCGAATCTTGGTTCCGGCCTCGAAGCGCGCCGGGCCCTTGAAAGTCAGGATCGCGCCGCCGCTCGTCTTCCGGAGCCGCAGTATGCACCCGGCCTTGGCTAGCGTTCCGTCCGGGTCGTCGTAGAGGTCGTTCGATTCGAAGTGGAGTGGCGCAACGAGCTCCGCTCCCCGCGCGCGCAGCTTCTCCCGGAGCGCCGACAGATCCGGAGCTGGCAGTTTGATTTCGATCTCCTCGGCCCTGTGGCGCTGCGGCGAATCCCCCGGAAGCGGACTCAATGCAGCAGCCGCCGCGCGATCTCCTGCGCGAGTTTGCCGTCCACGCGTCCTCGATGACGAGCCATGAGCTCTTTCATGACGAGCCCGGCCTCTCGCGCGGTCGAGTAGCCCTTTTCCCGGATGATCTCGCGGATCGCCGTCTCGACATCCTCTTCCGGCAGGCTTGCGGGTAGGTACGCTTCGAGGATCGCGAGCTCCTCGCTCTCGCCTCGCGCGAGGTCCTCGCGGTTGCCGCGCGAGTACTGCTCGATCGCCTCGCGCCGCTGCTTGACGGCGCGGCGGACGACCGCCTCTCCTTCCTCGTCGGTCAGCTCGCGTCCCGCGTGGATCTTCTCGTTCTGGAACGCCGAAAGCAGCAGTCGCAGAGTCGAGACTCGCCGCTTCTCGCCCGCCTTGAGCGCCTTCTTCAAGTCGCTCTCGATCACGGCGCGCATGCGGAAGAGGCTACCATCGCTGTAGCCTTCCGCTGTGGATCGCTTCCTCGTCGGAACCGCCGGTCACATCGATCACGGCAAGACCGCTCTGGTTCGCGCGCTGACCGGCATCGACACGGACCGGCTTCCCGAGGAGAAGCGGCGCGGGATCACGATCGACCTCGGCTTCGCGCACGCCGAGTGGGAAGGAGTCCGGATCTCGTTCGTCGACGTTCCGGGTCACGAGCGGTTCGTCCGAAACATGCTCGCGGGAGCAGGCGGGATCGATGCGGTCCTCCTCGTCGTCGCCGCCGACGAATCGGTCATGCCGCAGACACGCGAGCACTTCGAGATCGTTCGAATGCTCGGGATCCGCCGCGGAGTCGTCGCCGTGACCAAGACGGACCGCGTCGCGCCCGAGCTCGTCGAGATCACGGCGTCGGACGTCCGCGAGATGACACGCGGGTCTAATCTGGCCGAGGCGGAGATCGTCCCCGTCTCCGCGCGCACGGGTGATGGCGTCGAGGAGCTGAAGCGAGCGATCGTCCACCTCGCCGGCCATGACGCCGACATCGAGCGGGAGTCGCGAGGGATTCGGCTTCCCATCGACCGCGCGTTCTCGATCGCCGGCTTCGGGCCGGTCGTCACCGGGAGCCTGGTCTCCGGAACGATTTCGCGCGAACAGAAGCTCGAGCTCCTTCCGCGGCGGCGAAGCGTCCGCGTGCGCCGGATCGAGGTGCACGGCCGCGAGACCGCCGAGGCGCGGGCGGGCGAGCGAGTGAGCGTGAATCTCGCAGGAGTCGAGCTGTCGGAGTTGAAGCGCGGTCAGATGCTGGCGACGCCGGGGGCCTTCGCGACCAGCGCGCTTTTGACCGTCCGCATCGAGCTGCTCGACTCTTCGCCGCCCGTCGCGAGCGGCGATCGCCTTTCGTTTCACCACTTCTCTTCCGAGGCGCGGGCTCTCGTCCGCGTCCTGGAAGGCGGCCCAATCGAGCGCGGCCGCTCGGCGCGCGCGCAACTTCGCCTCTCCTCGCCGGTTGCGTCCGTCCCGGGCGACCGCTTCGTCCTGCGGCGGTTGTCTCCGGTCACGACGATCGGGGGCGGGATCGTCCTCGACCCGCTCTCGCCTCCTCTGGGACGGCGGCGGGCGTCCGAAGTGACCGCCGTGCTGGATCGGCTCGAAAAGGGATCGCTCGGAGAGAAGCTCGAGCTCTGGATCGAGCAGGCCCGCGAAGGCGGTGTCTCCGACGACGAGCTCGCTCCGCGCGCCGGCGTACCTGCAGCGCAGGTGCGCTCCGCGCTTTCGCCTTCGCGGGAGGCGCGCCGCGTCCATGTGCTTCGGCGGTCGCCCGAACGGTACATGTCCGAGCGAGCGCTCGAGGCCCTGGTCGAAAAGGCGCGGAGGGAAATCAACCTCTACCTCGAATCCGGAACGGGCGCGGTGGGCATGCCCCGCCGCACGCTGCTGTCGCGTCTCCTTCCCGCGGCCGACCTTCCCTGGGCGGAGGCGGTCGAGGCGGCCCTGGTCGAGCGCGGCGCGTTCGCGGCGGTCGGCGACGAAGCGCGGGCTCCGGGCCGCGACGATCTCATCGGGCGCGAGCGCGAGCTCTCCGAACGGATCGCGGACGTGTTTCGCGAGCGCGGCCTGTCGCCTCCCTCGCTCGCTGAAGTCACGCAGCTCGTGCAGCACCGCCAGAAGGTCGTCGAGGGGCTGATCGGCTACCTGGTCAAACGGGGAGCTATCGTCCGCCTTCCGGGTGGATGGCTCATCGCGCGCGAGGCGGTCGACGACGTGGTCTCACGCCTGAGGGCCTCCGGTAAGCCCGCTTTCGAAATCGCGGAGTTCAAGGAGATGTTCGGGCTCTCCCGCAAGCTCGCGATCCCGCTCCTGGAGTACTTGGACGGCGAGAAGATCACCCGCCGGGTCGGCGACCGGAGGGAGATTCTTAGGAAGTAGCCGGGCTGCGTTCCGTGTGTGGTAAACGTTCCCGCGCGTGACTGCGCCGGCAGAACGCTCCTTCCTAGATCGAGTCGGCCGGGCGATCCTCGATTACCCCGGGAACCTGCTCGAGGGCCAGCCGGGATTCCTCCGCTTCGCGCTCGAACGAGAGCTCGCTGTAGGCCTGCGCGTGGGAGGCGCCCGCGAGCCGGCGTCCCAGGTACTCCCCGACGTAACTTCCGAGAAAGGCGGCGGCGCCGTAGCGCCGGTACTGCCGCACGTGCGTGAGCTCGTGGGCGAGAAGCCGAGCGCCCTCGATCGCATCCGAGGCGACGAGAATCGCGGACGGGCGGGAGAGGAAGACCCGCCGGCCGAAGACGATCGCATCGGCGCGGGCGAGCGACGTCAGAATCCGCGCGAGAAGTCCGCCGTGCAGCCGGGCGCGACCGAGCTCGCTGGCGAATCCGGCGCGCAGGCGCCGCGCCAGATCGGGAGGGATCGGGTCTCCGAACAGACTACGAGCCGGCCAGGCTCCTTCGGAGCGAGGCAATCTGCTTCAGCTCCACCTTGTAGGTGACATGGCCCGAGAGCGACAGCTCGTTCCAGGAGTCGACGGGCTTGCCGCCCGCCTGCGTCGGCCGGAACGTCCACGTGGACATCGCTCGGCGCAGGTACCCCACGAGAATCGGGTCGGTCGCTTCGAGCGGGATCGCCTTCTCGACCGAGCCGTTCGACCTCACCTTGACCCAGAACTTGGCGGCGAACGGTCCCTTGTAGGAATCCGCCGTCCAGGGCGTCTTCTTCGGAAACGGCGGCGAGTCCACGGCCTCGATCGACACGCCTCCGACAGGCGCGGGCCCTTTGCGGGTTTCGAGCCACGCTCCGTCGGACAGCCATGCGAGCGGACGGGGAATCGCGGTCGAGGGCGTCACGGGAACGAGGTTGGCCTGGACCGAGCGAGGCGGGTCGATCTCGACCTGGAGTTCGAGCCTCAAGGAAGCCCAGGTCTCCACGTTCTCCGAGCCGCGGCGCGCCGGTTCGAACGTCCATCGCGCGAGGGACTTCTGAGCCTCGCCCGCCAGCGAGGGAATCGGGTCGCGCTCCTGCTTCAATCCCATCGGCTTGCCCGCCGCGTCCACGCGCGCGGAGACATACTCCGTCGCGGGGACGATTGCTTGCGTGAAGCTCAACTTCGGCGGGAGCGCCGCAGGAATCTCGGCGGCGAGGCCGAAAGGGTTCTCCGCAGGTGCCTGGAGGATGGCGACGACCGCCGAGTCCATGACCCGCGCGACCGGCGGCGGAGCCGGCGTGACGACCGGCGCCGGCGGCGGAGGAATCGCTGCGGCGGGAGAAACCGTACTGGTCGGGACGGTCGGTGGTGAAGGCGGGGGGACGGGAGTGGTCTCGGGAGGCGGTGCGGGCGCAGGCGCCGGGATGGGCGTCGCCTCGGGAGGCGGCGCGGTGGGAGGCGCGGGTTCGGTCGAAGGAGTCGGCGGCGGCGTTGGCGAGACCGCTCGCTCCTGCCCGCGCCCGGTCCCCCTTGCAAGCGTCAGAACGCCGGCGAACATGAGGAAAGAGAAAATCCGCCGACTCATCGAGATGAGCGCGAAGTATAGCGAAATGTGACGCAGGTCACTTCGCCGCCAGCCAGTTATCCCCGGATTTGAGCTCGACGGCGAGGTGAACCTTCAGCTGCGCTGCTCCCTCCATCACCCGCCGCACGAGATCCGATACTTCTGCGACCTCGCCCGCGGGGGCCTCCAGAACGAGCTCGTCGTGGACCTGGAGGAGCATGCGGGCCCGCAAGCCGGACTCTTCGAGCGCGCGATCGAGGCGAACCATCGCGATCTTGATGATGTCAGCCGCCGAGCCCTGGAACGGCGCATTCAGCGCCATGCGTTCGGCGTTGCCGCGGACCATCCCGTTGGAGGCGTGGATGTCCGGGATCGGACGCACGCGGCCGAAGAGCGTCGTCACCTCTTTCGTCGAGCGCGCCTCTTCGAGAACGCCGTCCAGAGCGCCCCGCACCGCCGGAAACTGAGCGAAATACGACTCGATGTAGCTCTTCGCCTCGGCGGTCGGGACGCCCAGGTCCTTTCCGAGCGTGTAAGCCGCCATGCCGTAGAGGAGCGCAAAGTTGATCCGCTTCGCCGCGTACCGCATTTCCTGACTGACCAGATCGGACGGGACGCCGAAGATCTTCGCGGCGGTCGCGCGGTGGATGTCGTCGCCCCGCTCGAACGCCGCAATCAGATTCTGGTCGCCCGAGAGGTGCGCGAGGATCCTCAGCTCGATCTGCGAGTAGTCGGCGACGATCAACTCGCTGCCGGGAGGCGCAACAAAGGCGCGGCGGATCTCACGGCCCGCCGCGGTGCGGATCGGGATGTTCTGCAGATTGGGGTCGGACGAGGAGAGCCGGCCGGTCGCCGCGACGGTCTGGTGGAAAGAGGAATGGACGCGCGAATTCTCGTCCGCGAGCTGGGGCAGCGCGTCGACGTACGTTCCCTTCAGCTTCGCGATCTCCCGGTATTCGATGACCAGCCGCGCGATCGGGAATCCCTGCTCGGCGAGGTCGTTCAGAACTTCGACGCCCGTCGAGGAGACGCGCGTTTTCGCGGTCTTCCGGCCGACCGGATATTTCATCTTCTCGAAGAGGATCTGCCCGAGCTTCACGGGAGAGTTGACGTTGAACTGCTCTCCGGCCTCCTGCCAGATTCGCTCTTCGAGCGCGCGCAGGTCCCGTTCCATCCGCGCCGACATCTCCTTCAGGTAGGGAATGTCCACCGCGATCCCGGCGAGTTCCATCCGCGCGAGCACCGGTGTCAGCGGGCGCTCGATCTCGCGATAGATCTTCTCGAGCGCTGGCCGCTTCTCCATTTCCGAGCGCAGTCGCCGGGCGAGCTCGAGGGTGCCGGACGCCCGTTCGCCCAACCAGCGGTCGGCGGTCTCGACGGCGTATCCCTCCGGCAGCGCGCAGGAGACGATCCCGGCTTCCTTGTTCGACGTGACTTTCTGGCCCAGCCGCTGAAAAGCCATCACCTCGAATTCCGAGCTGCCCACTCCGGGAGCAAGGACGTACTGCGCCAGGCAAACGTCGAAGAGGTCGGCGGCGACCGCTCCACCTTCGCGCGCGAGGAGGGAGTCGAGAGGCTTGGCGTCGGCGATCGTGACCGGACGACCCGAAGTGTCGAGCGCGCGCCAGCGGGCTGCGATCTCTTCGCGCGATTCCTCGGCGACCTCGACTTTCTGCCCGTCGGAGACGGCGAGGAGAACGCGCTCTTTCGCTCGAAGAAGCGCGACGCCGAGTGGCCGCGAAGCGTCCACGGCGAAGGGCTCTCCCGGCTTGCGCCGGACCGCCGAAATCTCCGGCGGCACCGCCGCTTCGTCGTGGATCTCCGCCGCCAGAGAGTGGAACTCGAGCTCGACGAAGAGCTCTCTCAGCTTCGGCGCGTCGGCGGTCGTGCAGCGGAACGCGTCCGGCTCGAAGGGAATCGCCAGGTCCGTCGGAATCTCGACCAGTCGGCGCGAGATCAGGGCATCGTCTTTGTGCTCGCGAAGGCTCTCGCCCACCTTTCCCTTGATCTCGTCGGCGCGGGCGAGAAGCGTCGGGAGATCGCCATACTCGGCGATCCACTTCTTCGCCGTGACCTCGCCGACCCGCGGCACCCCGGGGATGTTGTCGACGCTGTCGCCCATGAGCGCGAGCACGTCGGCGACCTGGCCGGGCGCGACCCCGAAGAACTCCCGGACTCCCGCCTCGTCCAAGAACTTCTCGCGGCCGGTGTGGAAGACGCGCACGCGCGGTCCGACGAGCTGGAGCATGTCCTTGTCTGCGGTCACGATCACGACCTCGAAGCCCATTGACGACGCCTTCTTCGACAGCGTCCCG
Organism: Thermoanaerobaculia bacterium; assembly: GCA_036505815.1. Classification (GTDB taxonomy): domain Bacteria; phylum Acidobacteriota; class Thermoanaerobaculia; order UBA5066; family Gp7-AA6; genus Gp7-AA6. Next base: position 10,045 of record DASXSX010000030.1, read on the forward strand.
ATGACGTCGTCCGCCTCGTAACCCGGCAGCTCCAGGACCGGAATCCGGTACGCCTGGAGGATCGAGCGGATCGCGGGGAGCTGCGTCGCGAGATCGTCCGCCATCGTCGGCCGGTTGGCCTTGTACTCGGTGTAGGCCTCGTGGCGGACCGTCCTCTCCGGTCCGTCCCAGGCGACCGCGAGGTAGTCGGGGCTGTGCTCGCGGAGCATCTTGCGGAGCATCGTCACGAAGCCGTAGATCGCGTTGGTCGGACGGCCCGCGGTGGTCGAGAGCCGCTGGATCGCGTGATAGGCGCGGTGGATGTTGGACATCGCGTCCACGAGGTAGAGCTTCGGCGGAGCCTCGGCCATGCGGCCGGATTCTAGGGGGTGCGGGGCACCTCGAGGTCCCCCGGCAGCGTGCGAGTCGGCGATTCTCGAACCTTCGGGGACGGCCGGAACTCGACGAAAACGCAATGAAATCGCGCTTGGGCGAAAGGGCGGCCGCGAAAGACAGATCCCGCAAGCCGACGGATTCGAAGTCCAAGGGGCGCATGGAGAACGGGTTGCGAGGGGATGGAGACGGGCGAAAAAGAAAATTGCGCGACCCGTTTCCGGTGCCGCGCAATTCAATAGATCAACAATAGCAAATCGGTAAGCGCCTGTCAAGGGAAAACGTGCGGGGAGGAGCGCACGCGCAAGCCGCGATCGTGGAGAAGGTTGGAAGACGCCGCCGCGCGGCTAGAAGCCCTTGCGAACCGCCTCCAGGACCCGTTCGCGCAGGCGCGCCGCTTCCTGCGCGATCCTCTGCGACTCCGACCGCATGTTCGCGACGAAGTCCCGGTCGTCCGCGCCACCGAGGTTGATCGCGACGTTCAAGAGCGCCGCGTGGGTGGCGGCGTCGAGAAAAAGAGCCGCCGTGCCCGCGTCGGAGACCGCGTTGGGGTTCCCCTTCGCGGCAAGCTCCGGCAGCGTCCCGAGAAGCCGGACCGCCGCCCGGGCGGTGCGCATCGGGACTTCAGCGGCGAGCCGGTTGGACTCGGCCATCCGCCGCGCCCGCGCGCTCCGCTGCACATCGCTCTCTTTCGGAAGACCTCGCGCCGCCACGACGGCGTCATACGCCTCGGAGTCTTCCCGCGCCAGCCACAAAAACTCCTGGCGCGCGCGGCGCGCCGCCCCGGCAATCGGCCGCACGACGTCGTGCGACGCGGCGTATTTCTCCTTCGAGAGCGTGAGGGCGGCGACCATCTCCGCCAGGGCCGCGCCCATCGCCGCCGAGAGCGCCGCGGCCGTGCCGCCCCCGGGAGTCGGCGCACTCGACGCGAAAGCGGCGAGCAGGTCTTCGAAGGAGAGCTTCTCGAAGTCCATCTCGCTAGTTTGGACTCTGGACTTTGAATTTTGAGCTCACCAGGTTGCCGCTCCGCACCACGGCTGATACCAGGTCGACGCCCCAATGATAGACGAGGTGACGGTCGTCCGGCGCGTCGAGAACGACGACGTCCGCGGACTTGCCCGTCTCGAGAGAGCCGATCCGATCCGCCAGGCCGAGCGATGCCGCACCGTTCAGCGTCATCCCGGTCAGCGTCTCCTCGACCGTGAGCCCCGAGTCCAGGCAGGCGTGGGCCGCCACCGCGGCGAGCGATTCCGTGTAACAGGTTCCGGGGTTGGCGTCGGAGGCGACCGCAACCGGCACGCCCAACTCGATCATGGAGCGCGCGGGCGCGCGGCGCGAACGCATCCACCACGCCGTCCCGGGCAGGATGACGGCGACCGTGCCGGATCGGGCGAGCGCGGAGATTTCCGCGTCCCCTGCGAAGAGAAGGTGATCGGCGGACGCGGCTCCCAGCTCTGCCGCGAGCAGCGTTCCGCCCGACCGCGTCAGCTCGTCGGCGTGAACGCGCAGACCGAGGCCGGCCCGGTGGGCCGCTTCGAGGATCGTCCGGGATTCGGCGACCGTGAAGACGCCGTCTTCGCAGAAGACGTCGCAGTAGCGGGCGAGGCTCTCGCGCGCGGCGCGCGGCACGATTTCTTCCGCGACGACGCGGACCCACTCCGCGCGCCGGTCGCGGTACTCCGGCGGGATCTCGTGCGCGGCGAGAAGCGTCGGCACGACGCGGGGCGCTTCCGGGCCGTCGAGCTCGCTGAGCAGTTGGAGCGCCCGGATCTCGCCCTCGAAAGTCAGGCCGTATCCGGACTTCGCCTCGACGGTGGTCGTCCCGTGCTCGAGCATCGCGCGGAGTCGCTGGCGCACCGTCGCCGAGAGCTCCTCGTCGGACGCGGCCCGTGTCGCCCGAACGGTCGCGAGAATTCCGCCGCCCGAGGCGGCGATCGACGCGTAGCTCTCACCCGCGAGCCGGCGGCCGATTTCCTCGCCCCTGTCGCCGACCCAGACGGGATGGGTGTGGGCGTCCACGAATCCCGGCAGGAGGGTCCGGCCGGTTGCATCGACCGTGACGTCGGCGGGCCGGCCGGCGTACACGAGCCGGTAGTCGCTCTCGGTGCCGACGAAGACGAGGACTCCGTCTTCGGCGCGGACGGCCGGCTGGCGGAGCCGGAGGATTTCGCCCTGTGCGCGTCCGCGCCGGGCCTGCGAGCCGAGCGGCGTTGCGAGCGATGCGGCGCCGCGAATGTCGAGGCTCCCGGTCATCCCGAGCCGCCGCAGGCGGCGAGGGATCTGACCGCGCAGCGGTCATCCTGAGCGAAGCGAAGGATCTCTAACTCGCGCGAGCCAGATTCCTCGGCGCTCCGCGCCTCGGAGTGACAGAGGACGGACGCCCTTATGCCCCTCCGCCCGGATTGTTCCTCCGCAGGTACGACAGCGGACGGTCCTGCTCGTCCTGCTGGCGGTCCATTTCGACGGCCTGGTGGAAGAGCTCGAGCATTTTCTGGATCTCGAGGCGGAAGCCCGCTCGCTGAAGCTTCAGTTCGTGAATGGCCTTCTCGATCTCCGCAGCGCGCTGCAACGCGCTGTGGGTCAACCGCTCCGAAGAGTCCTCGGCTTCCCGCACGATCAGCTCCGCCTGGCTCTGCGCCGCCCCGCGGATGTCTTCGGACGCCCGCTGCGCCGACACCAGCGTCTCTTTCAGGATGCGTTCTCGCTGGCGGTGCTCCGCGTTCTCCTCCTCGAGCTCTCGGATGCGGCTCTGCAGGCCTGCGTTCTCGCGGGCGAGCGCCTCCAGGTCCTCGGCGGCGATGTCGAGAAATGAGCCGACCTCGGTCGGGTCGAGGCCCTTCCATTTGCGGGAAAAGCGGTGCTTTTGAATCTCGAGAGGGGTCAGGCGCGAGGGCATGGTCGTTCCTCCGGTTGCAGTCGGTTAAAACGCGCGGGTAGACGTCAGGAACAGGTTCGAGAGAAGAACCTTCACAAAAAGGATGAGCAGGATCACGAGGATCGGCGAGAGGTCGATCCCTCCCGTTCGTTGCGGCGGAAGAATCCGGCGGAAGGGCCGCAGGATCGGTTCGGTCGTCCGATAGAGGAACTGCACTATCGGGTTGCGCGGGTCCGGGTTCACCCACGAGATCACCGCGGCGATGATGACGAGCCACTGGATCACCGACAGGATGGCGAAGATGACCTGCAGCACCGCCGCCGCAAATGCGCTGCCGACGTTCATTCCACCTCTCTCGGCCCGAAGAGCGCCGTGCCGACGCGGACTTCGGTCGCGCCTTCCTCGATCGCGACCTCGAAATCGTGGCTCATGCCGATCGAGAGCTCCGGAAGGGGATGCTGGAGGCGGGCGGCAAGGCGGTCCCGGATCTCCCGCAGCTCTCGAAAGAATGGCCGCGAGCGCTCCGGGTCGTCGTCGTAGGGGGGAACCGCCATCAAACCGCGAACGTCCAAGTGCGGACAGGCGAGCGCGACGCGGGCGAGGCTCTCCGCCTGCTCCGGGCGAGCGCCGGACTTCGATTCCTCGCCGCCGATGTTGATCTCGAGCAGCACGGGAAAGGTCTTGCCCTCCGCCGCGAGCAAACTCTCCAGGCGCGCGGCAAGTCGTTCGCGATCCAGGCTTTCGATTGCTGAAAACCATTGTAGCGCCGGCTTCGCCTTGTTGGTCTGAAGAGGGCCGATGAGCCGCCAGACGAGACTCGGAAATTCCGGAGCAACAGCCTCGATCTTCCGAACCCCCTCGACCACGCGGTTCTCGCCGAAGAGACGGAACCCGGCGCGCGCGGCGCGAAGGACGAGCTCCGCCGGATGCCCCTTGGTGACCGCTAGGAGCGCGACTTCCGAGGGATCCCGCCCGCGGCGCTCCGCCGCACTGGCGATACGGGCGAGGACCCGCTCGCGCCGCGCCGAAAGCTCGCCCTCGGAAGGAAGGTCCTTCAAAACCGGCTGGACTTCTCGCTCGCGTCGGCGCCGAGGTTGGCGAGCCGGTCCGCCCGCGTGTTGCTCTCGCGTGGGATGTGCGTGATCGAGAAGCTCCGAAATCGTTTCGCGCGCAGGACGGAGTCGGAGAGCAGCGGCTTCAGGTGCTCGGCTCGGATGCGGAAGTTGCCGCGCATCTGTTCCACCAGGAGCCGGCTGTCCGAGCGGATCTCGACGTCGTCTGCGCCCGCCTCCTCGGCGCGCTCGAGGGCGAGAAGGAGCGCTCGGTACTCCGCGACGTTATTCGTGGTGTTTCCGAGCGGCTCGTAGAACTCGAGTGCGGGCCGGTTACGCTCCGGCTCGACGAAGACTCCCGCCCCCGCGGGTCCCGGATTGCCCCGCGCGGCCCCATCGATGTAGGCGCGGAATCTCATGCTGCGTCACGACCTCTGCATGTCCCAGTACAGAATCCTCTTGCAGCTGTCGCAGTAGGTGATCTCGCGTCCGGCTTTCAGCGCCTGAAGCGCGGCGGGTCGGATCTTGACGTGACACGCGGAGCACGACCCTCCCAGGACGAGCACGATCGCCTGCCCGCCCTTCTTCTCGAGGAGCCGCAGGAATTCCGCGCGGTCCCGCAGGTTCATCGCCGCTTCGAGCCGCCCGATCTCCTCCTGAGCGCTGGCGAGTTCCTCGTTGATCGCCCGTTGAGCGCGGCGCCAGTCTTTCAGCCTCTCCTCGTGCTGTTCGGTCTCGAGCGGCAGGAGCTCTTCCCTTCCCTCGAGCTCTTTCGACGCCTTCTGGATCTCGGCGTCGAGGCTCGTGATCTTTTCCTCGGCGGCGCGGACCAGCTTCTCGACGCCGTCGATCTCGTTCAAGACCGCGCCGTATTCCCGGCTGTTCTGAACGGCGCGGAGCTGCGTCTGGTACTTCCGGAGCCGCTCCCGGTGCTCGGAGAGGTCGGCCATCGCCCGGCGGCGCTCCCCATCCGCTTCGGCGACCCGCTTCTTCAGACGCGCGACCGCTTCGACCTTCTCCTGGTACTCCCGATCCACCTCGACGAGCTCGGATGGGATCGTGTCGCGCTCTTTCTGGCGAGATTGCACGAACCGGATCCGATCCTGCAGGCGGTAGAGCTGGTCGAGCGGGGTGTTCATGCGTTACGCCCGCGCCCGCCCGGGGGAGATGAAAAAGGGTGTTCCGGTCGTGGAACACCCTCTGGAAGAAGCCTTTTTCGTTTCTTTTCGGTCTCGAGTCTTTCTCTCCAATCTCTCCAGCCCTCTTCAATGACCCCTTGGTGGGTCCACCCGGATTCGAACCGGGGTCTGACCGGTTATGAGCCGGTGGCTCTGGACCGCTGAGCTATGGACCCCGGCGCGCGATCGCCCGGCAAATATATCGCAAAGCGTGCGGCCGTCAGTGCAGCCTCGAACTTCGAATCTTGAGCTTTGAATCCGTTCTCAGCGGATCGTTTCCAGGAACGGCTTCAACTTCTTGGCCCGCGACGGGTGCCGCAGCTTGCGTAGCGCCTTCGACTCGATCTGCCGGATGCGTTCGCGGGTGACGTTGAACGAGCGCCCGACCTCCTCGAGCGTGTGCTCCGAGCCGTCCCCGACGCCGAACCGCATCTTCAGGACCTGCTCCTCGCGCGGCGTGAGCGTCTTCAGAACGCGGCGCGTCTGGTCCTGCAGGTTCGAGACGAGAACCGCGTCGATCGGCGAGAGCACCTGGCGGTCCTCGATGAAGTCGCCCAGATGCGAATCCTCTTCCTCGCCGATCGGAGTCTCGAGTGAGATCGGCTCCTGGGCGATCTTCATGATCTTCCGGACCTTCGAAACCGGCATGTCCATGCGCTTGGCAATCTCTTCAGCGTTCGGCTCGCGTCCGAGCTCCTGCACGAGCGAGCGCGACGTGCGCGTCAGCTTGTTGATCGTCTCGATCATATGGACCGGGATCCGGATCGTCCGCGCCTGGTCGGCGATCGCGCGCGTGATCGCCTGGCGGATCCACCACGTCGCGTAGGTCGAGAACTTGTACCCGCGGCGATGCTCGAACTTCTCGACCGCCTTCATCAGGCCGATGTTTCCCTCCTGGATCAGGTCGAGGAACTGCAGCCCGCGGTTCGTGTACTTCTTCGCGATCGAGACAACGAGCCGCAGGTTCGCCACGATGAGCTCGTGCTTGGCCTGGTCGGCTTCCTCTTCCCCTTCGCGCACCATCCGGAGCGTCTTCTTGACGTCCTCGTGCGTGACCCCGAACTTCTGCTCGAGCTCGCGAAGCGACTTCCGGTACTTGGCGATGCGCCGCTTGTAGAAGTCGATACGGGTCGCGTTCTTTTCCTTCTTGAGCGTCGTCGTGTCCTGGCGGATCGTGGATTCCGGCACCGACATCTGCCGGTCGATGTCCTTCAGAATTCCGATCGCGCGGTTCAAGACCGCGGGCGTGAAGTCCGCGGCGCGGATCAGCTTCGCCATGTCGGCGATGCGCCGGTCGATCGAAGCCTCGATGCGCGCCAGGGCCTTCGTGCCCTTCTTGATCGTGCGCGCCTTGAACTTCATCCGTTTGATGTCTTTGTCGAGCGCGCCGATCTTCTTGAAGCTCGCTAGCACCGCTTCGATCCGCTGCGCGGCGCGGTCGTCGAGGTCGTCCGCGTCCTCCGAGAGGTTGACGAGCTCGTTGACCATGCGTGAGTCGCGGCCCGCGTTCTCGAGGAGCTTCAGGATCTCTTCGAGGACGACCGGGTTGTTCGCGAGCGCCTGGTAGATCTTCGCCTCGCCCTGCTCGATGCGCTTGGCGATGCGGACCTCTCCCTCGCGGTCGAGGAGCTTGACCGTCCCCATCTCGCGCAGGTACATCCGCACGGGGTCGTTCGTCTTCTCGACCGCCTCGCGCGCTTCCTCGGCAGTCTCGGCGTCGAGCGCCGCGCGCTTCCTCGCCGCGCGGTCGGGGTCCGTGACGACCTCGATCCCGAGGTCGAAGAACCGCTCGTAGACCTGCTCGAGCTCGCGCGGGCTCCCGACGATCTCGTCAGAGAGGATGGTCTGGATCTCTTCGTACAGCAGGTAGCCCTTGTCCTTCCCCGCACGGAAGAGGAGCTGGACTTCCGGGTACTTTTCCTCGATCACCAAGTTCTTTCCTTTCGCCCGGGCTCTAACGCCCGAGCTCCACGATTCGCTTCCCGATCTCCTGTTTGCGCTGGAGCAGGCGGGAGAGCTCGTCTCCTTTGTCGGCCGCTTCCGCGCGCCGGATCGCTTCCTGGACCGCCGCCTGCTCCCGTTCTAAGTACTTCTTCTCGAGACGCCGCAGGAGGCGCAAAACTTCCTCCTTCGTCGGCTCGGGGCTCTCCTCGAGCGCGAGACGAGACACGAGGGCGATGTCGCTCGATTCTCTAAGTTCGCCCAGATATTTGTGAAAATCAACCGTTCCCGGATCGCCCCCGCTTCGACCAAACGTCTCGACCAACCCACGAACCCCCGGATGTGTCAGGTGCTCCGTCCGTAAGTTCCCCTGAATCAGAGAGATGTGCTCTCCGCCCCGGATGAGCAACTGGAGCAACCGTCGCTCCGCAGCGGGGATCTCCCCTCCCGATAACACCGATCCATTTCCGAGCGTTCCCAGAGGCCCGGGGGGCGGGGTTCCCGGGCTGGGGAAGGCCGCCGAAACCTGCCGTGTGGCAGGGGGTGCAGGGCCGCCGGCGGGTCCGGCCCGGTTCGCCGGCTCAGCGGTCCAGAGGACCTCGACGGGCACGCCCACGTCCTCCGAGACGCGGCGGTACTCCTCGTAGCGGAGGATTCGGTCGGGAATCGCGGAGAGGATTTCCAGGATTGCGCGGATCCTATCCTTCTTTTCCTCCGGCGAGATGCGCGGCTCGCCCGGGCGCAGCTCCTCGAGCAGCCACGCGAGATACCCGGGAGCCGCCTCGATCCGCGAGCCGAGGGCATCGCCGCCTTCCCGCCGGCGCACGTCATCCGGATCCTCGCCGGACGGGAGGCGGGCTACCCGCACTTCCAATCCCTGCGCGAGGAGATGCGGGAGCGCCGTCCTCGCCGCCGAGCGCCCGGCGGCGTCGCCGTCGTAGCAGACGACGACGCGCGGTGCGAGCCGCTTCAAGCGCGCGGCCTGTTCGGGCGTCAGCGCGGTCCCCATCGAGGCGACGGTCTCGGGGACGCCGGAGAGATAGAGCGCGAGGTGGTCGAAGCACCCCTCGGCGAGAACGGTCCTTTCGCGCCGGCGTATCGCCTCGCGTGCGTCGGTGAGTCCGTAGAGGAGCCTCTTCTTCACGAAGATCGGGGACTCTGGAGAGTTCAGATACTTCGGCTCGTCCTCGGGCGAGAGCACGCGGCCGCTGAAGCCGACAGGACGGCCGCGCTCGTCGCGGATCGTGAAGACGAGCCGGTTCCGAAAGCGGTCGTACGATCCTCGCCCCTCCGAACGCGGTTGCAGCAATCCCGCTTCGACGAGCAGAGCCTCCGGCCAGTTGCCGCCGAGGCCCTTCGCGAGCGTCTCCCAACCGGCGGGGGCGTAGCCGACGCCGAGGGCTTTCGCGACGGGCTCGGGAACGCCGCGCTCCTCGAGGTACGCGGCGGCGCGGTTTCCGGGCTTCGCGAGCTCGGCGGCGTAGAAGCGCTGCGCGGCGGCGACCGCCGCGAGGAGCCTCTCACGCTGCTCGTCGCGGGGGCCACGCGAGACGCGCTTTGGGATCGTCACGCCGAAGCGCGACGCGAGTGCCTCGATCGCCTCGGGAAAGTCGAGCCGGTCGATCTGACGCACGAAATGGATCACGTCGCCGCCGGCGCCGCACCCGAAGCAGTGATAGAGGCCTTTGTCGCGGTCCACCGTGAAGGATGGCGTGCGCTCGTTGTGGAAGGGACAGAGACCCTTCCACGAGCGCCCTGCCTTTTTCAGAAGCGTGTGCTCGCTGACGACCTCGACGATGTCGACTGCCGCCCGCAATTCCGCGAGCACGTTGTCGTTGATGTCGAGATCCGACATGTCGTTATCCTGTCATCTCGAGGCAGCTGTCATCCCTAGCCAGCTGTCATCCCGAGTCCTTCGCATCCGCTCAGGACGGGGGGGGGTCCGCCGCGAGGGATCCCTTCCTCAATAGATCCTTCGGCCCTTCGGGCCTCAGGATGAAATGAGTCGCTCGCGCTCCTCATTTCAGCTCCACGATGGTCGCGCCGTTGCCGCCTTCGCGCGGGTCGGCGGCGCGCAGCCGGGACACGGCCGGATGTTTCCGGAGATGATCTCGCAATCCAGCGCGCAGCCTTCCCGTGCCGTGCCCGTGCACGACGCGGAACCGGCCGGCGCCCGCCAGCAGCGCGCCGTCGAGCGCTTTCTCCACTTCCTCGATCGCCTCGTCGAGCCGTCTGCCGATGACGTTGACTTCGGGGGTGGAGACGGCCAGGTCGGAAGCGGGCTCGGCTTCACCGCCTCTTTGAGCGGCGCCGCCGGAGGGCCGGCGTGAGGCGACAGACGAAGCCGCGCTCGCGACACTCTCCAGCTCCGTGAGCGGCACCTCCAACCGTTTTCCTGTGATCTCGAGCCAGGCGGTCTCCCCGTCGATCGAGAGAACAATGCCCTCGGACCGCGTTCCGCGCAGCCGCGCGCGGTCTCCCGGCCCGAGCGCGCGCGACCGGGCGACTCGGTCTTCGCGCGCTTGCGCGACGATTTCGCCGGCTGCGTCGGTCTCGGCCTTCGCGAGGATCTGCACCGCCGATTCACTCGCGCGGCGCGCCGCATCTTCGCGGATCGAGTCGAGTTCTGCCTCTACGCGGCGGGCGAGCTCCTTCTTCGCCTTCTCGAAGCCCGCGAGCCCGGTCTCGAGCATCCGCTCGCGCTCCCGGAAAGCGGCTTCCCGCTCCACCGCGAGCCGCTCGGCTTCTCGTCTGGCCGTTTCCCGCTCGCGCGCGAGCTCGGTCTCGGCGCGTCGCAGTCGCTCGAGCGCCGCCTCGGCGTCCGACTCCGCCCGGTCGCGCCGCTCCCACGCGCTTCCCAGGATTTCGCGGGCGCGGGTGATCATGTTCGCGGGCAGGCCCTGCTGCTCCGCGACCGAGAGCGCGCGGCTCCTTCCGGCGAGCCCGGGGTGCAGCCGATAGGTCGGTCGTCCGGTTTTCTCGTCGAACTCCATGGCGGCGCAAACCGCGTCGGGCCGCCCGGCCGCGAAGCCCTTCACCGCCGACAGGTGGGTCGTGACGATCGCGCGCCCGCCCCGAGCGAGATATTCCTCGAGGAACGCGACGGCGATCGCGCTGCCTTCCTCCGGGTCGGTCGCGCTTCCGATCTCGTCGATCAGAGCGAGCCGATCCGGCGCCGCCGTCTCCAGGATCTCCGCGAGCGTCTCCATCGAGGAGGAGAACGTGGAGCGGTCCGACAGGATCTCCTGCGCGTCGCCGATCTCCGTTCGCAGTTCCGAGAACACCGGAATCCGCGTCCCCGGCCCGGCCGGGATCGGAATCCCCGACTGCGCCATCAGCGTCAAAAGGCCCGCAGTCTTGAGCACCACGGTCTTGCCCCCCGCGTTCGGACCGGAGACGACGAGCATTCGCTTTTCGCGCGGCAGCTCGAAATCGAGCGGGACCGCGTCCCGGCGAGAGTGGCCCGGCGAGCGGGACTCGCCGAGAACGCGGCCGCGCAGCTCCGAGAGGCGGGCGTCCAAGAGCGGGTGTCTCGCGCCCACGAGCGCCCACGCGCCGCCGTCCGAAATCTCCGGCACGCGTCCGGCGGAAAGCTCGCCGAACTCGACGGCCGCCTCTCCCGCGTCGAGCGAAGCGAGCTCTTCCTCCACCGCGAGGAGGTCGCTCGCGCGGTCGAGCACGGCGCGGCCGAGCGCGGCGAGGAGTCTCTCGACTTCCCGGCGTTCCTCCACTGCCGCCAGTGCCAGCTCGTTGTTGGCCTCGACGACTTCGAGCGGCTCGACGAAAACTGTCTGGCCCGACCCGGAACGGTCGTGGACGATCCCGGCGACCCGCGACCGCGCCGACGCGGCGACCGGCAGACAGTACCGGTCGTTCCGCAACACGATGACGGCGTCGGCGAGTGCGTCGCGGCGGGTCTCGAGCATCTTGTCGAGCATCCGCGAGACCTCGGTGCGTCGGCGGCGGAGGCGGCGGCGAATCGCCGCGAGCTCCGGCGATGCGTCGTCGCGGACCGCGCCGTCCGGGCCGAAGATCCGCCCGGCGGTGTCGACGAGAGGCTGCAGATCGGGCAGCCGGCTCGCGCGTTCCGCGAGTATGCGCGATTCGGCTTTGTTCAGAGACCGGCGGACCGCCTGCGCCGCTCGCGCCGAAGAGAGGATCGGACGGAAGTCTTCGGGCGCTGCCGCGCCCCCGGAGTCCTCGAGCGCGGCGAGCGGCACCGACACATTCCGGAGTCCCGCAAGCGGGAGGCGTCCTTCGCGGGCGCGAAACTCGGAGAGCTCGGAAGTCTCCTCGAGACGCCGGCGAACGTGCGCCTCATCCCAGGAAGGTTTCGTCTTGAGGACGGCCTCGCGACCGGGGCCGGTTCGGGCGAGAGCGGAAATCAGTCGGAGGACGACGTCGAACTCGAGTGCACGGAGATCGACGGCGTCCTCCGCAGGAAGAGGGATTACATCGTGGCGCGACGCTCCTCCGAGAGCTTGCGGAGCATCTTCTTGCGAGCCTGGATCGCCTTGCGCTTGCGTTTCGCGCTCGGCTTCTCGTAGTGCTGACGCTTCTTCAGCTCCGAGAGGATCCCCGACTTCTCGCACTTGCGCTTGAACCGCCGCATCGCGTTCTCGAAGGACTCGTCTTCTTTGACGTGGACGAGAGGCACGAACATTCACCCCCTTCTCCGCGGATTGACCGTCGATTTTACCCCGTCGGGTTCAGACCTGTCAACGAAATGCTTTGTTACCAATGGTTTAGCTCTTCGGGCGCCTGATCAGAGCTGTCGGAGCGCCCGCGCGCGGAAAGGGAACGTTCCCGGGCCGCGCGGGCTTCCCTCATTTCTCTGCCAGCCTCGGAAGCCGTTCATAATCGTGCATGGCCGATCGGGAAGCGGCGTCGCCGGACAGCCTCCGCTCGCGCCTGGCACAGCGCCTGGCGCGGCTTCGCGCCGAGCTCGAGCGGTTGCGCTTCGAGACGGACCGGGGCTGGGACGAGCTCTTGTCGCGCCTCGCTGAAAACCCCGAGGAAATTCTCCCCGAGGAGATGTTGAGAGGGCCGGTGGCAGCTGAGAAGCCGCCCACCCGCGGAGCCCTCTCGATCGAATCCGCGCGGCGGCTCGATGAGGCAACCGATCAGGTCCAAGCTCTCACGCGCTTTCTCGAGGAGTGCCTTCGGCACGCCTCGCGAGCCGTCCTCCTCGTCGAGCGGGACGGTTGCGTCCAGCCGTGGAAGTCGGCGGGTTTCGGCGGTCCGCAGAAGGAAAAGCGCAGCTCGGTCTTCCTTCCGGCGGCGGACGCTCTCGAGCGGGTTCGCGACGGAGCCCCGCAGGTTCTCCGCGAAGGAAACGAGATTTCCCGCGCGCTCGGCGCCGCCGACGCGGCGGAAGCGGTCCTCGTGCCCTTCGTCGTGCGCGAGAAAGTCTCCGGCGCCCTCTACGCCGATGCAATCTCAGCCGAGCGCACGAAGCTCGATCCCGAAGCAATCGCCCTGCTGACGTATCTCGCCGGGCTCGTCGTGGACCGCCTCGCGAAACGCAAGCTCTTTCCCTCGCCGGCGCTCCTCCCCTTGGAAAATCCCGCGGCGCCGTCCGTGCGCGAAGAGCCCGGACCCGAGGTCGTGCGGTCGCTCGGGGGTCCCCTCGCTCCCACGACCACCGAGGAAAGTCGCGACGAGGCGCGCCGGTTCGCGCGGCTGCTCGCTTCCGAGATCAAGCTCTACAACGAAGATGCGATCGTCGAGGGGCGCGAGCGGAGGAACCTCTCTGCGCGGTTGCGAGACGACATCGAGCGGGGCCGCCGGCTCTACGAGCAGAGAGTGGCTCCGGAGGTGCGGGCGGGCGCCGACTACTATTACGAGGAGCTCGTCGACGTGCTCGCCGATGGCCGGCCCGAGAACCTGGGGATGTCGCTTCGCCCTCCGGCCGCTCGCGAATAGGGCAATCTCTTTCCCGTTTGCCCGCTCTCGTAATTCGGTTCCGCGCCTCTTTCGTTTTCCTCCTTCTGGCGGCGCCGCTCGCGCGCGCGGACATCGCCGTTCGTCCGGTCACCGGGGACTTCGACGCCGAGTTCGCGCGCGCGGCCGACCTCCTCGAGCGCGGAGAGCGCGCCGGTGCCGAGACGATTCTCGGAGAGATCCACCGCCGGGCCGGACAGCGCGCGTGGGACGCCCGCATCGCGCTTCTCCTCGCCGGTGACGACGAGCGCCGCAAGGACCATATGTACGCGGAGCGCCGCCTGCGCGGCGCGGAGGCGGCCGCGATCGGGCTCGAGCCATATCGGCGCGACCGGCTGGCGCGCGTTCTCGAAGCGGAGAACCGCGAAGCAGAGGCCGCGCAGGAGTGGCAAGCCGCGTTCGAATCGGACGAGGCGTTCGCCCAGAGGTCCGCGGTCGGACGCCGTCTCGCGAAGGACCTGGAGAAGCTCGGTCACCCACACGACGCGCTCGTGATCCTCGAACGGATGGCGGCGAGGGCGCCCGCAACCGAGCGCATCGCGATCGAGCTCGAGCGCGTCCGCGTCGGACTGTCCGCGAAAAACCGCGAGGCGGTCTCCTCCGCCGCCCGCTCGCTCCTCCTCCGCGCTCCCACGATGGACGCCGCCCGCTCGACGCCTCCGGCTGTCCGCGTTGCGATGCGACTCGAGGAGCGGCGGCTCTCCGCCGCGGAGCGCGCCCGCCGCGGCCGAGCCCTCGTCGCCGCAGGAGACGCGAAGCGCGGGTTGTGGCTTCTCTCCGAGCGCCCTTCCGCCTGGTCGGCTCCCGACCGGGCGGCGAACCAGCTCGCGCTCTCCCGCGCTCTGGCGGCGTCCGGGCGCGCGGGCGCCGCGGAAGCAGCCGCGGCACAGGTTCCGAAGGACACGCCCGAGTGGTACGAGGCGACCCTCTTCCGAACGGATCTTCTCCTCGCGAGGATTCGCGCGAAAGCGCGCGGCGCTCCGGTGGCGAAGAGCCCGGAGATCGGTCCCATCCGGAAGGCCCTGGAGAGCGTCGCCGTCGCGTCGGCGCCGGCCGCGGCCCGCGAGGGCGCGCGCGAGCGGCTGGTCCGGCTGTCCGCGGAGGCCGACGACTTCGAGGGGGCGCTCGGAGATGCGCGGGAGCTCACGAGGGAGACGCGCGGAACGGTTCGCGGATTCGAGCCGGTCTGGGAGCTCGCGTGGCAGAAGTGGCGCGAGGGCGATTTCCGGGAAGCGCGCCGCCGATTCGAAGCGCTCGCGGCCACCTACCAGGACATCTGGAGAGACCGCCAGGTCTCGTACTGGCGCGCCCGCTGTCTCGAGAAAGAAGGAAGCCGGGAGGAAGCGCTGGGGATCTATTCGGCGCTCGCCGCGGCGACTCCGCCGGACATCTACGCTTCCTTCGCCCGGTCGCGCTCCGCGGGCGAAACCAGACCCGTACCGCCCCCGCTTCCCGACCCGTCCACCGAGGGAGCGGAGTTCCGCCGCACCGACGAGCTCCTGCGCCTGAGGATGTTCGAGGACGCTGCCGCCGAGGCCCGCGCGCTGACTCCGTCGCGCGGCCGGGACCTGCGGGTGGCGGAGGCCGACTTCGCGCTCGGTCGTTTCGCGACAGCCGCCGCCGCGGCGAAGCGCGCGTTTCCCGAGATCGGCACGGCGCAGGAAGGTCGCGTGCCCGACGGCTGGCGGCGTCTCCACTATCCAATCGAGGAGGGCGGCTTTCTTTCCGCTCACGCGCGCGAGTTCCGTCTCGATCCGGCGCTCCTGCGGGCGCTCGTCCGCCAGGAAAGCGTCTTCAATCCTCAAGCGCGGTCGCACGCGGGAGCGCTCGGGCTCACGCAGCTCCTCCCCGGCACGGCGAAGCCGCTTGCGAAGTCGGTGCTGCGCGTTCGCTACCGGAGAGCGTTTCTCTACGACCCGGGCGTCAACGCGCGGCTCGGCGCGGCGTTCTTCCGGCAGCTTCTCGATCGCTTCGGAGGTGACCGGGCGTATGCGCTCGCCGCCTACAACGGGGGGCCGGCGAGGATGCAGCGGGTCCTCGCGGAGAACCGCGGACGGCCGGAGGACGAGATCATCGAGTCGCACCCGTTCGCGGAGACCCGCGACTACGTACGGCGAGTCCTCCTGTACGCCGAGTCCTATCGTGCTCTCTACCCGGAGCGCGCTCTACCGTGAAACCTCCGCATAGACTTCCGCCGTGGCGGGGACCGAGTTCCGGATCCGGACGAAGAAGAAGATCGCGCGCGTCGACGTGACGAAGCAGGTCGAGCGGGCCGCAAAAGAGCTCGGCGCGAAGTCAGGCGCGCTCCTCGTGTCGGTCCCGCATACGACCGCCGCCGTGACCGTCGGGGAGACCTGGGACGAAGACGTCACGACCGACGTCGAACGCGCGCTCGCTGCGTGGGTTCCCGACGTCCGGTTCGACCACGCGGAGGGGAATTCGCCCGCTCATTTTCTTTCCGAGGCGATCGGGATCTCCTGCGTCGTGCCGCTCGAAGAGGGCAGGCCGGTTCTCGGCCGCTGGCAGGGGATTGTCTTGATCGAGCTCGACGGTCCGCGCGAACGCACCGTCCGGGTCCACTCGCTCGCGGCGGGCTAAAGACCGGAGAGCGCGCCGCGGATCGCAGCCTCTCCGGCCGGATCGAGGAGCTCGGAGAGGAGCGGATACGCCTCGCTCTCCTCGCGCGTCGTGTGCGCGTCCCAGCGCCGGGCCAGGCTGGCCGCGAGGCCGCGCGCGCGTTCGGGGTCTTCACCCTCGGAGAGCAGCTGCACAATCATCGAGCAGAGCTCGCGAACCTGGACGTGCTCGAGCCGGAGCTCGCGGAAGAGGCGGTCGCGCTGCGACTCGTCGGGAGCCGCGACGAGCTTCTTTCCCGGGACGGCGGGAAAGAGATGCTCCTCTTCGAGAGCGGTGTGTCGCCGAAGGGCATCATCGAACCGGCGGATCGCGCCCTCCGCGGCGGCCGTCTCCACCGATCCCATTGCCTGTAGAAACCGTCCGAAGAGGTCGTCCAGTCTGCGGTGATCGCGGGTGAGGAGCTCGGAGAGCGGCGGGAACGGCCCGTCCGCCGTCACGGCCGCGTCGCCGGGGAGCGGACTTCCTCGTCGCGTCCGAGCACGGGCGCTAAGACCTCCGCGTCGCGGGCGCCCGCTTCGAAGCCGTAGAGAGCCGCGACGGTGCGCGCGATCGAGAGCGGCGAGACGCGGATGCTCCAGGAGCCCGGTCGCACGCCGGATCCCCAGGCGAGGAGCGGCACGCGGGAGTCCGCATCGGTCGGCTCGCCGTGCGTCGAGCCCGGCTCCTTCCGGAAGATCCAGCCGGGCCGGAGGTACACGCCAACGTCCGGGGACCGGTCGGCGCGAAACGCCCGCTCGATCGGGAGGGCGAGCGGCTCGGTCGCCGGAAGACCGTCGCCAATCTCGGTGTTCGTCCAGGCGCCCCGAACTCCGGGGCGCCCGCGCAGCCAGTCGCGGACCGCCTCCTTGACCTTCTCTGGCGCGAGCCGCCGTCGCGCGAGAACCGCTCGGTTCAGGTACAGGCCGATCGGCTCTTCGAACCGGAGCACGGCGCCCTCGAGCGCGTTCGGCAGCGTTAGGTCGAGCGAGTATCCGAACTTCGCCGCGAGGTGCTTTTCCAGGGCGACGCGCGCCGGAGACGACTCGGCGACCTTCGCAGCGGCGCCGACGCCATTCCCGAGGTCGAGCCGGCCGGCGACGCGCGGATCGTCTCTGCCCGTCGCCCGACGCGCCCGCTCCCGCGCGACCTCGGGGATGGGAGTCACGCCGTGATCGGACGTCAGGAAGAGGAGCATCGAACGGGCGCCGACCTCGCCGTCGAGCCAGTGCAAAAACGCTTCGAGCAGTCCATCGAGCCGGACGATGCCGTCGGCGACCTCGCGCGAGTCGGGACCGAAACGGTGACCGTAGTAGTCGAGTGAGGTGAGACCCAAAAAGAGGAGGTCCGGAGCCCGAGCCGGGTTCCGGCCGAGGCGGAGCTCGCGGATCGCGTAACGCGCGAGCTCCAGCACGAGCTCGTCTCCGAAGGGCGACTCGATCACGTTCTGCGGGTTGGGGAGAGCGTGTGGGAATCGGTCGCCGGTTCCGGCAACCGAGCCCTTGAACCGGAGGAGCTCCGGGGGGTCGAACGCGACGCGGGAAAGGTCCTTCTCCGGAATGCGGCCGGAGAGCTCCCACCGGCGGTGGCTCGCGAAGAACGCCGGCAGCCGTTCGTTGAAAGAGAGAAGCGGAGTCGCGGGATAGTAGGACGACGTCGCGAACCGTTTGAACGCGTCGACGAACCAGAGGACGGCGTCGGCTTTCCGGCCGCCCATCGGGACCGCGGCGCGATCCTTCAACGAGAGCGAGACCACCCGCCCGCCGGGGAACTTCTCCTTGAAGCGGTCGCCGAGGAAGTCGCCGCCGATCAGGACCGGCGAGGCCGGGAAGAGCGCGGTCGCTGTCGGCGGAACACCGGGCGGGGCGCCAACCCAGCGCGCGCTGCGGTCTTCGACGCAGGTCTGCTGGCGTGCCTGAACCGTGTCGTACCACGTGTTGCCCACGATCCCGGTCTCGCGCGGGTCGAGACCGGTCCCGATCGCCGTGTGACCTGGGCAGGTGGCCGTTGTCGCGTGGCGGTGGCGCGCCTCCGGGTACCTCGCTCCCCGCTCCAGGAAGCGGTTGAACCCGTCGCGTCCGAACCAGGGACGGAAGCGGTCGAGATAGTCGTTTCGCATCTGGTCGACCGAGATGACGACGACGAGCGCAGGCTTCTCGGCGGCGCCGAGTGCCGCGGCGAACAGAAAGAGGAGGAACGCGGAGGCTACGCGGCGCCGACTCATCCGATCGAGGAGAATAAAGCCTTGCGCTGGCTCTGTCTCGCCGGGCTGTTCCTCGTCACCGGGTGCGGAAGCGGGTCCGACCCGGTTCGCGGGACGATCGAGGAAATGGTCCGGGCCGCGGAAAAGAGGGACGCCCCTTCCGTGATGGATCGGCTCGCTCCCGATTTCCAGGCCGCGGACGGCACGGGACGCGCCGACATGGAATCGGCTCTGCGTGGCTATTTCGCCGCCTACGAAAGGCTCGACGTGCGGATCTCGGACCTCACGATCGAGCGCGCCGTCGGCGCGGCGAGAGCGCGGTTCCGCGCGGAGCTGTCGGGGAAACCCCGGCAGATCGCGGGCCTGGATGGATGGCTTCCGCGGACCGCTTCTTACCGGTTCGACCTGCGCCTCTCGCCCGATCTCCGCGGGCGCTGGCTCGTCACGTCGGCGGGGTGGGAGGAAGCGCCCGGCCGTTGACGGGGTCAGGCGGGTAGTTTGGTATTACCGCCCGCGGAATTGCCAAAATGCGCGCCTGACCCCATTCATCCGCGTCAGCGGACGACGTGAATGTTGAAGTCCGCGGTCTTCAGAGCGCCCCAGAGTCGCAGCCACAGGTGCAGATAGGACTCGGTGCCGCGCGCCGCCGTGACGTCGCCCAGGTCGATCACGCTCTTCCAGCCGAACTCTTCCTTCAGGATCCGCGTGATCTGCGCCTTGGCGCCCGCGTCGTTGCCGCTGACGAAGACGTCGGTCTCGCCGGGAACGTGTCCCGGATTCACCATCACGTTGGCGTTGACTGTGTTGAGCGCCTTGACGACCTTCGTTTCGGGAAATGCCGCCTGGATCCGCTCCGCGAGCGAGTCGGTGTTTCCCGCGAAGAGCGACGGCGGCATCCCGTGCGAGAAATCGAGCGGGTTCGCGACGTCCACGAGAATTTTTCCGCGCAGGTTCTGCGCTCCCGCGGCGCGAAGCGCGTCGAGCGAAGCGCTCCCGGTCGTGCAGTTGAAGACGATCTCGCCGAAGCCGGCCGCGTCCGCGAACGTGCCTTGCGAGGCGCCCTTTCCGGTGGACGAGACCCAGGCCGCGGCCTTTTCGTTGGTCGCGCTGCGCGAGCCCATCTTCACTTCGTGCCCGCGCGACACGAGCTTGCCGCCGATCGTCGAGCCGACCATTCCCGATCCCAGTACTCCGAACCTCATGGCGTTCCTCCGTACCGAGGCGAACTATGACGATCGCGAGACGGGGGATTCGAGGGACGCAAGGGACGCCGGCCGTTGACACCCCCTGCGGGCTCGGCTATCGTCATCGGCCGCTCGAGAGGCCGCTCTTTTCCTCAGTAGCTCAATGGCAGAGCATCCGGCTGTTAACCGGAGGGTTGTAGGTTCAAGTCCTACCTGAGGAGCCATTCACTCCAATCCGGACCTTGTCTTCATGATCTCCATCGATCCAGACGGATTCATCGAATCAAATTACGCGAACAATTCCGCTGTTGGCGTGTGCGTTGGCTAGCGAGCGGCCTCAGTATCTAGGGAAGCCAAGCGACCGGCACAGGCGCTACCCGCCCCGGCCAGCCGGCGCGTAATAAGTAGCACCGGCCGTCCGCACGAGGGGCGTCGCCGCCGTTACTTGAGCTTGTCCAGCTCGGCCAGCAGCTCGTCGTTTGGCACGAGGTCTCCCGGTTTGTCGAGGACCTTCTTGTAACGGACGACGCCCGCCTTGTCGATGATCACGTACGCGCGCTTGGAGTAACGGTAGAGCCGGTTCTTGGGGTCGGTCTCGAGAAAGCCATAGGCCTCGAGCGTCTGACGCGAGACATCGCTCAACAGCGGGAAGGTCAGACCCATCTTCTCGGCCCACGCCGCGCTCGCCGGGAGGAAATCCGTGCTGATGCCCACGACCTGGGCATTTCGGCTCTCGAACTTGGGGAGATCAAGCTGGAGAGCCACAACCTCGCGGGTTCAAGTCGGGGTGAAAGCTCCGATGAACCCGAAGAGCACGATGTTCTTCTTGCCGATCGATTCGCTCAAGGACCACTTCTCCTGGGTCGTGGCAGGCAGGGTGAAATCCGGGGCCTTGTCGCCGACCGAAAGCGCGAGCACGAGCTTGACCGATCCGAGGATCAGGAACGCGGCGAGAAGAAGAATTGCGCCGACACCGGTTCGTCTCATGACTGGTCCTCCCTCCGATTGCGAACGGTCTCACCGTTTCATCAACGATTGAACGAGGTCCAGGGCCTGTTTGCCGTCCCACTCGCGCGGCCCGACCGCGCGCGCAACCATCACGCCTTTTCGGTCGACGACTATCGTGACGGGGACCCAGCGGACGCCATGCTCGCGGGCCACGGCCATGCGGGGGTCGATGAGAGTCGCCACCCGGAAGCCGTGCTTGTCGATGAACGGCTTCACATCCTTGTCGCCCCGGCCGTCGAGGGCTACGAAGTAGACGAGCAGGTCCTTGGGGAAGCGCGCTTGAAGTCTCTCAAGGCTCTTCAACTCGCTCACGCAGCTGGCGCACCACGTGGCGCCGAAGCTCACGACCGCGACTTTTCCGACAAAGTCCTTCGAGCTCACCGTCCGTCCGTTTATGTCCAACAGCGTGAACGCCGGCTCCGGAGTGCGCTCGGGAACGACGAACACGGACGAATCCTGACCGGAGCAGAGCGAGACGGCGCGGATCGTCAGGCAAACGGCGAGAAGGACAGCCCGTGACCCCATTGCGGATGCCTCCCTCGAGGCCGACGGGATTATTTCCGGCGCCAGGTCTAGCCGTCAACCCGGCGTGTCACGTCGTAGAGCGTCCGCTCCCGGCCCTCACCCGCGGCTCGGCGAGGAAGCGACCCGCGTTCTCGACCGCGCGGCCGAGCTGTGCAGCATCGATCGATCGAAGGGCGCAGGACTAGTAGAAGAGCCGGGCAGCGTAGCTGTTAACCGGCGAGTTGCAGGCTCAAGTCCTACCTGAGGAGCCAGTCTTCCCACAGATCTTCCAGGCCGGCGTGCCCTTCTTTCAGCGCGGTTGGACCGGGTTCTTCAGATCGGCGACGTCCAACGTCTCCATTTCCTCCGGCTCATCCAACGACACCGGCGCGGGAGCTTCCGCAATCGCCTTCGCAGTGCTCGCTGCGAAGCTCGCGGGAACCCAGACGCGCGCTTCCCATGGCTCGGGACCGGAAGGTTCCGGACCGGACTCGTCGTCGAGGAGCGAGAGAGCGGTGCCCGCCTCGACGACGTACGGTACCTGCGCGCTCTCGAGCTGATCCAGGAGGATTCCCAACCGATCCGGATCGCGGGTTCTTTCGATAACTTGAAGTCGCGGAGGCGGTTCGGGCAGGAGCTCTTCCAGGAGCGCGACTCCGCAATCGGGACACATCGCGATCCCGTCACGGAATTCGTCCCGACATTTGGGACAAATCATCCCCAACGATCTTAATTCGCGGGATTCGTGGCGGGTCGCCGCCACTCTCCGGGCCGCGCGCGGCCCGCCGAAATCGGGCGCAAGTCTTGCACTTTCCGTGGGACGGAAACGTCTTGAAGAAAGGGGAGGCCCCTTGATCTTTCGTGATCGCGCGGAGGCCGGGCGGCGGCTCGCGGAAAAACTTCGCCAGTACGCGAAGCGTCCGGACGTGATCGTCCTCGCGCTGCCTCGCGGGGGTGTCCCGGTCGCTTACGAAGTCGCCCGCGCGCTCGGCGCTCCGCTCGACGTCTTTCTCGTTCGAAAGCTGGGCTTTCCGGGACAGGAGGAGCTCGCGATGGGCGCGATCGCGAGCGGCGGCGCGCGGGTCTTGAACACGAGTCTGCTCCGGCGGCTGCACGTTCCGCCCGAAGCGGTCGACGCGGTGGCCGCGAAGGAGCTCCGGGAGCTGGAACGGCGCGAGCAGGCATATCGCGGCTCGCAGCCGCCCCCCTCGGTCCGCGGAAAGACGGTCATCCTCGTCGACGACGGGCTGGCAACCGGGGCCTCGATGAACGCCGCCGCGGCCGCTCTGCGGCGTCAGGAGCCGGCGCGGATCGTCGTCGCCGTACCGGTCGGGGCGCCCTCGACCTGCGAGGGCTTCGGCGCAGTCGTGGACGAAGTCGTCTGCGCCGAGATGCCCGAGCCCTTCGTCGCGGTCGGACAGTGGTACGACGACTTCAGCCAGACGACCGACGACGAAGTCCGGGAGATCCTCCGGCGAGCGCGCGCGGAACGCCCTGCATCACGGATTCGCGAGAGGCCGCCCACCGGTCGGAAGGGAGCGTCTCATTTCTGAAGACGGCCTCGCTTCCGCGGTTCGTCGAGAAGCGCGGGCGCTCTCGGGGGCGGCGTCCGACTACGATTCCCTCCTCGGTCTCTTCGATTCCGCGACGCGGGCGCTCATCGGGGAGGCTTCGCACGGAACGCACCAGTTCTACCGGGAGCGGGCGGAGGTCACCAAGCGGCTGATCCGGGAGAAGGGATTCACGGCGGTCGCCGTCGAAGCGGACTGGCCCGACGCGTATCGGGTCAATCGCTACGTGCGGGGCGAGTCGAAGGATGCGGACGCCGCCGAAGCTCTCTCGGGATTCCGGAGGTTCCCGAAGTGGATGTGGCGCAACGCCGACGTCATCGATTTCGTGGGCTGGCTGCGCGCCCACAACGACGGTGTGCTGCCCGAGGCGCGCGTCGGGTTCTACGGCCTCGACCTCTACAGCCTGCACGCCTCGATGGAAGCGGTTCTCGGATACCTGGACAAGGTCGATCCTGAAGCGGCGCGGCGCGCGCGTTACCGGTACGCCTGCTTCGACCACTTCGGCGAGGACACGCAGGCGTACGGTTACGCGGCGACGGTCGGGCTCACCCCCGGCTGCGAAGACGAAGTCGTCCGGCAGCTCGTCGAGATGCGGCGGCGGGCCGCGGAGTACGCGCAGCGTGACGGCCGGATCGCCCGGGACGAGTACTTTTTCGCCGAGCAGAACGCGCGCCTCGTCCGGAACGCGGAGCGCTACTACCGCGCGATGTTCCAGGGCCGCGTCTCCTCCTGGAACCTGCGCGACACGCACATGGCGGAGACTCTCGACGCGTTGGCGCGGTTCCTCCAGTCGGAGGGGAGGGAACCGAAGATCGCCGTGTGGGCCCACAACTCGCATCTCGGAGACGCGCGGGCGACCGAGCTCGGCGGCGCAGGGGAGTTGAACCTCGGACAGCTCGTGCGGGAACGGTCCGGTCCCGACGCGGTTCTCGTCGGGTTCACGACGTACACCGGAACCGTGACCGCTGCGTCGGACTGGGACGCTCCTGCCGAGATAAAGCGGGTTCGCCCCGGTCTTCCGGGAAGCTACGAAGCGCTTTTCCACGACGTCGCGATCCCGTGCTTCCTGCTCGACCTGCGCGGAAGTGACCGTGCAGCGCGCGCCCTCTCCGAGCCTCGTCTCGAGCGGGCCATCGGCGTGATCTACCGGCCCGATACCGAGCGGTCGAGCCACTACTTCTCCGCCCGGCTTCCGCAGCAGTTCGACACCGTGATCCACTTCGACGAGACGCGCGCGGTCGAGCCATTGGAGCATGTCGCGGGGACAGGTCCCGCGGACCTGCACCCGCAGCAGTCCACCCCGGAGGTGCCGGAAACTTATCCGTCCGCATTGTGAGGAGGATTCTGATGACATCCAATGTGACCGAAACGGAAATGGTCACCCGGGAGATCCCACCGGGTGAGTGGAAGGGGTTCTTCGACGAGTTCACGCGGCGGCACGAAGGCTGGCTCGTGACGGTCGAGCTCTTCGGTGATCTGGGCGCCCAGGTCGAGGCCGACGAACGGCCGCTCAAGGGCATCGTCGCCGAGACGAAGGCGGGTTCGTCCCCGATCGAGATCCTGACCGGAGACGCGCCGGACGAGACGCTCACGCACGTGGTGGCGCATCCGACGCGCGTCCGCGTCGAGGAAACTCCGGAAGGCGCCGAGGTGGCCCTCGAGATCCAGTCGCGAGACGAAGGGACGACTCTCGTCCGCTTTCGCGCGACCGCCCTGCCGGAGACGGTGGACGGCGTCGGCCCCGGCCCCGAGAAGAAGTGAACCGCGGGGCAGAAGGCGTTCTCGTCCGGGTTCCCGCCGCCGGCGCAATGCTGGAGGGGAACCTCGCGATTCCCCCGCGTGCCTCGGGCGTCGTGATGTTCGCGCACGGCAGCGGGAGCAGCCGCCACAGCCCGCGCAACCGGGCAGTCGCCCGCGCATTGAACGACGGCGGGCTCGCCACCCTTCTCGTCGATCTCTTGACCCCGGGCGAGGAATCGGTCGACGAGCAGACCGGACACCTGCGGTTCGACATCGACTTGCTCGCGGATCGCCTCGTGGAGGCGGCCGATTGGCTGACCGCGAACGAGGAGACCCGCTCCCTTCCGATCGGTTTGTTCGGCGCCTCGACCGGCGGTGGCGCGGCGCTCGTCGCCGCGGCGCAGCGCCCGAACACGGTCCGCGCGGTCGTCTCGCGCGGGGGAAGGCCGGATCTCGCCGGCCCCGCTCTGTCGCGCGTGCGGGTGCCGACGCTCCTGATCGTCGGAGGGCGCGATCAGGTCGTGATCGATCTCAACCGCGAAGCGTTCGCGAGACTGCGCTGCGAGAAGAAGCTCGAGATCGTTCCCGGCGCGACCCACCTCTTCGAGGAGCCGGGAGCACTCGAGGAGGTCGCTCGGCTCGCGCGCGACTGGTTCCGCCGTTACCTCAGGCCGCCCGGAGCGGCGGTTCGTCCGTCACGCGAACGGGAGCCGGAGGCGCGCTCTTAGAACCGGAACCGGGTTCCGCGTCCTGCCGCGAGTCAGGGCTTTCCGGCGGGGCCGGCGGAAGGCGGCTCGTCCGGGGCGCTTCGCGATTTCGGCCCGTCGCCCGCGTCGCCGCCGATCGGTCCGAGGAGCTTCAGTGCCGCGCGGCAGATCGCGAGCGGTCGCGTCGGTGCCGTGACCGTAATCAGGGTGACGTAGCGGCTGATCGTCGAAGAATCGGGATCCAGGTTCGTCATCGGCTGGCGCCAGTGAAATGTCCACTCCCGTCCGCTCTGGAGGCACATCCAGCGCCAGGGCGGGCGGGCGAGCGCGCGCACCACCATGTCCGCGGCCGAGTCACTCGTCGAGTAGGGCGGCACGTCGGTCACGGGTTTCCTTCCGAACACCCGCAGCTCGATCAGGCGGTCGAGGGTGGCACCGGGTTCCTTTGTCACGAGAGAGCTCCCGGAAAGAGCCTAACTCAGGAAGCCTTGTTCCGGTCCGGTTCCGGGCGGGTACAATCGAAGAAAAATGTCATTTCCCCCGACACCGCAGAGGATTCTGTCGAGCCTCGTTCTTTCGCTCGTCATGCTGGCAGCCCTCGCCGCGGGTTCCCGGATCGACGTTCGGGCCGTGAGCAATCGGGCTAGCGGATAAAGAGATCGGACCGATGCCGAATCGGCTCGCCGTTTTTGGTCTCACCGCCGGAGTTCTTCTCCTCGGTCTGGCAATCTCGCCCTCGCTGAAGGCTGCGAGCGGGGCTTCACGCGCGCCGGCACAAACGCAATCCGCCAACGGGCCACTGAGCCCCGTCGAACGATTACTGACCCGGGCCACGCCATTCCACGGCGACCTTCGTCAGCTACCACGTATTCCGCCTCGGAAGAGGGAGCGGCCGGAGCGCCAGGCGCCAGTTCAGGACCTGCCGGGAGAACTCGCCCCGATCGGTTCAGGTCTGGCAGTCCCGTCGTTGGCCGCACCCGCGCCCTCGCCAATTGCGAACTTTGACGGCCTCGATTTCGCGAACTGGGGGGCCGGGCACCCGCCGGACACGAACGGCGACGTGGGCCCTGAGTACTACATCCAGACGGTCAACACGTCGATCGGGATCTACCGCAAGACCGACGGCGTTCGCGTCGCGGCGTTCACCTTCGACACGTTCATGAGCCAGGGCAACTTCGGCAATCTGTGTGACACGGACAACTTCGGCGACCCGGTTGTCGTGTACGACACCTTCACCGACCGCTGGATCATCACCGATTTCGCTTTCCAGCTCGACGCGAACCGGAACGTCATCAATCCGCCCGGGGCGTATCAGTGCTTTGCGGCTTCTCAGAGCGGCGATCCGGTCAGCGGCGGTTGGAACTTCTACTCGATCAACATCACGGACAAGCTGAACGACTACCCGAAGTTCGGCATATGGCCCGACGGGCTGTACA
>DASXSX010000031.1:0-15414 GCA_036505815.1 Thermoanaerobaculia bacterium
CCCCGTCGAGCCGGAGTGGGACGCGAAGCACAAGGAGGAGCACCTCCGGCTCTACAACCCGTACGTCGTGTCGATCATCGACGTCCACGAAGTCTGGCCCGGCCACTATCTCCAGTTCCTCTACGCGCCGCGCTTCCCGACGAAGACGCGCAAGCTCGTCTTCTGCGGCACGAACGCGGAGGGATGGGCTCACTACGGCGAGCAGATGATGGTGGACGAGGGCTTCGGAGGCGGCGATGCGAAGTACCGTCTCGCGCAGCTGCAGGAGGCGCTCCTGCGCGATTGCCGTTACGTCGTCGGAATCCGTCTCCACACGCAGGGGATGTCCGTCGAGGACGGCACGAAGGTCTTCGTCGAGAAGGGATTCCAGGAGCCGGCGAATGCGTACGAAGAGGCTCGCCGCGGCGCGTACAACCCGACGTACCTCTACTACACGCTCGGCAAGCTCCAGATCCAGGAGCTCCGGGACGAGTACCGCGCGAAGAAGGGCGCCTCCCTGAAGCAGTTCCATGATGCGTTCGTCGCGCAGGGGGGCCTCCCGATCGCGCTCGTCCGGCGGATCCTCTTCCGAGGGTGAGCGAAGACCCGCCGACGGCCGTGGAGGGGCGCCCCTTCTCGGAGGCATACGGGACGCTCGACTCCCTCCGCGCGCTCGCCGCGGCGTGGAACGCGTCGCCGCCGATGCAGCGGCTCGGGGCCCGTCTGGATTTCCAGCGGGTCGACCGCGTTCGCGCGGTGCTCGACCCGGTCGAGCCCTTCCACCGCGGCGGAATGGGCACCGATGCCGTCAACGGGGCAGTTCTCGCGGGACTGTTCGATCTCGCCATCGGCACGGTCGGCTGGCTGACGCGACCCGATACCCGCTCGGCGACAGTGTCTCTCGCGATGATGTTCTTCAGGCCGACGCGCGGGGATCGAGTATCCGTCGAGGCGCGGCTCCTGCGCTCCGGCACGAACCTGACGTTCGCCGCGGCGGAGATCTTCGACGGCGACGGGGAGGTCACAGCCCGCTGCGACGGAACGGTCGCGGTCGCGCTCGGCCGTTATGCCACCGACGACTTCTTCGCCGGGATGCGCGGGGGGATCTGACCGACTTCGCACGAAAGCGTTGCGCGGGCTTCGCCGCTCCTCTAGAATGAGCGCGGCAAATTCATCGGGAGCATGGCGTCGCTCCCGGACGTAGCGGAGGGCGAATGGCTTTCGACCTCGCTCCCAGCGCATCCGCACGGCATCTTCTTCTCCGGCGCCCTCTTTTCGGGATTCCGCGATGAAACTCGTCTGGTCCCAGCGCTCGCGTCCGACGCACGACCGCGCCCGGCAGGTCCTCCTGCTCTCCGTTCTATGTCTCTTCCTCGGAGGGACGCTGGCCGGCGCGGGCGGGCGGGATCCGCGCGAGGCGCCGCACGCTCTTCGGGCGGCGGTCGCTAGCCTGCTTTCGACCGGTGGGGTGTTTCTGCTGCTCGGCGTCGCTCTCCTCGCGGTTCAGAAATCCAAGAAGCCCTCTGCACCCCTCTCGTTGGCCGAGCCTCTCGATCCGTCCGGTGTCGCGGCGCGCGCGCCGCGCTTCGGACAGGAGGAACGACGGTGAACGAAAACAACGTGGTCCCCTTCGATCTTGCGGCCCGCGGCGGCATGGCTCGCCGGGGCTCCCCCGACAAAAGAGGCGGCGTTCCAAACGAAACGGTCGAGGTGGAGTGCCCGGAGTGCGATGCCGTACTCTGCCTCGACAGGGCTCTCCTCGCGTTGAACCCCGAGATCCTCTGCGCGGGCTGCGACGCGACGATCGCCGTCGGCTGCTAGCTCTTCCCCGCGTGTCATCCCGAGGAGCGAAGCGACGAGGGATCCCTCGCTTCGCTCGGGATGACAGGAGAGTCCCGGGAAAGGCCCGACTTCTCGGGAAGCCGGGCTCGTCTCGTCCGCTCTCGCCCCCGACCCCGGGATGGAATCTCAGCGGGCGGGGAGGGCGACGGCTGGCCGCATCAGGCCGACCGCCAGGAACACGATTCCCAGGAGAAGGTGCACCGCGTTATCCGGTGTCAGCTCGCCGGAGGTCACCGGGCCGGGATGACCGATGATCATTGCCACGACGTTCGGCGCGGCGAAGCCGAGAATTCCCAGGAGCAGATAAATCGCTCCGAAGACCATGCAGAACGTCCGCGCCTTCGGGCGAGCCGGCGAAACCGAGGTAGAGCGCGATGGCCGCCGTCAACAGGTGGACGATGTTGTGAATCGGCGTCAGGTGCATTCCGAGCAGAGTGGGCATCGCGAATCCCACCAGGCCGACGATCAACAGGACGACCCCGAGGATCTTGCAGAGAGTCTTGGCCACGGTTCCTCCTTACGGTTTCGGAGAGCGAAACTCCGCCGTTTCCGCGAGTCTACCGTCGCGGCGGGCGAACCGCCGCCCGGCGATCTCCTAGGTGACGATCTTGCGGGTCGCCGTCAGGCCGAGGATCAGGAAGATCAGAAACAGCACGAGGAAAAGAAACGCGAAGAACTTCGCGATCGCGAACGAGACTCCCGCGATCGACGTGAACCCGAACAGCGCCGCGACGAGCCCGATCACGAGAAAGAGCAGAGCGATTTTCAGCATTCCGGTCGCCTCCCTCGGAGAAGAGGTGCGAAAGCCGTGCCGGGCGGGCGGACTACCTCCGGACGGGTCGCAGGTAGATCCACCGGTGGGGCATGTCGAGGTGGCTGTGGAAGCGCAGGAGGAGCGCAAATCCGATGCGCCCGTCTTCCCCCCACGCGGGGAGGCTCGACGTATCGCGCCCGACCGAAAGGTCGGGCAACTCCAGCGTTCCCCACCGCAGTCCCCGGGCGACCCCGGCTCCTGCCACATCGAGCCGCGAGGCGGCCTCCGGCGCGAGGAGGAGATCCGACGACCTCGCCGCCGTCCCGACGGCGAGTCTCACCCGGTCGCTTCGCCGGTGCATGGTCGTGACCGGCCGGTCTCCGTCGTCGTCGACGAGGACACGCGTGAATCCCTCGGGTATGACCCAGCTCGCCGGATCGAAGAGGGTCAGGCGGCCCCCTTCCGGATCGAGCTCGACGACGGCCTCGCGAAAGACCGTGCCGCCGACGACGCCGTCCGAACCGTCCGGAGCGGCCGGGAGCGCTTCGACGTGAATCCCTCCGCACGAGAACGAGCCGATCTCGAGCTTCGCGCCCGCCCCAATCGATCGGCCGTACACGTCGCGCGCGAAGGAGAGCCCGAGCTTGCCGGCGGCGGCCGGCGACACCGCCAGGGGCCCGTCGACGGACACGTCGAGCGCGAGGCGGAGCTCGACGCCGTTGATCCGCGCCGGAAACGCGACGCCGCCTCCCGGGGTCCGCTCGAAGGGGACTTGTGCGGCGACTGCGCCGAACCGGGCGCAAGCGCCTCCCACCGCGGCGTCGGAAATCTGCTCCGTGGGAAGACCGCTCCACACGATCTCGCCGAGGACGGCGGGCCGCGCGCCCACCGCCTCCCGGAAGCTCCGGGGACCTGTGAAATCCAGGTCGAAGCGCGGCGATCGGACCGCGAGGAGGCTCCCGTCCCGCCGCGAGAAGGAGAGAAGGAGCGGATTCCCGCCAAGCGGCGTCAGCCGGAGCGACACCGCGGTCGCGTCGGCCGGTCCAATCGACAGGCGGGCGCGCTCGCGATCCTGGAACAGCCAGGCCCTTCTCCAGAAGTACGAGCGGGTGAGGAGCTCGCGGAGGACCGGCTCGGAGACGACCCGGGTGACTCCGTCCTCGTCGGTCGCATATGCCTTGCCCCCCTGGATTCCCCGTTCGGTGGTAAAACCCGCCGAGGAAACCCTTTCCCTGTATCGGTTCGGCTCCCAGGCGATTTCGTGAACGCCAGTCGCCCCGGCGCTCCCCTGGGCGGAGCGGAGCTTCATCCGGATGACGTAGGAAAGCGGAAGGGGTTTGGATGCGGTCGAGCGCCGGTACCGGTCGAGGATCCGCTCCGCCATGCGGCGCTCGGAATCGAGACGGCAGGCGGGCGACACGAGGAGAAGGAAGGAGAGAAGCGCGCGAGCGCACCCTCGGAAGAAAATAGCTCCGCCCTTCTCCGTCGAAAACGGTATCGCTCGCGGGCGGGAGGGGGTCCCGGCCCTCGCGACCGATCTTAGTCCAGGTGAGCGACGATTTCTGGTCACACCGCGGGCCAAGGAGGAATTCGCGTCCGCTCCGTTTTTTTCTGCTTGACGTTTCACCGAGCGGACTAGAATAGCCGCCAAATTTGATTTGCCCGCAAGGGCGATTCCGCAATGAAGAAGGGGTAGTGCATATGGCAGAAAAATCCGGAAAGGCGCTTTCGAAGTCTCAGATCGCGGAGAAGCTGGCAGAGTCGACCGGCACCACCAAGCGACAGGCAACTCAGTTCCTGGACGATCTCACGGCTCTCGCGTACGCACATGCGAAGAACAGCTTCACGATTCCGGGAGTCGGGAAGCTCGTTCTGGTGAATCGCAAAGCGCGCATGGGCCGCAACCCGGCGACGGGAGAAGAAATCAAGATTCCCGCCAAGCGCGTGGTGAAGTTCCGCGTGTCGAAGAAGGCGAAGGACGCCATTCTGGGGGGGCGCCGCTAGAGCGCCGATGGGGCACTTCAGAAAAGCGGTCCTTCGGGACCGCTTTTTCGTTTTCGGGACGGCGCGGTGAGTCTCGCCGCGCTGCTCACTTCGGGGCAAAGACGAGGCGCACGGTGTTGGTCTCCTCCGCGCTCCTTCCGATCCCTCCCGAGACCGACGCCCCGGTGAAGAAGGTGAAGCCGAGCCCGCCCTCGGCTCGACCGGAGCGGACGATCTTCGCCACGAGCTCGACCTCGCGAAGCTTCTGAGGGAAGCCTTCCCGGGCCGCGGCCGCCGCGAGCTCGCGCGCCGCCGCCATCGCGGCCTCGACGAACTCGACGACTCCGGGGATGGCCGCGGCGGCGGTCGCCGACCGGCGGCGCTCCGGCGGCGGAAGCTCGAGCGTGAACGTCTGCGTGAAGGAGACCTCGCTCCTTGCCGACGCGTCCGCGTCGAGGACGAGGATGCTCGTGCGTGCGTCCGCCTTCCGCTCCCGGCCGACGAGGAGCTTCAGCTCGATCTGCTTGAGGACCAGACCGGTCTCCGCCATGTCGGGGTTCCGGCCGTTCGCGACGTCGGCGAGAGACGCGACGAGATCGGCGGGAGACACGGACGGCGCCGGAGGCGGGGAGGGAGAGGGCGCCGTCGAAGTCGCGCACGCCACCGCGAGAAGGAGCGCAGCCCAACCGAACCGCGGCCATCTCGATCTCATCTTCCTCCTCTCGCAACCCACGCGCGTCGCAGGCGACGGGCGCCGTCGCGCTCGAGAGAGACGAAATGGGACTTTCCCTCTTTGTAAAGCCGCGCGGAGCTCGAAGGCGCATCGTCGTCCGCTGAGATCCGATCGAGCCGCGCGAGAGTCCGCACGAACTCGCGCGCATCTTCCTCTTCCTCCGGTCCCGCGCTCTCGACCCGGGCGGCAGTGACGTACCCACTCTCTTCGACGGCGACGGTGAAGGAGTCGGAGATCTCGACGGCCGCGCCGTCGGCCGGTCCGTATTCGGGCCCGGACAGGACGAGGTATCGAATCCGGCGGCCGGAAAGGCTCCCGTCGCGACGCGAGGCGCGAACCAGGATCTCTTCGTCGCGCAACGCGCCGAGACGCTCGCGAATCGAGTCGAGGACGCGGGTCGTCAGCGGTTCCGGCTCGAACCCGGTCGCTGCCCGGACCTCCGGGCGAGCACCCCGCTCGCCGACGTCCCTCGCGGAAATGAGCTCCCTCGTGATGAGCGCCTCGGTGACGGCCTTGCGCGTCGCGTCGTCACCGGATGCCGCCCGCTGGAGCTCGGTCGCGAAACGGCGGAAGAACGATGCCGCCGGAGCGGTGCTTTCGGCCGCGGCAGCGACGAGGCGCCCGACCTCCTGCGAAGCCTTTTGAAGCGCGGCGAGCCGGTCGGAACCGTTTCCCGCGAGCGAAAGCCGCACCAGGACGTCCCAGCAGGCGCCGGTTACCACGCGAGAAAAGGAATGCGGCTCGCGGGAGAGAGCGTCCGCCGGTCCCTCGTCCGGCAGCGACTTCGGGGCAATGTAGGAGAAGGAGTTCACCGCGTCGCGCAGAGCGTCGGGCAGAGCCGCGTCCGGACCGTATTTCGCGATGACTGCCGCGGCGAGCTCCTCGGCGAGTCGCGAGACGAGGTTCGAATGGTCGAGCGATCCCTTCGTCTCCTCCAGCGCCGCGGAAGCGAGCTCCGTCTCGTCCAGCGCGACGAGAATCGCCGCGAGATCGCCGAACCCTTCGTGGAACGCCGCGACCTCGAAATGAGGCGCGTCCCAGAGGTCCGGGCGGATCGAGTCGAGGACCGCATGTCCCTGCTCGTGCGTGACGACGTCGGGGCTGTCACCGGACTGCACGATCTCGCCCGTCTTAGCGTTGACATCGCGAAAAAAGTGGAGGGCTTTCCGGTCGTAGAAGGCGTTCAAGTCCTCGCCCTCGACGGGGACGGCCGGCAGCACGGCGCCCCGGACCCACGTTCCCGCGCCGGGCAGCAGCCGCGACCAGAGCGCACGGCCGCGGGCGAGCGCCGAAGCGATCTGCCAGTAGAGGAACTCGGGTGTATCCGGCTCGTAGGAGCGCGGCGGGACAGCCTTTCCTTCGACGCGAAATCCCCAGGGGCGGCGCTCGGTCTCGAGCGGCGGATCCGAAGGGACCGGATGCTGCCCCCGTGCCGCGGGGTCGTTCAAGAAGACGCGAATCCGCGCGCGCGAAGCTTCGTCCATGAGGAACGCTTGTGGAGTTTACCGCCGCGCCCGCATTCTCCCCTCTCCGCCTGGGGAGAGTGCCGGGTGAGGGGACCTGCTCAGCCTACTTGATCTTCGCGGCCTTCTTCGTTGTCGTCGAGTACGTGACCTTCCGAACGATCGGCTTGCCGCCGGGGCGCGTGATCGTCCGGACCACGACCTTCTTGCCGGTCGCCATCCCTTCCGGGAGCGTCGAGGACTGGTCGATCGTGTAGGTGACGGTCGTCCGGTTGGGTTGGAGAATGGTGATCGAACGCCCCGCGTCATAAGCCGTCACGGTCCCGTAAACCGTCGTGATCTGGGTCTTGGTCGCGGCGCCCGAAGGACCGAGCTCGGTCTTTTCCGTCGTCGTGCGCGCCTGTCCGTCCGCCGTCGCAGTCTCGGTCGTGATTCGGGTGACGAGAACGGGACCGGAGTCCGAAGGCTCCGTGACGATCGAGACGCGTCGCCCGACCGTCACCTCGGCGGGCGCCGGCGTGCTCGGCGCGATCGCGTAGGTCACCTCCCGGCCGTCCGGGCTGCGCACGACGATCGTCTTTCCGGCCTCGTATCGCACGACGTCGCCGGTGACCGTGACCGCCTTTTGCTCGACCTTTCCGGTCTCGCGCGTGTACGTGGTGGTCTGCGGGGGGACCTGGCTGGTCGCGGGCGCCGCATCCGAGGCGAGCGACGTGACGCGCGTGACGCGCACGATTCCGTCGGGTCCGGTTTCGGCGTAGATCGTGACGCGGCGGCCGACCTGCGCTTCGGCGGGAACGGTCAGGGTCGGCGAGAGCGCATACGTGACGACGCGCGAGTCCGACTGCTTGAGAACGATCGCTTTGCCCGCGTCGTAACGAACGATCTCGCCGCTCGCCGTGACGGACTTCACCGTCTCGGCCGCGGGCGTGGGCGAAGGCGACTTCGTTGTCGTTTCCTGGGACGCCGCAACGGTGGCGAACGCGGCGATCGCAACTCCGAGGAACATCGCGAAGGACTTCATGTCGGCTCCTCCTGGCGCCCGAAGATCGGGGCGCGCCTCTTTCCTGGGGATCAAAAACCGTGCCTTCCGGCGTTATTCTGTATCCGTGAGACTTAAGGTTGTATGCGGGATCGCGTTCGTGCTGGTCGCAGCCGCGCTGTCGGCGATTCCGGGGAAGGCGGCCTGGCCTCTCTCTCTGCGCGAAGGGCTGCCGGCGGAGCTCCCGGGCTATGCCGCGGCGCCGCGCGACCCTCTTCCCGACACGGACGAGAACGAGATGGGCGTCTACACCGAGGTTTCGCGCTTTTTTCAGCGTATCGAGAGCCCGACGTCGGTGAGGCAGTTTCGACTGGTCGTTCAGGACTACGGCGCGGGCAAGGACCTCGCCGCCGCGATTCGGAAGGCGGTTTCGGAAGCCTCGCGCGCGCCGAATGTCGAGACACGGGAGGTCAAAGTGTCGGGGCTGCCGGCATTCGCCGTGACCGACCGATCGAGCGGCAATCCGACGACGCTCGTCACCGTGGTGGCGTCGCCATCGCGGCTCGTCCTCGCCCAGGGGGCGAACGTCGAGGCCGCGGAGGCCCTGAAGCTTCTCGGCCATGTCGATTTCGAGAAAGTCATCAACGCCAAGTAGCGGGGTGATGGTCCGCCGCGCCGTCCGCGACGACGGAGCGCGTATCGTCGAGCTCGACCGCGAGCTCGCGCGCTTCGAGAAGCTCCGCCCGCCCGACGACGAGGAAGCTGCGCGACTTCTCTCCTGGATCTTCGACACCGAGAAGCTCGAGGCGTTCGTTGCCGAGGTCGACGGCCGGATCGAAGGGATCGCGCTCTTCTACGAGACGCCCGGCTCGACATTCCGAGCGCGGCCGTTCCTCTACCTCGAGGACCTCGTCGTCTCGGAGGCGGCGAGGAGCCGCGGCGTGGGCGAGGCGCTGATGGCGGCGCTGGCCAAAGAAGCGCTGGCGCGCAATGCCTGGCGAGTGGAGTGGGCCGTGCTCGACTGGAACGAGGGCGCGATCCGCTTCTACCACCGCCTGGGCGCGACGCGGAACGACTGGCTGCGCTACGGCCTGGACGAGGGGGAAATCCGGAGGCTCGCGGGGGGCTAGCTTCGAGCGCCGTGTTTCTCGCGTACTTGCAGCCGCGGTCGAAGCGCATTCTCGCGATCTTCTGTCTCCTCGCCGCGATCCTGAGCGGAGTGGCCTACCTCGGTTCCCGTGGCGCAACGAAAAACTCGACTTCGACGTGATTGGCTTCTTCTGGTTGATCCGCAACACCCCGAAGATCGGCGCTGCGGTCACGTTCTGGATGGCCCTGGTGGCCGGCGTCGTGCTCTGGCTCGACGCGTGGCTGCGCGACTAGATTTTCGGAAAGCTTGCGGGCCGACGACCTTGCCTACACCCCGATCGGGTGCCAGGTGGTCTTCGTCTCGGTGAAGGCTTCGATGAAGTCGAGGCCCTGGGCGTCATCCGCGAAGTAGTCCGCGATCGCGTAGCGCTTCACGCGCTTCACGTTGACGGCGGCGTCTTCGGCAATCGACTTCGAGAGCGCTTTTCTCCCGCCGGCGTCGGCGATCGCGTTGACGTCCATGTGGCGCGCGAGATGCGGGACGAGCTCGTCCTTCCGTCCCGAGATCAGGTTCGCAACGCCCGCCGGCAGGTCCGAGGTCGCCAGGATCTCGGCGAGCTCGAGGGAAGCGAGAGGGAACTTCTCCGAAAGGAGCACGACCGCAACGTTCCCCGAAACGATCACGGGCGCGAGATGGGAGATCAATCCGAGCAGGTCCGGCGACTCGGGCGCAACGACGCCGACGACGCCGGTCGGCTCCGGCACCGAGAAGTCGAAGTACGACGAGGCGACGGGGTTCACTGTTCCCAGGAGCGCGGTGTACTTGTCCGACCAGCCGGCGTAGTACACGAGCCGATCGATCGCGGCGCGGACTTCCGATCGAGCGGCCGCCGCCGTCAGCCCGAGAGTCTCGTGCAAAAGATCTTCGAAGCTCTCCGCGCGGCCTTCGAGCATCTCGGCCATGCGGTAGAGGATCTGGCCCTTCAGGTACGCGCTCTTGCTCGCCCAGCCGGGCTGCGCCGCGCGTCCTTTCCGCACGGCTTCCCGCAGGTCCTTCCGCGAGCCGCGCGAGATGTTCGCGAGCAGCTCGCCACCCGCGTCCAGGACCGGGTCGTAGCGCCCCGATTCCGTGCGGACGAACTCGCCGCCGACGTAGAGCTTGTAAGTCTTCCGGACTTCCATCGCGAGGCCGGGCTAGGACCCGTTCTCCACAGTCACCCGTCGTCGGCCCGGCCTCGGAAGAGCGAGTTCAAAGTTACTGCGGCGAGGTGAGGAGCGCTCGACGTTCCGGTGACTCGCTGCGTCTTTCATGAAAGTGCCACGTACGCGCGCAGCCCGTGCACGCCGCCTTCGCGGCCGAATCCGGACTCCTTGTAGCCGCCGAACGGCGAGGACGGGTCGAACTTGTTGAACGTGTTCGCCCACACGACGCCCGCGCGCATCTTCGACGTGATCTGGAAGATCTTCGAGCCCTTGTCGGTCCAGACGCCGGCCGACAGCCCGTACGGGATGTTGTTCGCCTTCTCGACCGCTTCCTCCGGAGTACGGAACGTCATGACCGCGAGAACCGGACCGAAGATCTCCTCGCGCGCGATGCGGTGGGACTGCGCGACGCCCGTGAAAAAGCTCGGCGGGAACCAGTAACCCTTCGACGGGATCGGGCACGACGACTGATGGAGCTCGGCTCCTTCTTCGACGCCGCAAGCCACGAGCTCGCGGATCTTGTCCAGTTGCATCTTCGAGTTGATCGCGCCGACGTCCGTGTTCTTGTCCAGTGGGTCGCCCATCCGCAGGGTCGCGATGCGGTCGGAGAGCTTCGCGAGCACCGTGTCGGCGATCGACTCCTGTACGAGCAGGCGTGATCCCGCGCAGCAGACGTGCCCCTGGTTGAAGTAGATGCCGTTGATGATTCCCTCGACCGCCTGGTCGATGGGCGCGTCCTCGAAAATGACGTTGGCTGCTTTGCCGCCGAGCTCGAGGGTGAGGCGCTTGCCGGTGCCCGCGGTTGCACGCTGAATGATCTTGCCGACCTCGGTCGAGCCGGTGAACGCGATCTTCTTTACCCGCGGATGGTTCACGATGGCCGCGCCGGTCTCGCCCGCGCCCGGCAGGATGTTGACCACTCCCGGCGGCAGGTCCGCCTCCTCGCAGACCTTCGCGAGCGCCATCGCGGTCAGCGGCGTCGTCTCCGCGGGTTTCAGTATCACGGTGTTGCCGCAAGAAATCGCGGGCGCGATCTTCCACGCCGCCATCAGGAGCGGGAAGTTCCACGGGATGATCTGCCCGCACACTCCGATCGGCGACACGGCGTGCCGCGGGAACGCGTACTCGAGCTTGTCCGCCCAGCCCGCGTGGTAGAAGAAGTGCGCGACGGCGAGCGGGACATCCACGTCGCGCGATTCCTTGATCGGCTTGCCGCCGTCCATGCTCTCGATGACGGCGAGCTCACGCGATTTCTCCTGGAGGATTCGCGCGATCCGGTAGACGTATTTGCCGCGGTCCGCGGGCTTCAACTTCGACCACCGTTTGCGATACGCGTCTTCCGCCGCGCGCACCGCGGCGTCTACGTCCGCGGGTCCCGCCTCCGCGACGTCGGCGAGCTTCTCCTCGGTCGCCGGGTTGATCGTGGCGAAGTAGTTCTTGGATTTCGGCGCGACGAACTTCCCGCCGATGAAGAGCCCGTAGCGATCCTCCAGCCGGACGTGGTCGCGCGATTCCGGGGCGGGGGAGTACTCCCAGGCGCTCCCGAACTCGAGCGCCGGCTTTTCCCGCTCGATGTGCCGGATCGCCTCCGCTCGCGCTTCCCGTTCTTCTTTGACAGTCGCCATCGCTCAATCCTTCGTGAAGTAGTCCTCGTTCTGGTATCGTCCGCTCGCTTCCTTGGCGAGCTGCATCAAAAGGTCGTTCGTGACCGTGGATGCGCCGATCCGGAAGAGGTCCGGCGTCAGCCACGCGTCGCCGACCGTCTCCTTGACGAGAACGAGCAGGTGCAGCGCCTGCTTGGAAGTCTTGATCCCGCCGGCCGGCTTCATCCCGATGCGGCGGCCCGTCTCGAAGTAGAAATCGCGGATCGCCTCGAGCATCACGAGCACGACGCCGGGCGTCGCGGCGGGAGAGATCTTGCCGGTCGACGTCTTGATGAAGTCCGCGCCGTACGTCATCGCCAGACGCGATGCCTTGCGGACGTTGTCGTAGGTCTCGAGTTCGCCGGTCTCCAGGATGACCTTCAGATGGGCGTCGCGGCACGCGTCCTTGATCGCGAGGATCTCGGATGCGACCTTCTCGTAGTCGCCCGAGAGGAATGCGCCGCGGTCGATGACCATGTCGATCTCGTCCGCGCCCGCCTCGACCGCCAGCAGGGTGTCGTCGAGCTTCGCGGCGAGCGGCACAAGCCCGGCGGGAAAGCCACTCGCGACCGATGCGACTTTGACGCCGCTGCCCGCGAGCGAGTCCTTGGCGACCGCGACGAGGTTCGGGTACACGCAGACCGCCGCCACGTGCGGCACGGACGGGTCGCCCGGCAGCGGGCGCATGGCCTTCTGGCAGAGCTGCCGGACTTTTCCCTCGGAATCTTTACCCTCGAGGGTCGTCAGGTCGAGCATCGAGATCGCGAGCTTGATCCCCGCGATCTTCGAGGCCTTCTTGATCGAGCGTTTCGCGAGCGCGGAGGCGCGTTCGTCGATCCCGACGGCGTCCACTCGCGGGATGCGGGAGGTGTCGAAAGGGCGGGGGAGCGAGCTCATCGAACCCTCGATTATAGGTCCGCGATTTTCGCGGCGGGATCTGACCTCTTCGAGATCAGACCCCGCGACTTCAGCCGTTCGGGATCTTCCAAAGCTCTTTCACCGCCGGATGGTCCCACGCAATGCGGAACTCGTCGGGCGCGCCGGGGTCGAACGCCTCGGTCACAAAATAGAGCAGGGAGCACGGATTCGTCAGCGGCCGGTAACCGTGCGCGACGCCCGCGGGGATGCGCACGAGCACGTCCTGCCCGCCGCCCGCGACGATCGCCTGCGTGCTGCCGAAAGAGGGGGAGTCCTTGCGGACGTCGTAGAGAACGACTTTCGCCTTCGACGGGGGAGGGAAGAACCAGATGTCGTCCTGCTTCAGGTGGTAGTGCAGTCCCTTGATGTGGTCGGATGCGTCCACGATCGAGAAGTTCATCTGCGCCACGTCCTCGCCCGAGAAGAAGTCGGCGAGCTCGCGGCCGCCGGCGTGGTTCGACTTCGCTCGAAAGATCTCCAGGAAGAAGCCGCGGTCGTCGATGACGCGAGCGAGCTTCAACGTCCGCACGCCCTCGATGAGTGTCGCCTTCGTGTAGCTCTTGGCGGGAGAGCGGAACTCCGGCGCGATGTCTTCGGGGGTCACTCCCGACGATTCTACGCTGTCATTCCGAGGCCCGAAGATCCTTCGCTACGCACAGGATGACAGGGAGCTCGCTGTCATTCGGAGGCCCGAAGGGCAGGATGATAGGCAAAGTCGCTCAGGATGACAGCGAAGCAAAAAAAACGGGCGGTCGCCCGCCCGTTTTCGATGTGCGCCGAGTTCGGACTAGGGCATCGCCGCCTTGGCGGACGCGGGCTTGATGTCGCCCTTGACGTGCCAGGTGATGTTGAAGCCGTTCTTCTTCGTCTCGGAGAACTTCGGCTCGCCGTCGAAGTGATGCGTCGAGTACGCGAGCACGAAGCCGTCGTTCGAGTTCGTGAACCAGTACTGGAGGTTCTTGATGACCACCGGCTCGGCTTTGTTCGGGCGCAGCGTGGCCTGCTTGTCGAGCGAGATCTCCGCGAGGCCGCTTCCCATCTTCGCGTGCGACATCTTCGCCTCGTCGTGCCACTCGATGGTGTCTTCTCGCGTCGAGAACTTCTCCCAGGTCACCGGGAAGACGGTCTTGGCGATCTCGAGGAGCGCCGTCCTCTGCGTGGGCGTCGACTTCTTGTCGTATGTCACCACCGCCCAGGCTCCGGGCATGCCGGGGCCCGGCTTGTGATGCCACTCGCCGCCCAGATCTCCCGACATCCAGAGCAGCTGGTTGGAGAGGTCCACGTCGCCGTAGTGGCTTCCCGGCTTGAACTTGTAGACGTTGTTGAACAGACACATGTGCTCGTCGGCCGAGGCGCCGAAGTAGCAAGTGCAGAAGAGCGGGCAGGAGCAGCCCTCGATGGTATCGGCCGTTACGTCGAAGGTCTTGGACCTGTTCGCCGGAGTTGCGGCGACCACGATGACCGCGAACGCGAGCACGGCTAAAGCTGAAAGATATTTCCTCAACTCCTCACTCCTTTCTCTGAGGTTCTTCCCGGAGAGTCCGGGATGGAAGGTGTCGTTTGAACGCCATCATTCGAGTTCGGACGGGACGAATCTTATAACTCGTTTCGCGATCGGCGGGTATAACCTTTTTCCTGGAGGAACCATGAAAACGCGTGCCTTCTCCGCGGGCCTCGCTCTACTCCTCGCCTCCTCGATCGCTCCCGCCGCCGGCTCCGACCCGCGCGAGCGGAACTTCCGTCTCCTGGTGGACGGAGTCGAGACGGACGGCGTGGTGGGCTACCGGATCTCCTTTGCCCGGGTGCCCGTGCCGCGCTCCGACTCCCGCCGCCTCGACAGGGCCTATTCCCCCGACGAGCGCCGCCTCGTCCTGACCGTCACCGAAAAAGGACTGAACCGGCTCCAGGACTGGCTGAACGACGCGACGGACACCGGCAGCCCTGCCACGAAGGTCGTCACGATCATCGCCCGCGACAACCAGGATCAGCTGCTGGCCAGGTGGGAGCTGACCGGAGTGACGCCCGTGACGTTCTCCTCGGCCGCCGCCGGGAACATCAACGAGGTGGACTCGACCGTCGAGCTGGCCTTCGACCGGATGCGGCTGGTGGAGGCGCGGGGGAGGTAGCGTCCGCGCCCGCGACACTTCTCAAAATCCCGCCCGCGCCGAGCGGAGGGAGGATCTCGTAAGGACGTCACCTCTATCTCAGCTTGACTAAGTAGCTACTCGTAGCTACCCTTCGCACATGAAGACGGTCGAGCGGGTCGGGATCAAGAATCTGAAAAACAACTTGAGCGCATACCTGCGGCAAGTCAAGCGCGGAGTCCGCGTCCTCGTCACCGACCGGGACGAGGTCATCGCCGAGTTGGGCAAGCCGCGGAGCGACATTGCTGGAAGCACGAATCCTTTGCTGGCGGAATGGATCGCGGCCGGCCAGCTCAGGTCGGCAACGACGCGGAAGAAGAAGATGCCCGCCTCGCCAGTCAGACTGCCGGCAG
This sequence comes from Thermoanaerobaculia bacterium, assembly GCA_036505815.1. Lineage (GTDB taxonomy): Bacteria > Acidobacteriota > Thermoanaerobaculia > UBA5066 > Gp7-AA6 > Gp7-AA6. The sequence goes on from DASXSX010000031.1 coordinate 15,087, forward strand.
GCACCGCCAAAAGGATTCTTGACGCAGACCGCGACGAGTGAAGGTCGTTTACGTCGAGACGTCCGCCGTCCTCGCCTGGCTTCTGGGGGACGAGCCGCGGCTTCTGACCCGCAAGGTCGTCGACTCGGCAGACCAAGTCGTCACGTCGGTCCTCACTCTGCTCGAAGCGACGCGGGGAATCCTGCGCGCTGCGAACGAGCGACGCGTGACTGCCGTGGACGCCTCTCGGCTCAAAGGGCTGCTCGCTCGAACGGCAACCGCGTGGGAGCTTCTGGAGATTTCGCCGGACATCCGTATCCGCGCGGGAGAGCCCTTCCCGGTCGAGCCC
>DASXSX010000032.1:0-6741 GCA_036505815.1 Thermoanaerobaculia bacterium
ATCCTGACCGAGGTCGGCGGGTCGATCGCCTTCCGCGACATCGTCGAAGGGGAGAACCTGCGCGAAGAGACGGATCGGGTGACCGGCCTTGCCCAGAACATCATCGTCGAGACGGTCGGAGCCGAAAAGCGTTCTCCCCAGGTTCTCGTTCAGGGCAAGGGAGTCGACAAGAAGTACCTGCTCCCCATCGGTTCTCACCTGATGGTGACCGACGGGCAGACCGTCTCGCCCGGCGACGTCCTCGCCAAGATCCCGCGCGAGACCACGAAGACCAAGGACATCACGGGAGGTCTTCCGCGCATCGTCGAGCTGTTCGAGGCGCGGCGCCCGAAAGACGCCGCGGTCATCACCGAGATCGACGGATCCGTCTCGCACGGTCCGATCGCGAAGGGCATGCGCAAGGTCATCATCACCGGCGACGACGGCGAGACCCGAGAGTACCTGATTCCCCGCTACACGCACGTCAATGTCCAGGAAGGGGAGCGGGTGCGAGCGGGAGACCCGTTGATCGACGGACCGATCAACCCGCACGACATCCTTGCGATCCTCGGAGAGAAGGAGCTGCAGCGTTACCTGGTGGACAAGATCCAGGAGGTCTACCGGTCGCAGAACGTCGCGATCAACGACAAGCACATCGAGGTGATCGTCCGGCAGATGATGCGCAGCGTGAAGATCGAGGAGGTCGGCGACACCGACTTCCTGATCGACGAGCAGGTCGACCGGTTCCGCTTCGAAGAGGAGAACGAGCGCGTCATCACCGCGGGCGGACAGCCGGCGATCGGCCGGCCCATGCTCCTCGGGATCACGAAGGCGTCGCTCTCGACCGACTCGTTTGTGTCGGCGGCCTCGTTCCAGGAGACGACCCGGGTCCTGACGGAAGCTTCGATCTCCGGCAAGGTGGACAACCTGCGGGGCTTGAAGGAAAACGTCATCGTCGGGCGGTTGATCCCGGCCGGCACCGGCATGGAGTACTACCGCAACGTCGTTCTCGAGAGGGAGGAGATCCCGCAGGTCGAGGAGCCTGCCCTCGAAGACTTCTTGACCGATCCGGCCGAGGAGCTGGCGCTCGCGGAAGCCGACGCCGAGGTGGATGCATCCGAGGAGGATTAGGCGAACATCCGGGGACAGACTTAAATCTGTCCCCGGTTAACGGCTTAATCGGGCCCGCAACCGCGGGCCCGAATTCTTTCTGCTAGTCTTTCGATCTTCGGAAAATACATGAATCCCGGAAAGGCTTCGTCCGTCCGATCCCTGCCCGCGCTCGCCGCTTTCTTCGCTCTCGCAGTTGTTTTCTCGACAGCGGCCTTCGCCGGACAGCGGACAGCCCCGGCACAGCTCACGATCCCGTCTGCCGAAACCGAGAGCGATCGTCGGGCGTTCGCCTCGTGGACGATGGCGCAGCCGGAGGTCCAGGCCGCCGTCGCGCGGCATCGAACGCGGCTGCTTCGGGTCTGGTCGGACGTCGTCAAGGGAGAGGCGGGTCCTCAGAAGCGTGCCACGCTGCTGCTTCGCGACTACGACACCGGCTTCGCACGCGAAATCGCTGTGGATCTTTCGAGCGGCCGGATCGAGATGCGTGACGTCCCCGGCGTCCAGCCGAGCGAGGAGGAGATCGAAGAGGGCATGGCGATCGTCCGGCGCGATCCCGCTCTGACCCGCTTCGTCGAGGACCCGCGTTTGCGGCTGATCGGCGGCTTTCACAACCGCAGCACCGTTCGGAACGATCCGTGCGCCGTCGAGGTCTGTCTGGAGTTCGCCTTCATGAGGCCGAACTACGGAGGCCCGGCACGGTACGTCGTCGTCAACTTGACCCGCGGCGTGGTCGCGCACCACGACTTTCGGGGCGCAAAGCGGGGCCAGCCGCCACCCCGCATGACCGAGGGCGCCGGTCAGTGACGGAGCACATTCACCTCCGGCTCGCTCTGCTCACGGTGGTTCTTCTCATCTCCACCCCGGCGCTCCGCGCGCAGTGCACTCTGCCGGGGGCGACCCGCGTCACCTGGCCTTCCGCCAATCCCGTGTGGGACCTATGCTTCCGGCCTCCGAGCAAGAGCTCGGGGGCGAACGGGTCGGGCCTCGAGCTTTCCGACGTTCGGTACAACGGAACCCTCGTCCTCGGGCGGGCCCACATCCCGATCCTGAACGTCAAATACGTCGCCAACCCCGGTCCCATCCCAGGCCCCTGCGGCGGGCAGAACCTCTGCTATCGAGACTGGCTCTACGGCGATAAATCCTTCGAGTGCGCGCCGACGGCCTCGCCCGGAATCTGCACGGGAACGACGACGCCCGCGAAAACGGTCTGCGAGGCATGTACGGATTCGACGGGACTCGGATGCAGAGACATCGGCACATTCACCGGCGTTGCGGTGGAGAGCCTGCCGGACCGCCTGAAGCTCACCGCCCAGTGTGCGGCGGGCTGGTATCGATATATCCCGGTCTGGGAGTTCTTCGCCGACGGGATGATGCAGGCCCGTTTTGTCGCCACGTCGATCGACTATACGTGCGTCGCCTATACCCACCATCACCACGCGTACTTCCGGTTCGACGTCGACGTCAACGGAGGTGCAGGGAACTACGTGGACCAGGTGTTTTCGAACGGCTTGACCCAACGGGTGACGACCGAGCGCAACTTCATCGATACGAGCCCCGCCCGGAGCACGTGGAGGGTCGGTAGCGCCGGTTCCCCCTATGCCGTCGAGATCTCGCGCAACCCGGGCGATGGCGCCGCCGGCGATCCGCCACCCGTTCCGGACGACTTTCCGGTCGCCGACGGCTGGGTCCTCGCTTACGATCCGAACGAGATCGCGGACTACTCCGACCTGTCCACTTGCCCGGCGAACCTGAACAGCTTCGTGAACGGCCAGAACGTCAACGGCGCGGACGTCGTGGTGTGGGTCCGCACGGCGGCGCTCCACGAGGGGGAGCCGGGAGGGATCGCGCAGGACTGCTCCATGGTCGGGCCGACAATCCGCGTGATCCCCGCTCCGCCTGCCCCGGTCGCGACGGCGTTCCACACGGTGCCTCCTTGCCGGATCGTCGACACCCGCAATTCTCCCGGCCCTTATGGCGGGCCGGCTCTCCCGGCGGGGACCGTGCGCAGCTTCGTTCTGGCCGGGCAGTGTGGAGTTCCGCCGACGGCAAAAAGCGTGGCACTCAACCTGACCGTCACGCAGCCCTCGTCCGCTGGGCACATCACGGTGTTTGCGGGAGGCGGAGCCGTTCCCCCGACGAGCACTCTCAACTTCTCCGCCGGACAGACCCGCGCGAACAACGCGGTGCTTCCGCTGGGGTCTTCTGGCGACCTTGCCGTTTCGAGCGCGCTATCCTCCGGCGGCGCCCTCCATCTGATCGTGGACGTCAGCGGGTACTTCGAGTAAAAGGAGGCGCGCCGAGAGCCTCGAGACCCCCGGAGGGCCTCCGGGAGCCCTCGTTCCCTTGACAAGGCCGATCGGCTCCCGTACGATTCGTCGGTTTTTCCCTCTGGCTCCGGCGGAGTCCCTCTCAGGGGCCCGCCCGGTCGGGTAAAAGCGGTTTACGGTCGATCTCGGGCCCTTCCACGGCTCCGGGGGCCCGGGGTGACAGGAGAGTCGATGCCGACGATTTCGCAATTGGTCCGAGAGGGTCGCGAGCGGGTGCGCGTCAAGACCGCGAGCCCGGCGCTCGACTCCTCGCCGCAGAAGCGCGGAGTCTGCACCCGCGTGTACACGACGACCCCGAAGAAGCCGAACTCGGCTCTGCGCAAAGTTGCGCGCGTGCGCCTGACCAACGGAATCGAGGTCACGACTTACATCCCCGGGGTCGGACACAACCTGCAGGAGCACTCGATCGTGATGATCCGGGGCGGCCGCGTGAAGGACCTTCCCGGCGTCCGCTACCACATCATCCGGGGAACGCTCGATGCAGTCGGCGTGGCCAACCGCAAACAGGGGCGCTCCAAGTACGGCGCCAAGCGGCCGAAGGCTTAGGAGCCGCCATGCCCAGACGCCGTATCGTCGCAAAGCGCGAGATCCTCCCCGATCCGCTCTACAACTCCCAGCTCGTCACGAAGTTCGTGAACACGGTGATGGAGCGCGGCAAGAAGTCGCTGGCGGAAGGAATCCTCTACGGAGCGTTGAACAAGGTCGCGGAGAAGACCCAGGACGATCCGATGAAGACCTTCAAGAAGGCGATCGAGAACGTCAAGCCCGCGCTCGAAGTGAAGTCCCGACGCGTCGGGGGATCGACCTATCAGGTTCCCGTCGAAGTCCGTCCGAACCGCCGGACGTCTCTCGCCATCCGCTGGCTCATCGACTACGCCGGCCAGCGTGGAGAAAAGACGATGCGCGAGAAGCTCGCCGCGGAGATGCTCGACGCGGCGAACCTGCGCGGCGGCGCGGTCAAGAAGAAGGACGACACCCACAAGATGGCGGAGGCCAACAAGGCCTTCGCTCACTACCGCTGGTAACCCCGGATTTCGGACTCAGGACTTTCGCGCCATGCCCCGCACCCACTCTCTGAAGGACACCCGCAACATCGGAATCATGGCGCACATCGACGCCGGGAAGACGACGACGACCGAGCGGATTCTCTACTACACCGGCGTGAACTACAAGCTGGGCGAGGTTCACGAGGGCACCGCCACGATGGACTGGATGGTCCAGGAGCAGGAGCGCGGCATCACGATCACTTCGGCGGCGACGACCTGCTTCTGGAATGACGTCCGGATCAACATCATCGACACGCCGGGTCACGTCGATTTCACGGCGGAGGTCGAGCGCTCGCTCCGGGTTCTTGACGGCGCCATCGCCGTCTTCGACGCGGTCGCGGGCGTCGAACCGCAGTCGGAGACCGTGTGGCGCCAGGCGGACCGCTACGGCGTGCCACGCATCGCGTTCGTCAACAAGATGGACCGCGTGGGCGCGAACTTTCCGCGCTGCGTGGAAATGATGAGGACCAAGTTGAACGCGAAGCCGGCGCCGATCCAACTCCCGTGGGGAATCGAAGGCGAGCACCGCGGCGTCATCGACCTCGTCGCCATGAAAGCGGTCGACTTCAAGGACGAATCTCTCGGCGCCAAGTTCGAGGTGGTCGAGATCCCCAGGGAGCTTCGCGCGGAAGCGGAGGCCTATCGAGAGAAGCTGATCGAGACGGTCGCCGAGACCGATGACTCCCTGCTCGAGAAGTACCTCCACGGCGGGAAGGTCGAGGCAGACGAGATCCGGGCGGCGCTGCGCCGCGCGACGATCGCCGGCAACGTCCAGCCGGTGGTCTGTGGCTCGGCCTTCAAGAACAAGGGGATCCAGCAGCTCCTGGATGCAGTCGTCGATTACCTGCCTTCTCCCTTAGACGTGCCTCCGATGATCGGGCATGACGAGGTCGGCGCGGAGCTCATCCGGGAGCCCAAGGACGACGCGCCGTTTTCCGCGCTGGTCTTCAAGATCATGACGGACCCGTTCGTCGGGCAGCTCGCGTTCTTCCGGGTGTATTCGGGTCATCTCGATGCCGGATCCGCGGTCTACAACTCGACTCGGGACAAGACCGAACGGGTCGGGCGAATCTTGAAGATGCACGCGAACAAGCGCGAAGAGATCAAGGAAGTCTGGGCCGGAGACATCGCGGCGGCCGTCGGTCTCCGGCACGTCTCGACCGGCGACACCATCTGCGACGACGACGCGCCGGTGATCCTCGAAGCGATGAACTTTCCCGAGCCGGTCATTGCCGTAGCGATCGAGCCGAAGACCAAGGCGGACCAGGAAAAGATGGGGATGGCGCTCGCGAAGCTCATGCAGGAAGACCCGACGTTCAAGGTGCACACGGACCGAGAAACCGGCCAGACGATCATTCGCGGAATGGGCGAGCTCCATCTCGAGATCATCACCGACCGGCTGGTGCGCGAGTTCAACGTCGGAGCCAACATCGGCAAGCCACAGGTCGCGTATCGCGAGGCGATCACCCGCGAGGCGCAGGGAGAAGGCCGCTTCATCCGGCAGACCGGAGGCCGCGGCCAGTACGGGCACTGCAAGATCCGGGTGAAACCGGCGGAGCCGGGACACGAGTTCGTCTTCGAGAACCAGATCCACGGCGGCGCGATCCCCAAGGAGTTCATCAAGCCGATCGAGCAGGGCATCAAGGAAGCTCTCGAGACGGGCGTGCTCGCCGGCTACCCGACGACCGGTGTACTCGTCGAGCTGTACGACGGCTCGTACCACGACGTCGACTCCTCCGAGGTCGCTTTCAAGATCGCGGGCTCGATGGCCTACCAGGACGCCGCCAAGAAGGCGAAGCCGATCCTGAAAGAACCCATCATGGAGGTCGAAGTCGTCGTCCCCGAGGAGTACATGGGCGACGTCATCGGGGATCTGAACTCGCGGCGCGGCCACATCACACACATGGAGCCGCGCGGCGGGCTCCAGGTCATCACGGCTCGCGTGCCGCTCTCGGAGATGTTCGGTTACTCCACGAACTTGCGCTCGATGACCCAGGGTCGCGGCAACTACACCATGCAGTTCGCCGCCTACGACGAGGTTCCGAAGAGTGTGAGCGAAGAAATCATCGCCAAGGTGGGAAGCAAATAGAGTGAGGGGTCTGATCCCGAAGGGGTCAGATCCCGCGCTGCTGACGAGGAGAGAGATGGGCAAGGAGAAGTTTGATCGCAGCAAGCCGCACGTGAACATTGGGACGATTGGGCACGTGGATCACGGCAAGACGACGTTGACGTCGGCGATTACGTTGGTATTGGCGAAGAAGGGTTTGGCGACGGCG
>DASXSX010000033.1:0-1671 GCA_036505815.1 Thermoanaerobaculia bacterium
GCGTTCGAAGCGGCGGATCCGGGCGGCCGGCAGCTCGGGCAGCTCCGACTCGACCCGCTCGAGCACGTCGGCCTGCGGCTCGATCGGAACGAGGTCGGGCTCCGGGAAGTAGCGGTAGTCGTCGGCCTCCTCTTTCCGCCGTCGCGGCGTGACGGTGTCGGACTTGACCTCGTAGTCGAGTGTCTGCTGGACGACCTCGCCGCCCGACTCCCACGTGGCGATCTGCCTCTTAACCTCGGCATCGATGCCGCGGGCGATGTGATTGAAGGAGTTCATGTTCTTGAGCTCGGTCCGGGTGCGGTAACCCTTCTCCCCCACCTCCCGTACGGAGACGTTGGCGTCGGCGCGAAGCTGGCCCTTCTCCATCTCTGCGTCGGAGAGGCCCAGCTCGACGATCGTCTGCCGAAGGAGCTGGAGGAAGCGCTTCGCCTGGTCGGCAGAGTGGATGTCCGGCTTCGTCACGATCTCGACGAGCGGGGTGCCGCCGCGGTTGAAGTCGATGTTCGAATGTGCCGCGCCGACGATCCGTCCGGTTACGCCGCCGACGTGGATCGTCTTGGCCGCGTCCTCCTCGAGATGCGCGCGCACGATCCCCACCTCGAAGTCGCCCTCCGGCGCCGGCACGACGAAGCGGCCGTCGAGGCACAGAGGCTCGTCGTACTGCGAGATCTGGTAGCCCTTCGGCAGGTCGGGATACGGGTAGTGCTTGCGGTGGAACAGGGCTCGGTCCGCAATCCGGCAGCCGAGCGCCAGCCCGAGCTTGAGCGTCCATTCCACGGCCGTCTCGTTCGGCGTGGGCAATGCGCCCGGGAACGCAAGGCACACGGGACACGTCTGCCGGTTCGGGCTCGTGCCGAAGCCGTTCTCGCAGCGGCAGAACATCTTCGTCCGCGTCTTCAGCTGGACGTGGATCTCGAGGCCGACGACAGGCTCCCACTCAGCCATCGAGAAACTCCTTCGCCTGGAGCAACGGCACCTCGATGTCGCCGCGCACCTCGAAGACGGCGAGGTACTCCTCGAGCGCCCCGTGCATGCGAATCAGGCAAAGCTCGCGCTCGCCGGCCTCGAGCGACAGGCGCACGTTGCCGATCTGGACCGCGCGCGATCCGTCCAGGACGCGTGGCCGCACGCCGAAGACGCGCTCGACTGCGAGCACGAAGTCGGCGGCGCGGTCGACGATCGTTCTCACGTTCGGGCCTCCGTTCGCGCGTCCCGGGTCAGCGGCGCCGACGGCCGCACACGCAAAGCGTGCGCGTCCCGGGGAAGGCATCGCCAGCGCTGCCTAGTCACGTCCGCAGCCGCTCCGGCGCGGTGTCGAAGCCGATTGCCTTTTCCAGCGCGTGGCCGGCGCGGAAGAGCGTGTTCTCGGAGAACTGCGGCCCGATCAGCTGTAGGCCGACGGGAAGGCCTTCCGAGAGACCACAGGGGATCGAGAGCCCCGGCAGCCCAGCCATGTTCGGCGGGATCGTCAGGACGTCGGCGAGGTACATCGCAACGGGGTTCTCCGTCTTCTCGCCGAACTTGAAGGCCACGGTCGGAGAGGTCGGGCTGACGAGCACGTCGAAGCGCTCGAAGGCCGACGCGAACTCACGTGAGATCAACGTGCGGACCTTCTGCGCCTGACCGTAGTACGCCTCGTAGTACCCGGCGGAGAGGGCGTAGGTGCCGAGC
>DASXSX010000034.1:0-18824 GCA_036505815.1 Thermoanaerobaculia bacterium
CTTCTCGAGGCAGTGCCGCACGATCCGATCCAGGCCCGGATGGACGTCCCGATTGGTTGCGGAGAGATCGGGCGGCTCCTTCGTCAGGATCGCCGACATCGTGTCGGCCGCCGTGTCGCCGTGGAAGGCGCGGTGGCCGGAAAGCATTTCGTAGAGAATCGCGCCGAATGCGAAGATGTCCGACCGATAGTCCGCGGGCTTTCCGCGGACCTGCTCGGGGGACATGTAGCCCATCGTCCCGAGCACGACGCCCGGCTCGGTGCCGGCGGTCGCCGTCGGAAAGTCCGTTTTCTCCGATCCCTCCTCAGGCTGCTTCAACTTCGCGAGACCGAAGTCGAGGATCTTGACGCGGCCGTCTTTCGTGGCGAAGAGGTTCTCGGGCTTCAGGTCACGATGGACGATCCCCTTCTCGTGCGCGGCGGCGAGCCCGCGCGCGATCTGGATTGCGTAGTCGAGCGCCTTGCGCGTGGAGAGAGCGCCCGCGGCGAGGCGGCTTCGGAGCGTCTCCCCTTCCAGAAGCTCCGTGACGACATACGGCGCGCCCTCGTGCGACCCGATGTCGTGGATCGCCGTGATGTTGGGGTGGTTCAGCGCGCCGGCCGCACGCGCTTCGTGCTCGAAGCGGCGGAGACGATCCGGATCCTTTGAGAACGACGCCGGCAGAACTTTGACGGCGACGTCGCGCCCGAGCCGCGGATCGCGCGCGCGATAGACCTCGCCCATCCCACCTGCGCCGAGCGGCGAGAGGACCTCGTAGGGACCGAGGCGGCTGCCGGAAGCGAGCGTCATGAACGTTCTTGCAGACCTGACGCCTTTTGACACCTGGCGGACTGATCGCGAGAGAGCAGTCCAGATGAGCCGGAGGAGCCGAAACGAACTCCTGCTATCCGAGACAAGGTGAGCTCAGGATATAACGCGCTGGCCTAGGAGGGGTCGCATCCGAGCGCGAACGCGAGCGCCGCGCAGACCTCGCGCATCTGACGAGCACTCAATTGCGCCAGACGCCGGCCCAACACGCTCCGAGCGACGGTCATCACGTTGTGCAGGTTGGCAGCACATGGCTGCCGCATCCCGTCCTCGACCCCAAGCGCGACTTCGGAAGGAACACCTCGCATCGTCGAGGTGATCGGCGCAACGCTCACGCGCGACAGATAAGGGATTGCACTGCTTCGGGTCAGGATCAAAACCGGCCGCTTCTTGTCCGGCGAAGCTACACTGCCAGGCGTCCAGGTGATCGACCACGGCAACATCTCGCCGGGCGTCGATCCGTCCATCTACGCCTACACGAAGATGACCGCACAGCGGAACCTGTATCGCGTCCCGATCGCTAACTAGGTTTCCTCCGCGAGCTTCCGCAGTGTCTCGTAGCTGTATATCCCGTCGTCGTGACCGTCGGCCCATCGGATCTGGAGGGCGTAACCGCCGACCGGACGGTGGGACACGAGCTGGAAGGACCTCTCGGTCAGCGGGCGCTTCGGCCCTCGATACACGTTGCCGAGAAGGTCTCGCTCGCCCCGGCACATCGCACAGGGACAATTGCGCCGCAGCATCTCGAGCGGCAGGTAGTCCTCGCGCCCGTCCTCCCAGACGATCACGAGCTCTTTGCCGACATCGACGACGTTCGCGGGAACGGGAACGGCCAGAATCGCGCCTATTTCAATCCGTCGATGACGAAGAGGTCGGACAATGTCCGCGAGTAACCGTAAACGTAGGAGCGTCCATCCCCGACGAGGAGAACCGGTCCGACAGAGTCGACGCCAGCCGAGTCCGCGGGGATCAGCTCGCGCCAGACCTCTCGCCGTCCGCTCGCAACTTCGAGACGGTAGACCTTCGCGGGAATCTCGCCGACGCGATAGAGGAAGAGGAACTGGCCGTCCGGGCTCCATCCGATCCAGCGATCCTCGAAGGTCGCGCCGGCAAGCGCAACCGGCGCTCCGCCCTGAAGCGGATAGAGATAAGGCTTCCGGTCGGGCCCCACGACCGGAACGGATTTCTCGGCGGGAGATACCGCGAGACGGCCTGCAGCGCGGTAGCCCTCGGGGCTGAGCGCGCGGATCGCACCACTTTCCAGGTCCTGCAGGTAGAGACGACTCCGCCGCCCCGGCTCGTTCGCTTGCAAGATGATCCGATGCCCGTCCGCGAGCCAGGCGGCAGTCTGAGGGCTGACTCCCGCACGCGGGATCGTCCGGGGTTGCCCGGCGCCGACCGGATAAACGACGATTTGAGGATCGGTCGTGCTGCGGAGGATCGCCAGGGCCCATTTGCCGTCCGGTGAAAGCGCGTATGCATTTCCTTCGCCCAGCCGCACGGCGGGCGAGCCGTCCGTTTTCCGCACGTAGACCGAGTAACCGGGCCCTCCTCCCTCCCCACTCTCGTGGAAAAGTATGAGCTTTCCGTCGGGGGAAACGTCGCGAGCGATCGAATAGTCGAGCCAGGAAAGGTCGCGCTCCTTCTCTTCGCCGGGCACGAGGGCAAGAAGTCCGCGTCGGTGGTTGTCCTGCGACATCAGGATCCGTCCGTCGGGGGCGACGTCGCGAACGGTCAGTGAACCCGTGACACGCGCGAGCAGCCGGTGGTTGCCGGAAAGGCCAACCGCGTGAAGCGAATGGTTCACGCCGACCTCTGCGGCGGTGAACCAGATCTCCCGGCCGTCGGGCCGCCAGACAAGCCCTTCCGAGGACGCGAACGCTGCCGAGACGGTCCGCTTGCGCCCGGACCGATCCACGACGGCGACGGATCCTCCGTCGTCTCCCCGGACGGGATGGTCGAGAAAGGCGACGAGCTTCCCATCCGGCGAGATCCGCGGCTCGCTGACGTAGCCGTCGGTCTCGTAAAGGACTCTTCCGATAGGAAACTCAAGCCTGTTCTTGGCCTCGACCTCGCGGACGATCGCCAGCTCCTGACCGTCGGGAGACCAATCGGCCCACTGCACGTCTTCCAGAACCTCCCGCGGAGCCGCGCCGCCGGCCATCGGCATACGGGCGAGCGTCCCCACCCGCGAAAATGCATGGAGATACCGATTGGCGAGTGAGAGGGCGACTTCACCCGACCGGGAGATCGCAAGAACTGCCGCACCGGCGACGCCGAGAGGCCGCGACTCCGGACTTTCGAGTCGCGCCGTGAAGATCTCGATGGGCTTTCCCTCCCAGGAGGCGCTGTAAAGCACCGTCTGGCCATCGGGAGTGAATCGAGCCGAGTTGATCCGCCCACGCCGGAATGTGAGCTGGTGGAACGACGGCGGCGGATTCACGCCGGTTTGACGGCCGAGGACAACTCCGAGCGCGAGCACGGCCGCGACCCCCGCCACGATCGCGAGCAGCGCGACGTTCCGGCGCCGAACGCGCGCGGCGGCGACCGTCATTGCGGACGGCGTCGAGATTCCGGACAGCGCCTCGAGGTCGAAGGCCAGGTCCCGTGCGGACTGAAACCGCTCCTCCGGGTTTTTTTCGAGGGAGTGGCGGATGATCCGGTCGAGTCCGGGATGGACGTCCTGGTCCGTCGACGAGAGGCCCGGCGGTTCCTTCGTCAGGATTACGGTGATGGTGTCGGCGGCGGTGTCTCCCTGGAAGGCACGACGGCCCGAGAGCATCTCGTGGAGGATGGCCCCGAACGAGAAGATGTCGGAGCGCTGGTCGGCCGCACGCCCCCGCACCTGCTCGGGAGACATGTAGCCCATCGTCCCCAGCACGACGCCGGGCTCGGTGGCCGCAGTGAGAAGGTTCGTCCCGGGTTCGCCACCCGCTTCCGGCTGCTTCAGCTTCGCGAGCCCGAAGTCGAGGATCTTGACGCGACCGTCGTTCGTGACGAACACGTTCTCGGGCTTCAAATCCCGGTGGACGATGCCCTTGTCGTGCGCGGCCGCGAGACCGCGCGCGATCTGGATCGCATAATCGATCGCCTTGCGGGTCGAGAGAGCCCCCGTCGCGATCCGATTTCGCAGCGTCTCGCCTTCCAGGAGCTCTGTAACGACGTATGGCGCGCCCTCGACCGCTCCGATGTCGTAGACCGCCGTGATGTTGGGGTGGTTGAGCAGCCCGGCTGCTCGCGCCTCCTGCTCGAACCGGCGCAGCCGATCCCGATCCTTCGAAAACGACGCCGGCAGGACTTTGACGGCGACCTCACGCCCGAGCCGCGGATCGCGCGCCCGGTACACCTCGCCCATCCCGCCCGCGCCGAGCGGCGAGACGATCTCGTACGGTCCGAGCCGGCTTCCGGAAGCGAGCGTCACTTCAACCCCTCGACGAGGTACAGATCCGTAAGTCGCCGGATGTAGGAATAAACGTACGAGCGTCCATCGGAGGTCGGCACGACCGTCGCGACCTCCGTCACACCGGCCGCATCGGCAGGAATCAAGTCTTTCCAGAGCTCCTTGCGGCCGGTCGCGACATCGAGGAGATGGACCTTCACCGGCATCTGGTCGCGGCGGTGGACGTAGACGGCGCGGCCGTCGGCAGTCCACCTGTCGGGAATGTCCCCGGGCGCCGAGCCGGGCAGCGGCGTCGGCTCCCCGCCTGCAAGAGGATAAAGATAGATCCTCTGTTCGGGGCCGGTCGCGATGATGAACCGCCCGTCGGGGGAAACCGCATGGCGGAACATTCGATACCCCTCGGGCGTCACCGGGCGGGGTTTCCCGCCGGCGAATTCGCGCAGATAGATCCGGACTCCGCGTTCCGCCTCGTTCGCCGAAAAAACGATCTGCTTCCCGTCCGGGGTCCAGTCGGCAAGCTGCACGGCCAGGCCGTCGCGTGGGAATCGCTTGAGCTCGCCCGCACCGGTGGGATACGCGACCAGCTGCGGGTCGGACACCGGCCGAAGGATCGACAGCACCCACTTTCCGTCGGGCGAAAGACTCTCGGCTGTTCCTTCTCCCAACCGGATGGGCGGCGATCCGTCGGTTCGTCGCAGATAGAGGGAGTATCCGGCGCCTCCTCCTTCGCCCCCTTCGACGAAGAGGAGGGTCTGACCGTCGGGCGAGAGATCCCGGGTGAGCGACCAGTCGAGCCAGGTCAGCTCGCGCTCCTTCTCCGCTCCGGGAAAGAATCCGAGAGTCCCGATACGAAGCGTCTCGCGGACTATCAGGGCCCGACCGTCGGCCGAGACGTCGTGCAGAGTGAAAGAACCGGCGACACGCGCGCGGACGGTCTGGCGTCCGGAGAGCGTCACCGAGTAAAGATCCCGGTTGGCGCGCCCCCCGGTAAACCAGACCTCGCCGCCCGGCGACCAGGCGAGCCCCTGAAGGCTCTCGAACACTTTCGAGAGCGTTTTCCGGTTGCCCTTGCGGTCCACGACGGCGACCGTGCCACCGTCGTCACCCTTCACCGGATGATCCACGAAGGCGACGCGGTCGCCCCGCGGGGAGACGCGGGGATTGCCGATCCAACCGGTCGTCTGGTAGAGAACGGTCCCGATCGGGTACTCCAGGCGATTGACCGCACCGAGGTCCCGAACGACCGCAAGGCTCTGACCGTCCGGCGCCCAATCCGCCCACTGTACGTCCTCGAGAACATCGCGCGGCGCGGCGCCGCCGGCGACGCTCACGCGCGCGAGCGTCCCGGTGCGGATGAAGCCGGCGGCCGTGGCGCGACGGCCGAGGGAAACGGCGAGCTCGCCCGAACGTGAGACCGTCAGGACATCGGCGCCGACGAGACCGAAGGGACGGGACTCGGGCGTCTCGACACGGCTCGTAAAGATCTCCATCGGCCCTCCTTCCCAGGCCGCGGTGTAGAAGATCGTCTGTCCGTCGGGACCGAAGCGGGCCGAAGGGATCTCTCCGCGTCGGAATGTGAGCTGGTGGAAGGAGGGCAGCGGCCGGTCCCAGACTTTCTTCCCGGCGAGGAGGCCCCCGATCGCAGAGAGCGCGAGCGCGACCGGTACCAGAATCGGGAGGAGTCGGGTCTTCCGCGCGGCCGGCGCCGCGGCTGCGGCGACCGCACCGGCCTCGGAGACTCCCGAAAGCGCTTCCAAATCGAATGCAAGATCACGAGCGGACTGGAACCGCTCTTGCGGGTTCTTCTCGAGACAGTGCCGCACGATGCGGTCGAGGCCAGGATGGATCTCCCGGTTCGTCTGCGAGAGATCGGGCGGCTCCTTCGTCAGGATCGCCGTCATCGTGTCGGCGGCCGTGTCGCCGTGGAAGGCGCGACGGCCGGACAGCATCTCCCAGAAGATCGCCCCGAAGGCGAAGATGTCCGAACGCTGGTCGGCGGGCTTACCCCTGACCTGCTCGGGCGACATGTAACCCATCGTTCCGAGCACGACGCCGGGCTCCGTGCCGACGGTTCCGGTGGGAAGGTTCGTCTCCTCGGGTCTGCCGGCCTCCGGCTGCTTCAGCTTCGCGAGACCGAAGTCGAGGATCTTGACCCGGCCGTCGTCAGTGACGAACAAGTTCTCGGGTTTCAGGTCCCGGTGAACAATTCCCTTCTCGTGCGCGGCGGCAAGGCCACGCGCGATCTGGATCGCGTAGTCGAGGGCCTTGCGCGGAACGAGCGCCCCCGTCGCGAGACGACTCCTCAACGTCTCGCCTTCCAGGAGCTCGCTGACGACATATGGCGCCCCGTCGTGAGAGCCGATGTCGTAGACCGCGGTGATGTTGGGGTGGTTCAGGACTCCCGCCGCGCGCGCCTCGTGCTCGAAGCGGCGCAGACGGTCGGGATCCTTCGAGAACGACGCGGGCAGAACCTTGACCGCCACCTCGCGCCCGAGCCTCGGATCGCGCGCGCGATACACCTCGCCCATCCCACCCGCGCCGAGCGGCGAGACGATTTCGTAGGGACCGAGTCGGTTACCGGGAGCGATCATCACGAACGTCCGTGCAAATCGGAGTCCTCGCGAACATTCCGAGAGAGCAGTCCAGATGAGTCGCCGAAACGAACTCCTGCTGTCCGAGACAAGGCGAGCTCAGGATATAACGCGGTGGCCTAGGAGGGCTCGCATCCGAGCGCGAACGCGAGTGCCGCGCAGACGTCGCGTACCGATGAGCACTCAATTGCGCCAGACGTCGGCCCAGCACGCTCTGGGCGACGGTCACCACGTTGTGAAGGTTGGCAGCACATGGCTGTCGCATCCCGTCCTCGACCTGAGCGTAACTTCGGAACGAACACCTCGGATAGTTGGCGTGATCGGGGCAACGCTCACGCGCGACAGATAAGGGATTGCACTGCTTCGGGTCAGGATCAAAACCGGCCGCTCTTTGTCCGGCGAAGGAAAGCGGCAGAGGCGAACCTCTCCGCGCTCTAGTCGTCCGGCCAATCGGCCACCCGGTCCCAGACGGCAGGATTGCCCAGCGAATCGGGGTGTCGAAGATAACCTTCGCGGTCCCGGCGCTCTCTTTCGCGAAGATCCAATCGCCCGAGGTGGGCTCGAAGCGCCTCGCGAAAGAGACCGGACCGATTCGTCTTCAGCTTTCGAACCGCGCAGTCCGCGGCGCGCAGCAGATCGGGCTCCAGGACGATCTGGATCGTCTTCATGTGTGGGCTTTACTCAACATCATTCAACAGTCAAAGCTTGCCCGCGAGCGGCGAAAGGATCTCGCAGGACCCGAGGCGGCTTTCGGAAGCGAGCGTCACTTCAATCCGTCGACGACTTGAAGGTAGGAGAGGGTGCGGAAATAGCTGTACGCGTATGCCTTGCCGTCCGGTGTTGCGAAGAAGCGAGACGTTGCGCTCAACCCCACGGGATCGGCTGGCATCAGCTCCTTCCAGAGCTCCTTTCGACCCGATGAGACTTCATATCGAAAGACGCGCATCGGCGTTTCGCCCGACCGAAACACGTACAAGAAACGGGCACCAACGTCGAAACCTACGGGGACGTCATCAGAATCGAGGCCAGGGAGCGGCGTCGGCTCTCCTCCCTCGAGCGGATAAAGATACAGCCGCCGGTCGGGACCGCGTACGGCGACGAACTTGCCATCTCGTGAAACGGCCCGGTCGAAATGCCGGTAGCCCTCCGGCGACAACGGTCGCGCCTTCCCGCCGCTGAAGTCACGCACGTAGAGACGCGTTCCCCTGCCCGGCTCCGTGGCGCTCAACAGGATCCGCTTTCCGTCCGGGAACCAGTCGGCAGCGATCACCCGGAGATCGTCCTTCGGAAACGCTTTGGTCTCTCCCACGCCGGTCGGAAGCGCGACGAGCTTTGCGTCGGTGACGGGATGGATGATGCAGAGCGCCCATCTCCCGTCGGGAGAAAACGCCTGCGAGGACCCTTCTCCCAGTCGAACCGCCGGCGAGCCGTCCGTTTTCCGGAGATAAGAGGAGTATCCCGGACCTCCGCCTTCGCCCGACTCCTGGAAGAGAATTGCCCCGCCGTCGGCGGAGAGATTCCTCACGGCCGAAAAGTCGAGCCAGGAGAGCTCTCTCTCTTTCTCGTCGTGAGGTCCGCGGTAGAGGATTCCGAGCCGATAGCTCTCGGTAGTCATCAGAACCCGGCCGTCCTTCGAGATGTCCTTGATCGTGCTCACTCCCGGCACCCGCCCGATCAGTCGATGCCGGCCGGAAAGATCCACTCCGTGGACGGCGCGGTTGAACCCTTCCTCCGCAGCGCTGAACCAGATCTCTCGGCCGTCGGGAGTCCAGGCGAGACCTTGAACCGTCGCGAAGACCGGCGAGAGCGTCCTTTTTCTGCCGGAGCGGTCCACCACTGCGACGGTTCCCCCGTCGTCGAGTAAGACCGGGTGGTCGATGAACGCGACGAGATCTCCTTTCGGCGAGACTCGCGGATGCCCGATCCAACCCTCGGTTTCGAACAGGACTTTCCCGATCGGGTACTCGAGCCGGTGGTGGACGCCGAATTCATGGACGATCGCGAGGCCCTGGCCGTCCGGTGACCAGTCAGCCCACTCCACGTCGTCCAAGATCTCGCGGGGCGCGCCGCCGGCGATCGAGATCCGAGCGAGTCGGCCGGTCCGGATGAAAATCACCGCGGGATGGCGGTTCAGCGATACAGCTATCTCACCGGTTCGCGAAACCGCCAGCACTTCGCTTCCGGCCAGCCCGAAGGGGCGGGATTCCGGGCTCTCCGGACGATTGACGAAAATCTCCATCGGCCGGCCCTCCCAGGCCGCCGAGTAGATGACGGTCTGCCCGTCGGGGGCGAAGGCGGCGCCCCCGACCTCTCCGCGCTGGAAAGTCAGCTGGTGAAACGAAGGCGGTGGAACGTATCCAGCCTTCTTCCCCGCGCGGTAGACGAGAATGCCGGCGAGGAGCGCACCGATGATCGCGGCCGCCACCGGGAGGGACCGGGTGGCCCGCTTCTTTCTAGCAGGTAAAAGGGCTGCTGCGGCTCTCGGTTCGGAGATTCCCGACAGCGTCTCGAGATCGAACGCGAGGTCGTGCGCCGAGTGGAACCGCTCATCCGGGTTCTTCTCGAGACAGTGCCGCACGATCCGCTCCAGCCCGGGATGGACGTCGCGGTTGGTCAGAGAGAGATCCGGCGGTTCCTCCTTCAGAATCGCCGACATCGTGTCTGCCGCCGTCGCGCCGTGGAACGCCCTCTTGCCGGAGAGCATCTCGTAGAGAATCGCGCCAAAGGCGAACATGTCGGAGCGCTGGTCGGCCGTCTGCCCGCGAACCTGCTCGGGCGACATGTATTCGACCGTGCCCATCACGACGCCCGGATCTGTGCCGCGCGTCTCCGTCGGAGCTTCCGTGATGGGCGCGCCGGCCCGCTCCGGGTGCGTCAGCTTGGCGAGACCGAAGTCGAGGATCTTGATCCGGCCGTCCTTCGTGACGAACAAGTTCTCGGGCTTCAGGTCCCGGTGCACGATGCCTTTCTCGTGCGCGGCCGCGAGGCCTCGTGCGATCTGGATGGCGTAGTCCAGAACCTTGCGCGTGGAGAGAGCGCCCGTCGCGAGCCGACTTCGCAGCGTCTCTCCCTCAAGGAGCTCCGTGACGACGTAAGGCGAGCCCTCGACGGAGCCGACGTCGTAGACCGCGGTGATGTTCGGATGGTTCAAGACTCCCGCCGCGCGCGCCTCGTGCTCGAAACGGCGCAGCCGGTCCGGATCCTTCGAGAACGACGCGGGAAGGACCTTGACGGCGACGTCTCGCCCGAGCCGCGGATCGCGCGCCTTGTACACCTCGCCCATGCCGCCCGCGCCGAGAGGCGACAGGATCTCGTAGGGGCCGAGGCGGGAGCCGGCCGCGAGCGTCATCTCGTCACAGTCCGTCCGGCATCCGGGTCGGGATCACGTTTCGGCCGTGCTTCCGGTAAACCTTGAAGTCACGATCGAGAGTGAGAAGGACGGAGTCCGATATCTGCTCACTCATTCGGACGAGACAGGCGTCCGCGAGCGACATGGGAACGTTCGAATAGCGCGAAAGCAGTCTTCCTATCGGCCCGGTTTCCGCCTCGAGGTGAAAGGGGAGCCGTACGAGTCCGCGGTCCAGGAGCTTCAGGACTGCCTCGCCTCCGCCTCGCGCGTTCCGCAGAAGAAAACAGGCTTCCGAAAGGACTGCCTCGCAGCTCAAGACGGGAGCCTCGATCCCGGCGAAGGTTTCCTTGCTCCACTCGTGGTAGCGGTCCCGGCTGTTGAGAAATGCCACGATCGGTCCGGTATCGACGAGAACCGCTTCCGTCACCGGCCGTAGCCCTCGAGCCGGCGCTTGTTCGTCGAGAGATCCGGAGCCGCGGCGATGCAGCCTGCGAGATCCGATGCCCGCGCAAGGAAGGACCGCCCGGAGGAGCGAGACCGTCGGGGCAGGAATTCGGAAAGGGCCATCCGGACCAGGAGAGACTTGCTGCGGCCCGTCCTGCGGGCAGCCTCCGAGAGCTGCATCTCCAGTTCATCGGGCATCTTCAGGCTTACGGTTTTCATTGGTAATACCTCTCTGCTACTTGGATATTACCACCGCCTCCTCGTGCTCCGGTCGGCCTCGCCCATCCTGTCTGCACTCAGAGAGCGCGACGATTTCGTACGGACCCAGTCGGCTTCCCGAAGCGAGCGTCACTTCAGCCCGTCGACGAGCTGCAGATAGGAAAGGATACGGAAATAGCTGTATGCGTACGCCTGCCCGTCGGCCGTTATCACGATCCGGTTGATGGCGGAGAGTCCAGCGGTATCGGCGGGGGTCACTTCCTTCCAGAGATCCTTGCGCCCGGAGGAGATCTCGTACCGGTAGACCCGCAGAGGAACCTCTCCCTGGTGATAGGCGTACAGCCACCGGCTTTCCCGATCGAATCGCACGGGCACGTCTTCGGCCGCGAGCCCGGAGAGCGCCGTCGGCTCACCCCCTCCGAGCGGATAGAGATAGATCCTTCGGTCCGGGCCCCGCACAGCGGCGAACCTGCCGTCGGGTGAGACGGCACGCTCGAAATGTCGGTATCCCTCCGGCGTCAAAGGCCGCGGCTTCCCCCCGCCGAAGTCGCGCACATACAGGCGGCTTCCGTGACCCGGTTCAGTGGCGGTGATCAGGATCCGCTTTCCGTCGGGGAACCAGTCGGCGACGCGCACCCGCAGATCGTCCTTCGGGAATGTTCGGGTCTCGCCCACTCCGGTCGGAACGGCGACGAGGGTCGCGTCCGTGGCGGGATGAAGGATGCAGAGCGCCCATCTTCCATCGGGAGAGAAAGCGTCCGAACGGCCCTCGCCGAGTCGAACCGCCGGCGAGCCGTCGGTCTTGCGCAGGTACGCGGAGTAACCCGGACCGCCCCCTTCACCGGACTCGGTCAGAAGAATGGCGCTCCCATCGGGAGAGATATCGCTCACGAGCGAAAAATCGAGCCAGGACAGCTCGGCCTCTTTCGGATCACCGGCGCGCCGACCGAGAACCCCCAGGCGATACGTCTCGTTGGCCATGAGGACCCGGCCGTCCTTGGAAATGTCTTTGAGCGTGCTCACGCCCGGGATTCTGCCGATCAAACGACCATGGCCGGAGAGAGACACGGCGTGAATGGCCCGATTGAAGCCGCCCTCCGCGGCGGTGAACCAGATCTCCCGACCGTCCGGCGTCCAGGCGAGCCCCTGCGCGGTGGCGAAAACGGGTGTGAGAGTCGTCCTCTTTCCGCTGCGGTCCACGACCGTGACCGAGCCGCCGTCGTCCCGCAGAACCGGGTGATCGATGAATGCGATTCGCTCGCCGTCGGGCGAGACGCGGGGGTGGCCGATCCACCCCTCCGTGTCGTAGACCACTTTGCCGATGGGAAACTCGAGCCGGTTGCGGGCTCCGACGTCGCGGACGATCGCGAGATCCCGCCCATCAGCCGACCAGTCGGCCCACTGTACGTCGTCCAGAACCTCTCTCGCAGCTCCGCCGGCGATCGAGATCCGGCCGAGCCGACCGATCCCCACGAACGGAAAGTAAGGATGTCGGTGCAGAGAGACCGCCATCTCGCCGGTCCGCGACACGGCGAGAACCTCGGCCTGAAGACCGAAGGGTCGCGATTCCGGACTCTCCGGCCGATGGACGAATACTTCCATCGGCTTACCTTCCCACGCCGCCGAATAGATGATGGTCTGGCCGTCGGGAGCGAAGAACGATCCTCCGACCTCGCCTCTCTGGAAGCTCAACTGGAAGAAAGTCGGCGGAGGAACGTATCCGGCCTTCTTCCCGGAGCGGTAAGCGAGGGAACCGGCGATCGCTGCGGCGACCAGCGCCGCGGCGGCTGCGGCAGCGGCGGGAAGAATCCAGGGTATCCGTCTCTTCGCCGCCGGCAGCGCACCCGGGATCGGCCGGGGCCCGGAGACGCCCGATAGCGCCTCCAGGTCGAACGCGAGGTCGGCCGCGGAGTGGAACCTCTCGTCCGCGTTCTTCTCCAGGCAATGGCGCACGATCCGATCGAGACCCGGATGGATTTCGCGATTCGTTGCCGAGAGCTCGGGCGGCTCCTTCGTCAGGATTGCCGTCATCGTGTCGGCCGCCGTGTCGGCGTGGAACGCGCGGCGGCCGGAGAGCATCTCCCAGAGAATCGCGCCAAAGGCAAAAATGTCGGAGCGGTGATCTGCGGGCTTGCCCCGAACCTGCTCGGGTGACATGTAACCCATCGTCCCGAGTACCACACCGGGCTCCGTCCCGGCAGTCGCTGTCTGAAGGTCGGTCTTGTCGGCCCTCTCCTCCGGCTGTTTCAACTTCGCCAGACCGAAGTCGAGAATCTTCACCCGACCGTCCCTCGTCACGAAGAGGTTCTCGGGTTTCAAGTCCCGATGGACGATTCCCTTCTCGTGCGCCGCGGCGAGCCCTCGCGCGATCTGGATCGCGTAGTCGATCGCCTTGCGTGCGGAGAGAGCCCCAGTGGCGATCCGGCTTCGCAGCGTTTCCCCTTCCAAGAGCTCTGTGACGACGTAAGGCGAGCCGTCGTGAGAGCCGATGTCGTAGACCGCCGTGATGTTGGGATGGTTCAAGACACCCGCAGCACGCGCCTCGTGCTCGAACCTGCGCAATCGATCCGGATCCTTCGAGAACGACGCCGGAAGGACCTTGACCGCGACCTCGCGTCCGAGCCGCGGATCTTTGGCCCGATAAACCTCCCCCATTCCGCCCGCGCCGAGCGGCGAGACGATCTCGTAAGGGCCCAGGCGTGCGCCGGCGGCGAGGCTCATTTCGCCTCGTATACGAGAAAGAGATGCGAGAGCATTCGTCGGAACGTGTAAACGTGTGCCCTTTCGTCCTCGCTCAGAACCACTTCGCGCACGTTCAGGACACCGGAGGCATCGGAGGGCTCGACTTTTCGCACGAACTCTCGCTTTCCGGTTCTCACGTCCACCCGTTCGACCGTAGCCGGAATCTCCGAGAGCCGATAGGCGAGAACCGAACCGCCGTCCCGGTCCCAACGGAGCAGCCGTTCGTCGACGGTTGTCCCCGGGACCGTACTCGAGCTTGCCCCGCCGACCGACTGGATGCGCAGACCGTCGGCTGACGTGGCTGCGACCATGCGTCCGTCGGGGGAAACTTCGCCAAAGCTCGTGCCTTCCGGCGTCATCGGCCGGGGAGGTCCTCCATCGACGGACTGTATGTAACATCGAACCGCATGCCCTGCCTCATGCCCGCAGGCGAGCACCTGTCTGCCGTCCGGGAAGAACCGGGCCGAGTTGTAGCTCAGAAGGCCGCCTCGCTC
The DNA here is from genome assembly GCA_036505815.1 of Thermoanaerobaculia bacterium. Lineage (GTDB taxonomy): Bacteria > Acidobacteriota > Thermoanaerobaculia > UBA5066 > Gp7-AA6 > Gp7-AA6. The sequence goes on from DASXSX010000034.1 coordinate 14,047, forward strand.
GAGCCGGCGCGGCTCGCCGGCACCGGTCGGGTATAGGACGAGTTGCTGCGGAGACGTCGGCACGACCGCGAGCGCCCACTTTCCGTCTCGCGAGAGGTCCTGTGCCTCCCCTTCGCCGAGCCGAACCACCGGCGAACCGTCCGTTCCGCGGAGGCACACCGCATAGTTGACGCCGACGCTTCCGCTCTCCTCCGAAAAGAGGAGCGTTTTCCCGTCCGGTGACAGGGTGCGCGCCGCGGAAAGGTCGAGCCACGCGAGATCCCTCTCGGTCGTCTCGCCGGGCGCCAGGCCCGGCATGTCGCGGAACCAATCGTCTCGCGACGCGAGCCACCGGCCATCGGGAGCGACGTCCAGAATCGTCAGACCGCCCGCGCTCTCGGCCGCGATCCGGAGGCGTCCGCCGAGCGTCACGGCGTAGACCTTGAAGTTGTCGTAGGCGTTGCCGGCCGAGAACAGCACCTCGGTGCCGTCGGGAGACCAGGCAAGTCCCTCTTCGCCCCAGTAGCCCTCGGAGAGAACCTTTTTCTGGCCAGCGAGATTCACGACGGCGACCAGGCCACGATCGTCGTACTTGGTCGGATGCTCGAAAAAAGCGATCCGCTTGCCGTCCGGAGAGAAGCGTGGGTTGGACAGATAGCCGCCCGCCTCCGCCAGGACCTTGCCAATCGGGTATTCCAGCCGGTCCTTTCCGCGTTCGTCGCGGATGATGGCGAGATCCTTTCCGTCCGGGGACCAGTCCGCCTCCCGTACGCCGGCGAGCACCTCACGAGGCGCTCCGCCCTCGAGGGGCATCCGGGCGAGAGTTCCCTCGAAGAACGAGTGTCCGATGTAGCGGGCACGAGTCAGAACCGCGAGCTCGCCACGCGAAGACACGGAAAGGAGATGAACGCCGGGCATCCCGGAAGCCTTGCCGCCCGGAAAGTCCGGTCTCACGGAGAAGATCTCCGGCGTGTTTCCCTTGCGCGCCGCGCTGTAAACGAGCGACTTTCCGTCCGGAGCGAACCGGGCGTTGAAGATCGCCTGCTGGGCGAACGAAAGCGGCAGGAACGTTCGAGACGGCCGAGCGACCTGCAGGCCGGCCCGCCGGCCGACGAAGTAGAAAACCGCAGCCGCCGCGACGAGCGTCAGGATCGCCGCAGTCGCGAGGAGCGCTCGACTCGGTCGAGCCCGGGGGATCGCGGCAACCTTCGTCGGCGCCCCGGAGAGGCCGGAAAGCGCCTCGACGTCAAAGGCGAGGTCGCGCGAGGACTGGAACCGCTGTTCGGGGTTCTTCTCCAGGCAGTGTCGAAGAATCCGCTCCAGACCCGGCGAGACGTTCTGGTTCGTGACGGAAAGGTCCGGCGGGTCTTCCCGCAGGATCGCCGACATCGTGTCCGCCGCCGAGTCGCCCTGGAACGCGCGCTTGCCGGAGAGCATCTCGTAGAGGATCGCGCCGAACGCGAAGATGTCGCTCCGCGCGTCGGCCGGTCTCCCGCGCACCTGCTCGGGCGCCATATAGCCCATCGTTCCGAGGACGACGCCCGGCTCGGTGCCGGCGGTTCCGGTCGGAAGGTTCGTCTGTCCTGCCGAGCTTCCCTCTTCCGCGTGCGTGAGCTTCGCGAGCCCGAAGTCCAGGATCTTGACGCGGCCGTCCTTCGTGACGAAAAGGTTCTCGGGCTTCAAGTCCCGGTGGACGATCCCCTTCTCGTGCGCGGCCGCGAGCCCGTGCGCGAGCTGGATCGCGTAGTCGATCGCCTTGCGCGGGGACAGGCGGTCGCCCGCGAGTTCTGCCCGAAGCGTCTCGCCCTCCAGGAGCTCGCTGACGACGTAGGGCGCGCCCTCGTGTGTACCGATGTCGTAGACCGCCGTGATATTCGGGTGGTTCAGGAGCCCCGCCGCGCGCGCCTCCTGCTCGAAGCGCCGCAGGCGATCCGCGTCGTTCGAAAAGGACGCCGGCAGGACCTTCACGGCTACGTCGCGCCCGAGGCGAGGATCCTTCGCCCGGTAGACCTCCCCCATCCCGCCCGCGCCGAGCGGCGCGACGATCTCGTAAGGACCGAGGCGGGAGCCGGCGGAGAGGCTCATCCAATATTCACCAGACGGTCCGCACGAGCGGGCTCGAACGGATCCGCTCGTCTCGCGTGACAGAGGACTCGAGAGGCGCGCGGTGACCGGAGCCGGCCTTTACCTTCAAGGGGAGTCACCGGGAGCCCTTCCGCACGGAGGGTGCGACCACGGAGGCGTCGAGGTCTCCCACGATCTCGAGGTCTCCAGCGAGGCAGCCAAAGACCTCATACCCTCGGTCCTCGACGGGAAGGAGCCTCGCCACGGGTTTTCCCTTCCTGGTGATCACCACCGGCTCTCGCCGACGTTTCACCTCATCGATGATCGTCAGACACCGTGCCTCGAACTGCTCTGTGGAAATTATCTTCATCTCTTCAGCTCCGCCGTCCAGTTGACGACGAGCGCCACGCGGGTCTGCCCGGCTTCGCCGGCATCGTCGACCAGGAACCGCTTGCCGTCCGGGGCGACGTCGTATCCGTACATGCCGGACCTCGGGCCCGTGTACATGTTGACGCGGAAGAGCGGCCGGACCTCCTTCACGATGAAGCGGGCCCCGCTCCCGTCGACCGAGGCCGCAGTCAACTCGTCTCCGGCCGAAACGAAGTAGAGCTCCCGCCCGTCGGGACTCCAGCGGGGCTGCGCTCCGCCGCTGCCGGAGACCTGCCAGCGGGTGCCCCCGCTCGGAAACGACGTCACGTAGACCTCGTCGCGGCCGGTGTGCTGCGACACGTACGTGACCCACCTCCCGTCGGGTGAGAACTGGCCGCTGTGCTCCAGGAACGGAGATTGAACGACAGGAAACGCCCTCGCCGGATCGGCGATTGGAAAAGCCCAGATGTCGCTCGCCCCGATGTTGCCCCGGTCGACGAGGAGGTACCGCCCGTCCCGGGACCAGTCCGTCACCTCGATGCGCTCTTTCGATCGGTAGATCTCCTTTTGCTTGCCTCCTCCGTCTGCCGCGATCGTGGCGAGGACGAAGTCGCTCCCTCCTCCCAGCCCTTGAACGAGGACGATCTGCGACCCGTCGGGCGACCAGACCGGTGCGATCTGTGCCTGAGCATCCGTGGTCAATCGGGTCTGGACTCCGCGGTCGAGCTCGTCGACCCAGACGTCGTTGTTGGGATCCCCCATGAGGACACTCGCCCGACGGCCGTCGGGCGACAGCTCCGGCGAATACGCGGGGCTCTTTTCGGCGACGGCCGCAAGGCGCCGTCCGGAAAAATCGAGCCACGTCAAACGGCCGCCGCCCCCTTCCCGCGCGAGCTGATAGGCGAGAACGCCGTTGTCGGAGGCCGAGAACGTCCCTCGCCAGACTCCCGAGTCGAAGTTCGCGTCGTCGGCGACACGCACCGGTTGGCCGGAAATCTCGATTCGCCTGGCATCGAACGGGATCGCCATCAGGCTTCTCTCTCGAACCGAGAGGAGCCAGCCGGAGGCGTACTGCGCGCTGCCGTAAGACGACATCAGACGCCGGGGGGCGCCCCCGTCCAGCGACGCGACGTAGATCCCGCTATCTTCGGATCGCGGGCTGGCGTGGTTTGCCGCCAGATAGAGGACGTGCTTACCGTCGGGCAGGAAGGACGGCCAGCGGTGCGTGGTGTGCTGCTTCTTGTCGGCGAGTACGGTGAACGGCGATGGCGCGCCCCCGGACGCCGCCACCCGCGAGAGACCCGTCCCGACGTCCGGCGCGAAGACGATGACTCCGGTCCGGCCCCACGTCCCGCCGCGCGGATTCGGAGCATCGCAGATCGTCTGGACGGGTCCGCCGGAGGAGTCCATGATCTTGAGTTTCCCGCCCGAAAAGAAACCGATCGAACGGCTGTCCGGCGACCAGAAAGGAAATCGGCCGCCGTCCGTCGCGGCGAGGGGCGCGACCGCGCCGGCGGCGAGCGACTGGAGCCACAGTTTTCCGGCGGCGCCGAATACGGTGCGCGCGCCGTCGGGCGAGATCGCGATCGGGGCGGAATCATCGCCCGTGAGCCGGAAGGATGTCTTCTCGGGTGGATCGAGAAAAGAATGGATCGCCCGAACGCGGTCGCCGGTGCGGAGCCGCCGCACTTCGTTTCCGAGAAAGAGAACGCTGACGAGAAGGAGACCGGCCGAGGCCCAGGCGAACCAATCCCGTCTGCGCCGGGGAGCGGCGACCGCGGTCCCGACCTGCGATCCCTCGGCGATCCAGCGGAGCTCCTTCCCGACGTCTCCGGCCGATTGCCAGCGCTCTTCCGGGTCTTTCGCGAGGCACGTCTTGACGATGCGGTCGAGTGTGGGCGGCGACATTGGTTGCACCTGCGAGACCGGCTGCGGCTCGTCGCGCAGGATCGAGGAGATGAGCGAGGCCTGCGTCGCGCCGGAGAACGCCTTCTTCCCCGTCGCCATCTCGTAGAGCACGACACCCAGCGCGAAGATGTCGGTGCGCGCGTCGGCTTCCCTGCCTTCGAGCTGTTCGGGAGCCATGTACTGGAACGTCCCGAGGATCGTTCCCTCCTGCGTCAGGGCGTGCTGGGTCGGGAACGCGGTCAAACTCGACTGCTGCGACACTGGCGCCACCGCCTTCGCGAGCCCGAAATCGAGCAGCTTCACTCCGGACTTCGTCAGCATGACGTTGCCGGGCTTCAGGTCCCGGTGCACGATCCCCTGCCGGTGCGCTTTGTCCAGAGCGTCGGCGATCTGGATCCCGAAGCGCAGAGTCTGCTCGAGCGGAAGCGGACCTTTCAGAAGCCGGTCGGATAGTGTCT
>DASXSX010000035.1:0-17589 GCA_036505815.1 Thermoanaerobaculia bacterium
CCGATCTACACGGCGGCGTGCCTTTTCGTCTGGGCGGGCGTCCTGTCAAACTGGTCGGGGCTCGCGGCATCGCTCGGGGCGCTGCTGCTCATCGGAGCGATCGTCCGGATGCTGTGCGAGGAGCGGCTGGTCGTCCAGGCCTATCCGGAGTACCGAGAGTACTCGCGGGGTACGAAGCGCATGGTGCCGTATGTGTTCTGACCCCCTCGTCCGAAACGTCTCGGACACGGCGCTCTGGGCGGCGGAATACCGCGCGCGGGAGAACGAACGGCAGAACCCGCTCTTCCGGGATCCCTTCGCCCGGCGGCTCGCCGGAGCTCGCGGAGAGCAGATCGCCGACGCACTGCCGAAGGGACGCAGCCAGGCGTGGGCATGGGTGACCCGAACGTATCTCTTCGACCAGTTCATTACGGAACAGGTCTCTCAGGGCGCGGAGATGGTCGTGAACCTCGCGGCGGGACTGGATGCGCGGCCCTACCGCATGGCTCTTCCTCGGGAGCTCGAGTGGATCGAGGTCGATCTTCCGGCTCTCCTCGACTACAAGGACGAGATTCTTGCGAACGAAAAGCCAGTGTGCGCGCTCGAGCGGGTGCGGCTCGACCTCGCGGACGTTCCCGCTCGTCGCCACTTGTTCGATCGGCTCGGCCGAAGGAGGAAGAAAGCGCTCGTCGTCACCGAGGGCCTCCTGATCTACCTGACGCCCGACGAGGCCGGATCTCTCGCGCGCGACCTCGCGTCGTCGCCGGGTTTTGCCCGGTGGGTCCTGGACATCGTGTCGCCTGGTCTCTTGAAGATGCTCTTGAAGCAGTGGGGGGCGAGTCTCGACCAGGCGGGGGCTCCGCTCAAGTTCGCTCCGCCGGAAGGTCCGGAGTTCTTCCGACCTTTCGGCTGGAAGCCGATCGAGGCGCGCCCGGTCATGAAGACCGCGGCGCGAGTCAAACGAGCTCCGCTGCTCCTTCGACTGCTCGCGAAGCTGCCCGAAGCGAAAGGTCCGCCGGGAAACCGGCCCTGGTCGGCGGTCTGCCTGCTCGAGAGAGGAGATCGACCGAATGGATGATCCGCGGGAGCGCAACAAACGGAACGTGATGGCCTTCTACGACCTGATGTTCAATCGATGCCAGCCGGCCGAGGCGATCGCGAAGTACGCCGGCGACGTGTACATCCAGCACAACCCCGCCGTCGCCGACGGTAAGGAGGCGTTCATCGAGTACTTCACGCGGATGGCCTCGGAGTATCCCGGCAAGCGGGTCGAGTTCAAACGGGCGATCGCCGAGGAAAACTTCGTCGCGCTGCACTGCTTTCAGAAGTGGCCGGGCGACCGCGACTGGGCGGGCATCGACATCTTTCGTCTCGATGACGACGGTCGGATCGTGGAGCACTGGGACGTGCTCCAGGTCGTTCCCGAGACTTCGGCGAACGACAACACGATGTTTTGAGAAATTCCGATCGATGAGGAACGGCAACGTGGTGACGCCCGCGGAAGCCGCGGCCATCCTGTGGCGACGGCTCGACCGGCCCGGCCACGAATCCGCGCGTCTGTTCCCGGCCGAGGGGGGCTGGCAGCTCGCCGGAACCGCCGTTTTCGCTCACGACAGAGAACCATGCTCACTGAGCTATCGGATCGTGTGCGACTCCGAGTGGCGGACCCGGTCGGTCGAAGTAACCGGATGGCTCGGGGAGGAGACGATCCGGGTGGAGGCTCGAGTCGGCCGCGCAGGCGCGTGGAAGGTCGGCGGCGCCGAGGCCGCGCAGATCGACGGCTGCGTGGACGTCGATCTGAACTTCAGCCCTTCGACGAACCTGCTTCCGATTCGGCGTTTGAACCTGGGCGTCGGCGAGCAGAGGGAGGTTCGAGCCGCCTGGCTGCGGTTCCCGAGCTTCTGGTTCGAGCCCCTGGAGCAGAGTTATCGGCGTCTGTCGCGGAACCGATATCGCTACGAGAGCGCGGGAGGGCGATTCGAGACCGACCTCGAGGTCGACAAGAATGGTTTCGTGACCCGATATCCGGGATTCTGGGAGGTGGCTCGATGAGCCGGCTCTACGCCTCCAGCCGCTTTCTCGCGTTTCGCTCGAGAAGGAAGATGAGCGCCGCAAACGCGATCGCGCAGAGGATCCCGCCGCTGACGAGCCCGTTCTTGAGATCCGGATAGAACTTCTCGCCCAGGTCGAGCTTCTCCAAGAGCGACGGGCGCTCCATGTGGAGGACCATGTCGCCGAAGAAGGCGACGAACGCAATGAGCACTCCGCCGAGCGACCCTCCCGCGACGAGCCCCGTGGCATAGAGCATCCCGGAGGACAGCTCGCTCTCTTCGCCGGCGGCGCGCTCCTTGCGCTTTCTCCAGGCGTCGACCCAGGCCTTGACCATGCCGCCGACCCAGATCGGCGCGGTGGTCGACACCGGCAGATATGCGCCAACCGCCCAGGAGAGCGCGTGCGCCCCCGCGAGCTGCGCCATGAATGCGAGGAAGACGCCGACCAGGACGGGCGCCCATGGCAGGTTCTGCGCCAGCAGGCCCTTGATGATGGTCGCCATGAGGGTGGCCTGCGGAGCCGGAAGCTGGGGTCCGCCGATTCCGTGGAGCTCGTTCGGACCGCGGTACGTCCGGTCGAGCATGAAGAGCGTGATCGCGATGACGAAGGCCGAGCTGACGACCCCGATCACGAATCCGATCTGCTGAGAGCGCGGGGTCGCGCCGACGAGGTATCCGGTCTTCAAGTCCTGCGACGTGGCTCCGGCGTTCGCCGCCGCGACGCACACGATCGCGCCGACGCAGAGGGCCACGGCCTGGTAGACCTCGCCGCGCCAGCCGATGACGACGAACACGACGCACGTCGCCATCAGGGTCGCGATCGTCATTCCCGAGATCGGGTTGGAGGACGTCCCGATGATGCCGACGATGCGCGAGGAGACGGTCACGAAGAAGAACCCGAAGACGACGATCAGGAGCGACATGAGGAGAGAGCCGGGGAAGGGGCCGTGCGGGAACCTCGGGAGGATCGCCAGCACGAGCACGATCGCGAGCGATCCAATCACCACGATCCCCATCCCGAGGTCTCTCTCGGTCCGCTTGACGCCCTCCGCCTTTCCGACTCCGCCCCGGAAGCTCTTGACCGACTCCCGGAACGCCGAAACGATCGTCGGCAGCGTCTTGATGAGCGTCATCACGCCCGCGCAGGCGACCGCGCCCGCGCCGATGTAACGGATGTACGCTCGGTAGATCCAGTTCGCGTAGGAGTTGTTGGCCATCCACGCGTCCGAGAACCCGAGGTTGTGCAGGTCTTTCACGACGCGGGTCTCCGGCACGAAGATGGCGATCAGCGGGATCAGCGCCATCCAGGCGAGGAGTCCTCCCGAGAAGAGCTCCGACGCGATCCGCGGCCCGATGATGTAGCCGAGGCCGAGGTATTCCGGGGTCACGGCGACGTCGAGCGTGGCCGCCGGGTACGTCGCGGACTCCTTCTTCGTCCGGAAGAAGATCGGCGTCTCCCGCCACAGGCCGAGGATCCCGTACAGGAACTTGTAAAGGAGAGACGCGCCGACCCCCGCGAAGACCATCTTCGCGAGGTTGCCGCCGCGCTCCCCCGCGATGAGGACGTCGGCGCAGGCCGTGCCCTCCGGATACGGCAGCTTCCCGTGCTCCTTGACGATCAAGGCGCGCCGCAGCGGGATCATGAAGAGGACGCCGAGGGTCCCTCCGAAGATCGCGAGGATCGTAATCTGAAGGTATTTGAAGAAGTTCTCGCCGCCCGAGAGGAAGAGGAGCGCCGGAACCGTGAAGACGACGCCCGCCGCGACCGACTCGCCGGCGGAGCCGATCGTCTGGACGATGTTGTTCTCGAGGATGGTGGACTTGCCGATCTTCTTGAACACCGCGATCGCGAGGACGGCGATCGGGACCGACGCGGAGACCGTCAGCCCGGCGCGGAGAGCGAGGTAGACGGTGGCCGCTCCGAAGAGGATGCCGAAGACCATGCCCAGGATGATCGCCTTGGGAGTGAATTCGGGAGGCGCTTCGCCGGAAGGAACGTAGGGCCGAAACGCGGGCGCATTCGCCATCTGGACCCTCCTCGTTAGGACGTGGTGGTCATCAGGTTGGCGGGGATTATATGCAGGCTCTTTTCGCTGTCATTCCGATTCGCTGTCATTCCGAAGAGCGAAGCGACGAGGAATCCCTGGCTTTCCTTTTTCGCTGTCATTCCGAAGAGCGAAGCGACGAGGAATCCCTGGCCCGTCGAGGGAGGGATCCCTCGCTTCGCTCGGGATGACAGCCGCTTCGCTCGGGATGACAGCGGCTTCGCTCGGGATGACAGCTCGCTTCGCTCCGGATGACAGCCGCTTCATTCAGGATGACAGCCGCCCTCCGGGCGGCGTCACACCCCTCACGTGCCTCCGAAGCCGACCGTGACTTTGCCCGCTTCGACGATGACCGGCACGCGCCGCCCGCCGGAGAGGCGAACCATCCGATCGAGCTCTCGCGCATCGCGCTTGACGTCGATGTAGGTGAACGGGATTTTCCGACGCGCGTAGTCCTCACGGGCCGCCGTCGTGTGGGGTCAGGTGTCCTTTCCGAAAATCTCGACCCGCGTCGCTTCCATCCGAGCTCCCCGGCGCCGATGATAAGCCGGCGTCCCGTTTTCGGGCTATGATCGAAAAGACGCATGGCGGCGCGCGTTTTCGTCGTCGGGGCGCTCGTTTTCGCCCTCTTTTTCATGGCTTTCGGCCCCCGCGCCGCGGGCTCCGCCGGCTCCGTGACCGGCCGGGTCGTGCTCGCCAAGGCGGGCTCGCCCCGAGCCGACGCATCGAACGCCGTCGTCTGGATCGAAGGTCCGCGCGGCGGAAGTCCCGCCGGCCCGCTCCACATGGCGCAGGAGTCGAAGCGCTTCACTCCCCGTGTCCTGATCGTTCCCCGGCAAGGCACTGTGGAGTTCCCGAACAACGATCCGGTCTTCCACAACGTCTTCTCCGTTTCGGGAGCCAACCGGTTCGACCTCGGCCTCTATCGGAGCGGCGCCTCGAAGAGCCATTCGTTCGCCGAATCCGGCCTCGTGCGCGTCTACTGCAACATCCACCCGCAGATGGTCGGGTTTCTGATGGTCGTCGACTCGTTCGGCGCCATCACTGGCAAAGACGGGGCCTTTCACTTCGAAGGCGTGCCCTCCGGCTCGTGGACGCTCAAGGCGTGGCACGAAGAAGGGACAGAAACGAGCGTTCCGCTGACCGTCCCGCTGGCCGCGGGCGCGCCCCTGACCGTCACGATCGACACGACCGCTTACCGCCCCGTCCCGCACAAGAACAAATACGGCAAGGACTATCCGCCGCAGTCGGGATCGGACGATGAGCGCTACTGAAGGAGCGACGCCGCCTCCGGTCACGATCGTCCGGCAGGTCGCGAGCGGCTTGAAGCTTCCGCCGCCGGAACCGCCCCGGTTCTCGCTCTCGTTCAAGATCTTTTTCGCGGCGGCACTGCTCATTCTGATCGCCGTGGGCGGGGCGATCGCGATCTCCGCCGCCCGGGCCCGTTCGATCGCTGACTCGAAGATCGCGGAGGACCTCAAGAAATCGGGTGGCGCCTGGGAGTCGTTCCAGCGCAACCGGTACGAGGAGCTCCACCGGGCGCTCGCGGTCGTCGTCAACAACGCCGGGATCATCTCGGTGATGACGCAACTCGATCCTGCGACCGCGCGCGACACGCTGAAGCTCGAGCAGGCCTCGAGCACGCGGGCGAACTTCCTCGTCGCCATCAACCAGGAAGGAATGGCGTTCGCGCGCACGGACCGGCCTCTTCCCTACTCTCGCGATATGCGGAGAGTCCCCACGGTCGCGTCGGCCCTGCAGGGCGACGCCGCGGAGGGCATCTGGCTGTCGGACCAGGAGCTGTACCACGTCGTCGCCGCCCCCGTCCTCGAAGGGGGCAGCCGCACCGTCGGCGCGATCGCCGCAGGCTTCCAGATCAACGACGACGTCGCTTCCAGCCTGAAGTCTCTCGTCAACGCGGAGGTGGTTTTCCTCGCCGATGCGGCACGATTGAACGAGCCGGCGAAGCCCGTCGTGACCGCCTCCACGATGCGGGACGCGAACTCTTCCGTGCTGTCCGCGATCCGGGAGACTCCGCGTCTCACTCCCGCGGTCCTGCGGGAGGGGAAGACGATCGGACCCATCCAGCTCGACGTCTCCGGAGACACGTACCTCGCCTACTTCCTGCCGATCCGCTCGTCGACCGACCAGCTCGTCGGCGCGACGGTCACACTGCGCAGCCGCGAGCGCGAGCTCGCTCCCTTCCGGCGGATTCAGAACAGCCAGGTCCTCGTCGGGCTGGCGGCGCTCGTGTTCGCGTTCATCCTGTCGTTCGTCCTCGCGCGCCGGATCACCGGACCGGTGGATCGGCTGGTCCGGGCGACCGAGGCGGTGCGGATCGGAGACCTCGAAACCGAGGTGCCGGTCGAGTCAAACGACGAGATCGGGATCCTCGCGCGCTCCTTCCGGGCGATGCTCGAGGAGCTGAAGGAGAAGGCAGCACTCGAGAAGTACGTCGCGTCGCTGTCGATCTCGCTCGGCAGCGAAGAGACCGTGCTCGCCGGACGCCCCCCGACCGGCTCGACCGGGGGCGCGGCGTCCCACAACGAGCCGCAGGTCGGCACCCTCTTCGCCGGCCGCTACGACATCCAGGCGGTCCTCGGCAAGGGCGGGATGGGCATCGTCTACAAGGCGCACGACCGGGAGCTCGACGACCTCGTCGCGATCAAGACCCTGCGCAGCGAAGTCCTCTCGGCCGATCCGACGCTGCTGGACCGGTTCAAGCAGGAGATCCGGCTCGCGCGCCGCATCACGCATCCCAACGTTCTGCGCACCCACGATCTCGGAGAATCGAACGGTCTCCGCTACCTGTCGATGGAGTTCGTGAAAGGGCTGACGTTGAAGCACCTCCTCGAGTCGGGCGAGATTCTTCCAACGCCGGTCGGTCTGCGGATCGCCAAGCAGGTTTGTGCCGGGCTCGCCGCGGCGCACGAGGTCGGGGTCATCCACCGCGACGTGAAGCCGCAGAACATCCTGATCGAGCCGACCGGCGGCCTGAAGATCATGGATTTCGGCATTGCGCGCCTGACCGAGGATCGGGGGATGACCGCGACCGGGACGGTCATCGGCACGCCGGACTACATGTCGCCGGAACAGGCGCGCGGAGTCCCGCTCGACTTCCGGTCGGACATCTACTCGACCGGCGTCGTCCTCTACGAGGTCTTCAGCGGCACGCTGCCGTTCGAAGGGGACAGCCCGCTCGCCGTCGTTCTGAAGCACGTCAACGAGCCGCCTCCCCTCCCGCAGTCGAAGAATCCGCGGATCGATCCGAAGATCGCCGCCATCATCATCAAGTGCATGGAGAAGGAGCCGGGAAAGCGATACCAGAGCGTCGGCGAGCTCTATGAGGCGCTGGCGAAGGTGACCGCTCAACAGGCGGCGTGAGAAGTGAGATACAGGACATGAGGCGAGCCTGGCTTCTCGCGGCGGGGGTCCTCGCGTCGCTGCCGGTCGGCGCACAACAAACCGAGTACTTCGAGCCGTCTCCTCCGAAGGCGCGCTTCACGCTCCGGTGGGAGGCGCTCCTGCGTTACGACTCGATCTACCACCTCCGCGTCCGCCCGGACATCGAGCGTGGCCGGTTCGAGTTCCGGCCCGAGGTCGCATTCGAGGCCTCCGACCGCTGGAAGATCGGAGTCCGGGCGGTCGGCAACCTCGGAACCGACAACAACGATCGGAACGCGCGCAATTTCGACAACTACCGTTCCGACGGCGCGATGCTCGACCGCTGGTACGTCGAGGCGAGGCCGGGCGGCTGGACGATCTTCGCGGGACGCTTCGGCGTTCCGCTCGTGTCGAGCGAGATGCTTTGGGACAGGGACATCCAGACTCCGGGCGCCGCGGTGTCCCGCCAGATCGCCACCGGCGCTTCGACTCTGACCTTCACGGCGGCCGGCTTCTACGGTCCGCAGCGGGAAGGCGACCGTTCGAAGATCACGGCCGGCCAGGCGGTGTGGCGCGGCGGAGACGCGAACCGATTCGCCGTGGAGGTCGCCGCGGCCTACTGGAATTTCGACCTCGAGGACCTGAAGTCGCACTATGTCCGGCAGAATAGTCCGGAGCCGTATGGCGGCGGTCAACGACCGATGAGCGGCTTCCGACTCGCCGACCTTCTCCTCAAGTTTCGCTTCCTCACGCTGCGCCTGCCGGTGACGGTCTCCATCGACGGGATCCACAACTTCGCTGGTTCCAGCGGTAATCGGGACGCCTTCGAGGGCGCGGTTGCGGTCGGCTCCGTCGGCACTCCCCGGACCTGGCGGGCGTTCTACATCTACCAGTACGTCGAGCGGGATGCGGTCGTGGGCGCCTACAACACGGACGACTGGTGGTTTCACTCGCGGTACCAGGGGCACCGGATCGGTGTCGCCTATACGGTCCTGCCGCAGGTCTTCGTCCAGGGCGCTGTCGTGTTTCAACGGAGGCTCGACCTGAAGGCGACGCTGAACCGGATCACGGTCGATCTGGTGAAGATGTTCTAGGGACGGGACAGGGCCTCCCGTTCTTATAGAATTCCGCCTCCATGAACCGCTCCATCGTGGCCTGCGTGGAGGACCTCTTCTTTCGGTCCAAGATCGAGGCGACCGGCCGTCACCTGAACGTCCCGGTGCGTTTCGCGGAGCCGAAAGACCTCGCCACGGCCGCGCTCCAGGAGGACACCGCCGCCGTCCTGCTGGAGCTTTCGACGAACGGCGCGTGCTTCGACGCCGTACGCAAGCTGCGGCAGGAAGAGAAGACCCGCGACCTGCCAATCATCGGCTTTCTGCGTCACACCGATCGTGAGCTCGCGCGGCAGGCGGAGGCGGCTGGCCTGACGCGCGTTCTGCCGCGGAGCGAGTTCTCGGAGACGCTTCCCGATCTCGTCATGGACCTGCTCGCGCCCGGCACGAAGCGCGAGATACCGGAAGAGCCCGAGCTGCCGGACGAGTAGCCGCGGCATGGCACGAGGCGCGCGGGGACCGACGCGGCGCGACCTCATCCGGTCGGCTGCGATTCTTCCGGTCGCCGCGATGGGATCTGACCCCCTTCGGGGATCAGACCCCAGGACGCGCGCGCCGTCGCGTCCGGTCGTGATCGCGTCAGCGAACCAGAAGAGCCCGACCGAATCGGGCGGCCTGAACGCGGTGCGCAAGGCCTGGGAGATCCTCGCAGCGGGCGGGGATCCGGTCGATGCCGTCGTTTCCGGAGTGAATCTCGTCGAGAACGATCCGGAAGACGTCACGGTCGGCTACGGCGGAATCCCGAACGAGGAAGGGGTCGTCCAGCTCGATGCCTCGGTGATGGACGGCCGCACCATGAAGGCCGGCGCCGTCGGCGCGCTCGAGCGGATCAAGAATCCTTCGAAGGTCGCCCGTCTCGTCATGCAGCAGACGACGCGCGTGTTCCTCGTCGGAGACGGAGCGCTCAAGTTTGCGAAGGCGCACGGCTTCCAGGAAGAAAACCTCCTCACCGAGCGCTCCCGGAAGATCTGGCTCTACTGGAAAGAGAAGCTGTCGGGCAAGGATGACTGGCTCCCGATCGGCAACGAGGAGGAAAAGGACCCCGACATACGCTGGTACATCGAGAAGTACGGGGTCTCCGATTTCCGGCCACAGGGCACGATCAACTGCAACGCCGTCACGGCGAACGGGGACATTGCCGGCACCACGACGACGTGCGGGCTTTTTTTCAAGATCCCCGGCCGCCTTGGCGACTCGCCGGTCATCGGCGCGGGTCTTTACGTCGACGGGGAAATCGGAGGCTGCGGCTCGACGGGCTGGGGAGAAGGGAACCTGCGCTCGTGCGGTTCCCATACCGTCGTCGAGATGATGCGCCAGGGAAAGTCGCCGGAGGAGGCGGCGCTCGCGACCCTCCGGCGGATCGTCGGGTTCGCGAAGGACAACCGCGAGGACTCGGGCCGTCCCAAATTCCAGACGGTCTTCTATGCGGTCAACAAACGCGGCGAGTCCGCGGGCGCGTCGGTCTACGATGGCTCGTACGGATCGACGGGGAAGTTCAGCCGCGCGAGCTACGCGGTGGCGGACTCCTCCGGCGCCAGACTTCTCGAAACGGCGTATCTGTACAAGAAGGAGCCGCCGAAACGCTGAGGCGGCTCGACTAGGGGGCCGGAACGGCTCCACGCCCTCCGGAAAGAATCGAGTTGACCGAGTCGATCCGCCGTTCGAGGACCCTGCGCAGCTTTCCGATTTCGGCGTCGGCGGCGGCGACCCGCACGCTGTCCCCCTGGAACTCGAAGCGAAGAATCGCTTCCCGGTCCTCGCGGGTCATTCCGAGGATTCCCGCGCGATAGGCCCGCATCCACTCCGGCGAGGGCTCCATGTCGAAGCGCAGCCGGTACCAGGTCTTGCCCTCCGTGGTGCGGTCTTCCGGCATCGGCGCCTCGTTGGAAAGATAGACGCGGTGCGTGGGAGGGGCCTCGCCTGGACGGCGGCGATTGGGCTTACGGTACTGGGGTCTTCTGGGAATCGGAGCCTCCCTGCTCTGGGTGATTCTATCCCCTCCCATCTGTCATTCCGAGGAGCGAAGCGACGAGGAATCCTCGGCGTTTCGAGGAAGGGATCCCTCGCTGCGCTCGGGATGACAGCCGTTTCGCTGTCATTCCGAGGAGCGAAGCGACGAGGAATCCCTGGCTCCAGAAGAAAGGGATTCCTCGCTCCGCTCGGAATGACAGTCTTGGAGCGAAGGGCTCCGGAATGACAGTCTTGGAGCGAAGGGGGTGTTCCGCGGAATGACATGTCAGGCGGTGTCGAACGATCCCGCCGAGACGATCGTGAACCGGTCCGGATCCACGCGCTTCGCGAAGGCGGCATCGGCTTCTTCCTTGGTGACCGCTTCGACGAGCGCCGCGTATTCATCGAGATAGGAGACGCCCAGACCGTAATAGACGGCCGCGTCGATCGCGTGCGCGATCCCGCCGTTCGAAGCGAGATCGACCTTGAAACGGCCGGCGTGGGAGCTCTTCTCGTCGGCGAGCTCCTTCGGAGTCATCCCCTCGCGGCGGAAGCGGACGATCTCCTCGAGCGTCGCGGCGACCGCCGCGTCGCGGCTCTCCGGTTTGACCGTGAGGCTCACGGCGAACGGGCCGGCGAGATACGTCGCCGCGAAGCCGGAGTGAATCCCGTAAGTCAGCCCCTCGGTATCGCGAACGCGCACGCCCAGGCGCGACGTGAGCGAGGACTGGCCGAGCGCCGAGTTCGCAAGAATGCAGGCGATGTACTCCGGATCCTGCCGGACGAGATCGGCTGGCTGGGCGAGCACGACGTCCGCGCTCGCCTTGTCCGGCATCCGAACCGTCTCGGAGCCGGGAGCGGCAGGAACGGGGTCCGGTCTCGGGATCTCCGGCGCGGGTCCGCGCTTCCACGAGCCCAGCCGCCGTTCGAGGCCGTCTAAGACCTTCTCGGAGTCCACGTCGCCGACCAGAACGAGAAGGAAGGTCTCAGCGCCGTAACGCTCCTCGTAGAAGTGGAGCAGCTCGTCGCGGGAGACCGACTCGACCGCGGCAATTCGCTCTTCGACGCGCCGCCGGTGGAACGGGTGGCCGCGCGGGTAGATCCGCCGGGACGCGGCTTCGAACGCGCGGACGGACGTCTGGTCCTGCTGCTCGCGAAGCACCCCGACGAGGCGCTTGCGCTCCTTCTCGAGCTCCTCCTCGGGGAATACCGGTGAGAGAAGGACCTCGGCGAGAACGTCGAGCAGTACTTCCGCGTCGCGCGACAGAGACGCGGCAGCCACGTCTACGCCGACCGGATCGCCGGCGCCCGCGGAGAAGGACAGGCTCGCCCCACGGCTCTCGAGCTCTTCGGCGATCTCGAGTTTCGTCCGGCGCGCCGTTCCCTTCGCGAGCTCGCCAGCGGTGACCGAGGCGAGGAGGCGGCGGTCGGGCGGCGCGAAGAGACTGCCGGCATTGAGCGACCCGGAGATCGCCACGGTGGGGTTGAACCGGTTTTCGAGAACGAACAGACGGGCGCCGTTTCCGAGCGTCCGGCGGCGAACCGACTCGTCGAAGGAGACCTTTCGCCCGAGAATTTGCGACGTTTTCGCTTGAGCGGGGATCGGAGAACTCACGCTGCCGGCGATTCCTTCGGAAGGTACAGGCCGGCGGTCAGCCAGTCGTCACGGAAATAGGTCGCCGCGATGCGGCTCACGTCTTCCGGTGTCACACTCCGCACCCGATCGGGATACTCCGCGTACCACTCCCAGTCCGCGACCGCGATGGCCTCGGAAAGCGAGGCCGCCACCTGATCTGTCGAGTCCCGATCGAAGATCACCTCGGCCTCGATCTGGGTCCGCGCCTTCTTTGCTTCCTCTTCGGTCACGCCCTCGGAGGCCACGCGCGCGACCTCCCGGCGGATCCGGTCTTCCACGACCCGGGGCTCGACGCCCGGCCGCACCGGGGCGAAGACGGAGAAGAGCCCGGGATCGCGAAGCTGCCATGGCACGACCGTCACCGAGAGGGCGAGGCTCTCCTCCACGAGCGCGAGGTACAGACGTGCGGTCAGGCCGACGCCGAGGATGTTTCCGAGGACGGCCAGCGCGGGAGTGTCGGGATGCCGCGCCTCGATCGTTCTCCACGACAGGGCGATCCATGCGATCTGCCCCGTGCGTCGGACGATGAAGCGCCGCTCTCCTTCCTGCGGCGGCTCGACCGTGTAGACGGGAGGGATCGGACGGGCGGAGGCGGGAATCGGACCGAAGTGGCGCCCGATGATCGCGAGCGCTTCCTCCTCCTCGAAGTCGCCGATCAGCATCGCGGTCGCGTTGTTCGGATGGTAGAAGACGTCGTAGAACTCCTTCAGGCGTCCGGTCGAGACTCCTTCGATGTCGGTGCGCCATCCGATCGTCGGATGGTGGTACGGGTGCTCACGGAACGCGGTGGCGAACGTTTCCTTGTAGAGCACTTGGAACGGGGAGTTCTCGCCGCGCTCGTACTCGTTGCGAACGACGGTCATCTCCGGGACGCGGTCCGAGTCCCGCAGGAGCGCGCCCCGCATCCGCGACGCTTCGATCCGCACGGCGATCTCGATCGAGTCGGACGGAACGGTCTCGTAGTAGTTCGTCCGGTCGAACCACGTCGTCGCGTTGAATCTCGCCCCCAGAGCTTCGAGCACGGCGGCGACTGCCGTGCCCTTCTCCCGGTCGTACTCGAGCGTCCCCTTGAACATGAGGTGCTCGAGGAGGTGGGTGGCGCCGGTGTGTCCCACGGCCTCGTTGCGGCTGCCGACGTGGTAGACGACCGCGAACGTGGCGACGGGCGCGACCGTGTTGCGCAGAAGGAGCAGCTTGAGCCCGTTCGAGCGGAGGCAGAATTCGCGAATCCCCGCCTTTTCCCGGACGAAATCGAACGGGGACAGACCACGGTTTACGGGAGGTTCGTTCCTGTCTGCGATGTTTTTCTGTAAACCGTGGTCTGTCCCCACTAGCGCCTGGACTCTGGACCCTGGAGTCACCGGCCGCCCGCGATGTCTTCGCCGCCGTCCACGCCGATGACGTTCCCGCTGACCCAGGCCGCTCCGTCCGCGCAGAGGGCGACGAGCGCGCCGGCGACGTCGGCGGGCGTCGTCAGGCGTCGGGCCGGGTGCATCTCGAGGACCCGCTCGATCATCTTCTCGTTGCCCGGGATCTTGCGCAGCGCCGGCGTGTCGGTGACGCCGGCCCGCAGCGCGTTGACCGAGATGCGGTGGGGGGCGAGCTCGACCGCGAGCTGCCGGACGTGCGACTCGAGCGCCGCCTTCGCCGCCGAGACCGCCCCGTACGCCGGCCACACGATGTGGTCGCCCGCCGAGGTCATCGCGAAGATGCGGGCGCCAGGCGCGAGCAGGCCGGCGAAAAAGAGATCCTGCACCCAGTACACGAGCGAGTTGCCCATGACGTCGAGCGTCATTTCGAGCTGCGCTTTCGTCATCGCGTTCTCGCGAGGTTCCCCGAAAAAGAGCTTCAGCGTCCCGAAGGCGAGGGAGTGAAGAACGACGGAGACCCGGCACTCGGGAGGATCTTCCCCGCACGAGCGCGAGACCGCGGCGATGACCTCCGTCCGTTTGGCGTCGTCGGCGGCGTTGACATTGAAGAACTCGGCCTTCCGGCCGGCCGCGGCGATCTCAGCGACGATGCGGTCGGCGTTGGGCTGGGTGGATTTCCGGTCGAGGTGGACGCCGAAGACGTTCCAGCCCGCCTTCGCCAGCGCGATCGAGCATGCTTCGCCGAAACCGGAAGACGCGCCGAGAACGAGGGCCCACCGCGAACGCGTCTCTCCGGTCAAAACGGCGCGGATGTTAGCACGGTGAAATCATCGAATCCCTTCGTCCCCGCGCGGCGCGATCGCGCTGTAAACTGCGGACATGGAGGACCTTAGGATGCCGCGCCGCCGCGTGATCGCATCTCTCGCGCTCGCTCTGACGGGCGCCTTCTCACCGGCGCAGCAGAGGCCCCGAGCCGACCTGCCCGCTGGCCGCCAGGATCTCGTCGTCACGAACCAGAACCTCGGGGTCGTCGTCGAGAGCCGGACCGTAGCGCTCCCGGCCGGTCGGTTCGACCTTCGCTGGGACGCGGCGCCCGCGTCGGCGCGCACCGAGACCTGGACGGTGACGAACGCCCGGGAGGCCGGGGTGCGCTGGCTCGGGCTGACCGCGCCCCTTCCCGGCGCCGGCGCGACCGAATCGGAGTGGCTCGCGGGTCTCGTCGGGAAGCGCGTTCGCATCGAGCGTCCGGGCGGAGCGGCGGTCGAAGGCGACGTCCTCGGCGTGCACGGTCCCACGCCCGCCCAGGTCCTCTTCCGCGAAGGCGCCGAGCTCGTCTACGGCGAGCCGAACGCGCGGTTGTCGATCCTCCCGGAGCCGGGCGGGGCGGAGCGCCCCGAAGGAGTCACCCTGCGGCTCGATAGCGAGCGCGCCGGACGTCGGACGATCACGTCCCGCTATCTCGTGGGCGACATGTCGTGGGAGGCGAGCTACGCGTTATCGCTCGCCGCCGACGAGAGACGGGGTCGCCTCGAGGGATGGTTCGTCGTCGACAACCGCAGCGGCGCGGAATTTGCTCCCGTGCGGCTGCGCCTGTTGGCGGGGACCTTGCGCGTGGCGACGCCGCCGGCGCCGAGGCCGATGGCGATGCGCGCCGAGATGGCCATGCAGGTGGTCGCGCAGTCCGAGGAGCTCTCGGAAGCGCGCGTCTACGAAGTCGAGTCGCCGCCCCGGCTCTCCGCGGGCCGGACGACCTTCCCGCTCGCCTCCGACGCCGAGCTCGCCGTCGAGAAACGCTACGTCGCGCGCTCGACGTACTGGATGGGCGCGAACGAAGAGCCGCAGCGGATCCCGGTCGGGGTGCGGTACCGGGTCGAGACGAAGCCGATCGCACGGGCGCTGCCGGCGGGCGTCGTCCGCGTCTACGTCGAGGGCGGAAGCGTCTTCACCGGAGAAGACCGGATCGAGCACACGCCCGAGAGGACCGACGTCGAGATCGAGCCGTCCGAGGCGTTCGACGTGACCGCGCGCCGGCGTCAGGTCTCCTTCCAGCAGACGAGCCGCACAGAGTCGGAGTCGTCGTATGAAGTCGTGATCACGAGCCGCAAGAAAGAGTCGGTGACCGTACTCCTGCGCGAGCAGTTCCCTGGGGACTGGATGGTCGTCGAATCGTCGGTGCCGCCGAGGAAGCTCGCGGCGTTTACCGCGGAGTTCCCAGCGCCCGTGCCCGCCGGCGGGGAGACGACGCTGACCTACCGGGTACGGGTACGGATGCGGGGATAGGCCCAGGACTCTTGGGTATTTGGTTGGGGTCTAGGGGATGTAACCCCGAATGGTCCGAATAGAGATACCGGGCTTGGCCACCGCGACCTTGACTTCTCGGTACTGCCCCAGAGGCTTCTGCGAGTCGGTGCGGAAGGCGAGCACGTACTGCGAACGCAGCTCCTCTTCGATCCGGTGCGTGACCTCCGTAATCTTCGACGCGCTCCCGATCGCGAACACCTCGCCCCCCGACTCGGTCGCGATCTGGTTGATCGCCTTGCGCGACTTGAAATCGGTCAGAGGGATGTTCACCGCGATGAAGTAGATCGGCGCCCCTGCGGAACGCGCGTACCGCAACAGCGTATCGAACTCGACGTGCGAGCGGTTGTCGGCGCCATCGGTCACCACGACGAGAGCCTTTCTCCCCTGCAGCGCCCGGAACTGGTAGAGACCGAGAATGATCGAGTCGTAGAGAGCGGTCGCGCCTTCCGCCCGCGTCTCGCGCGACGCGCGCTGGAGCGCTGCGGAGTCGCCGGTCAGCTCCTGGAGGAACCGTGGTCGCTCGCGGAACTCGATCAGGAAGCCTTTGTCCTTCTCACGGATCAGGTTCTGAAAGAGCTCCGCCGACGCCTCGTGGACGAACGGCATGCCCTTCTCCATCGACCCGGACCCGTCCACGACGAGCCCGATCGTGAGCGGAAGCTTCTCGGCGACCTCGAAGCCTGTCATTGCCTGCGCGCGGCCGTCTTCCTGGATCGAAAAGTCCGCCTGCCCCAGACCCTTGACGAAGTGCCCGCTCTTGTCGAGCGCGGAGACGTGGAGCTGGACCACGTCCACCCGGACGTTCTCGACGGTCGCCGACGGGCCCTTCAACATCCGGATGTCGTTCGCTTCCTTGCCGTCCTCGGCGATCGCGGTGGCCCGGAGAAAGTTTCCGCGGGTGTACTGCTCGAACGGGATCGTCGCGACGTAGGGCTCGTGCGTCCAGGAGCCGATCTTCTTCTCGTCGAGGAAGAGCTCGACCAATTTCGCGATGCCGCCCGAGATCGACTGGACGGCGACGCGGACGCGCACGCGCCCCGCTGCCGGATCGGGCTGTGGGAGGACCCGCACGGCGACACGCGCGCTCCCCTCGTTGATCGCCCAGGCGTCCTCGTCGATGACGCGGCCGGTGTCGTCGTATCCGACCGCGCGCACGGTCTGTTTCAAGGGCAGGTTTCCGAGGTCGATCTCGACCGAGTAAGGCGGCCGCGTCCGCGCGAGAAGCAGTTTCTCGCCCAGATAGAACTCGACCCGCGTGATCGGCGGCTCGACGTCGGCCTCCAGCCGGAGGAGACCGACGGGCGCCTCGCGGGAAGGCGGCATGATCTTCAGCTTTGGAGCGCCGCCCGCATCGGCCGCCTCGCGAGGCTGGGCCTCGTCCGCGATCACGATCGCCTCGGCCTCGGGGAGCGTCTCCGCCTCGGCCGGAGCCATCTCGGGGCGGAACGCAATCCCGACCTCCGGGACGGACAGGTCGACCGTCCCCTCGCCGACTTCGCGGCCGCCGGGATCCGCCACGACCAGTTTCAGCCGGTAGTTGCCGGGCGGCAGAGGGCGCAGGAACGAGTAGGTGAAGGTCTTTCCGTCCGTGACGTCTCCGGCAACGGGGTACCGGAACGCCTCGACCATCTCCTGACCTCGGCTGAACGTGCCCCGCAACTCGCCCGCGAAGGAACGCAGCCCGCGGGACGCCGCCGCCTTGGAGAGCTCCGAGGAGGACAGGCGGACCCGGACGACCGTCTTCTTTCCGGCCATTCCGAG
>DASXSX010000036.1:0-3083 GCA_036505815.1 Thermoanaerobaculia bacterium
TCCCAGAGAACCACTGCCCCGCGAGCGCGAGCTCGTTCAACGTCCCGCGACCGCGAGCAGGCCCCGCGCGATGCCGGCGAGAAGCCCGGCGAAATAAGTGACGTGGTGGAGCGCGAACGCGAACGGAATCGCGGGAACGAGCGCAGGGTCGCGGCGCCAGATCGGGAAGGAAAGCGTCCACGTGGTGATCGCGTAGAGAAGCGCCGCCGGCGCGAGGAACGGCAGGCCGAACGAAGCGGTCAACGCCGTCGCGATGAATCCCGCCGAAAGAAACGCGGCGAAGCGCCCGCGCGAATACAGCCCGGGCCGTTCGATGAAGAGCCGGCCGGTCTTGACCCGGTAGCGCCAGCGCTGCGCGAGGTAATCCGCCGGAAACGCGCGCCGGCGATGGCGCACCCGGACGGCTGGATCGAGCCGGACTTTCAGGCCGAGCGCGAGGGCGCGGTGGACGAAGTCGGTGTCCTCCCCGACGTAGCCGAGCGACTCGTCGAACTTTCCCACCGTTTCGAAGGCGTCCCGCCGGACGAACAGGTTGCACAGGGCGACGTCGTGCGGCGAGCGCACGGGTCCGCCCGGCGCGGCGCGCTCGTGCGCGGGGACGCCGCTGCCGATCCGGGGAGTCGCGAGCAGCAGATCGGAGAGTCGCTCGAGATACGGCGCCTCGGCGGGCCCGATGTCGGGGCCTCCGACGACGTCCGCGCTCTCGAGCGCGCGCGTCCCGGCCTCCAGCCAGAGTGGCTCGGCCTGCGCGTCGTCGTCCAAGAAAGCGAGAACGCTGCCGCGGGCCCGGGCCGCCGCCAGGTTGCGCCGGATCGCCGGGTTGCGGGATTCGACGCGGACCCACTCGCAGGGAAAGGAGGTCCTCTCGCCCGTTTGCGGAGCGGACGACGACGCAACGACGACTTCGAAGGACGGCGCCCGCTCCTGCCGCTCGAGAGAAGCGAGGCACTCGGCGAGCGAGTCTTCCACGCGATCCGAAGCAATCAGGACGGAAACGAGCGGCGCCACCGAACTCATCTTAGCGTTTCCCGCTTTTCGGAGATCCCGCTCGCGTCCGCCGGCTCGGTCGGGAGCTCGGGTACTCGGCGCTCCCCAGTCGGATCAGCGCCCGCCGCAATCTCTCGTGGCGTTGGAGCAGCCGCAGATAACGGATCTCCTCGCGGCCCGCCTTCGCGCCGACGATTTCGACGAGTGCGTCGCGCTCCCCCCGGTTCCATCTCGGCGGGTCGGTTACGAGATCCAGCACGAGCGCCAGCTCCGGAAAAGCTTCGCTCTCGGATAACCGACCCCCGAGAAGCCGCGCGACGCGCGAGCTCGCCTGGCGGCGCGCTCTCTCCGGATCGCCGCCATAGCGAACACGCATCCGCCGCTGGACCGCCAGCCCGATGTTGCGAACGTGGAAGCGGTCCCACTCCCCGGCTCGCGCGGGATCGGCTTCGTAGAGCAAATTGCGTGTGACCAGGCGCCGCAGGACCCGACGCGGCGAACGGTAGGAGGAGTCCGCAGCGATCTTTCTTTCCTCCGACTCGTCGAGCCGCGCGATCGCGGGCGACGTCGGACGAAACCCGAGCTTGCGGTAGAACCAGAACGCCCCCGAATCGATGGCCTCCGGGTTCTCGTGGCCCAGCTGGTACGGGTCGATCGAGAACGAGGTGACGCCGAGGAGCTGGTTCAGCAGGCGAAGGACGCGTCCGAAGATCCACGCCGACTCGCCCTCCCGGAACGTGTAGTAGATGTTGAACCCGATCTCGATCCGCTCGAAGAGCGCGAGCCCTTCGACGTAGCCGACCGGAACCCCGTTCTTCACGACGATCGCGGCAAACCCGGCGCGCAGCGGAAGACGACGGCTTCTCTCGAGGCCCATGAAGAAAATCTCGACCCCCCTTCCGACTCGGGCGGCGCGAACGGATGCCGGATCGGCGTACGTGAAGCCGTAGTACTCGCGGTATCGCAGCGCTGTCGCTCCGCGCGTGAGATCGATGATCTCTTGGCCTTCGCGGCGCGAAAGCCGCTGGATCGGGAGCGGCGGCGAGGCAAGCGCATCCGCGAGAAACACGTCCTTGCGCGCGATCAGGGGCTCGGAATGAAAGAAGATCTCCGGCGCGCGGCGCCGCATTCGCGTGCGCGTGACGGGACCGTTCCCGAGACTCCAGACGATCGGAAGCTTCAGCGCCTCGTACCTCTCGGCGCGCTCCTCCCCGGAGAGAGGGAGCTCTTCGATGCGTTGGATCAGCCACTCGAGGTCGTGCTTGCGATCCGGCTGTGCGGCGCGGATCCAGTCGAGATAGGGGACGTTCGCGTCCTCGAGCGCCTCTTCCTCCAGGAGCGGCAGGAACTTCGGGAAGAGAGCGCGGAGGCGATCCTCCCGGCGGCCGCTTTCCCAGTCGAGGCGGACGCGCCGCGGAAACCGATTCGCCAGCCAGTGCACGACGTCGAAGGAGTAGTCGGTCGAGATCTCCGTGCCGGCGATGCCGGAGACCTCGGGGCGGTCGAAGGGACCGAGGTCGGCGCCGGAGCGCGCCAGAGCTTCCACCCGATCGGCGAAGCGCGAGAGGGCCCGGTCCGTGGCACGCATCGTCTCGCGGTCGTGCGGATACGCCCGCAGGAAGAGCAGCGCCTCGTGTAATCGAATCAGATCTCTAGCTTCGGTTATCTCGACGTCACCGACTTGGGCCAGGAGCTTGTGGATCCGAGACGCGAGCCTCTCCGATCGGTGTTCCTTCAGCAGGGTGACGAGTTGATCGAGAGATCTTCGGCGCAAGACTGAAACTCGGGTAATACTCAAACCGCTTGCTAAAATCGGCCGGACCGATTTCCCGGGACAGTCAGATGACTTGTGGTCACTGCGGTACCGTCAACCCTCCCGGAGCGGTGTCCTGTTCTCACTGTGCGCGCGCCCTCGTCCAAGGCGCCTCGCTGAATCGCTCGGAGGCCGAAAACTCCGAGACCGCGGCGGCGCCCGAAGATTACCAAAGGATGCTCCGACGGCCGGAGGAGACCAGGCCGGGCCCTGATGCGTTTGGCACCCTGCCGAAGGGTCTCGTGATAGGGCAGCGATACCGCGTCATCAAACCGCTCGGACG
>DASXSX010000037.1:0-7834 GCA_036505815.1 Thermoanaerobaculia bacterium
TGCCGATCTGCCGCCGGAGAGATGCAAGCGTCGCGTCCCGCAGGTCCGTTCCGTCGAGCGTGATTTTCCCTTCAGTCGGATCGTAGAGGCGGGGAAGGAGGTTGACGAGGGTCGTCTTTCCGGCGCCCGACGGTCCGACGATGGCGACGGTTTCTCCCCGCCGGATCGTGAGCTCGAGGTCCCGCAGGACCCATTCGTCGCCGTATCGGAACGAGACGTTCTCGTAACGGATGGCTCGTGAGAACGTGCTCAAGGCGACCGCGTCCGGCTTGTCGACGATTTCGCTCTTCGAGTCGATGATCTCGAAGACCCTCCGCGCCGATGACAGCGCGACCTGGAACGCCATGTTGGTCTTGGTGACGTCCTTCAGCGGCTTGTAGAGCATCATGATCGCCGCGAGAAAGGAGATCAGGCCGCCCACGGTCATCCGGCCCTGCTCGATCTGCCTGCCCGCGTACGCGAAGAGGATCACGAGCCCGATGCCGGCCAGGACCTCCATCAGCGGGGAGTTCAGGGCCTGGATGCGGATCGTGCGGCGCGTGACCCGGAAGTATCGGTCGTTGGCCTTGCCGAACCGGTCCGCCTCGAAGTCCTCCATTCCGTACGTCTTGATGACGCGGTGCCCGCGCAAGGTCTCGGAGAGGAGAGCGCCGAGACCTCCGATCCGCTCGCGGGAAGAAAAGGCCGCCTTCCCCAGCCGCCTGTTGTTCTCGATGATCGGCAAAAGCACGATCGGGGCGATGACGAAGACCCCGAAGGCGAGGCCGGCGTTCAACGAAAAGGCGTAAACGAGCACCAGCACGATCGTCAGGATGCCTTGTACGAAGTCCGCGAGCCGCGTCCCGAATGCGCTTTGGATCTGCTCGACGTCGGACAGCATCCGGGAGAGCAAATCCCCCGTCGAGGCCTGCGTGTAGAAGCGCGCCGACTGCCCGAGGAGCTGCCGGTAAGCGTCGTTGCGAAGGTCCCGGACCATGGCGATCCCGATTCCGTTCAACGCGAACTCGGAGAAATAGGAGCAGGCGTTCTTCGCGATGAGCGTGACGAGAAGGAGGAGAGGAACCGTGAAGCGGACGGGGAGACCGGCGTGCTCGGCGGCCGACCGCGCGCCGGCGTACGCCGTCTCGAGCCACGCGATCAACGGCGCGGCGGCGCGGGGGTGCTTTCCGAGTCCCGGGATCGAGCCGGCGGCGCCGGCCCCGAGCGCGTCGTCGATCAGCTTGTTCAGGAGGAAAAGGAAGAGGACGGTCAGCGCCGATACCGCCGCCATCGTCGCCAAGGCGGCCAGGGCCCGTCCCCGATACCGGCCGAAGTAGACGAGCAGCCGCGGGAGCGGCTTACGCGAGCCGTTCGACTCCATGTCCTCGCGTGGCGTGCCCCTCCGACGAAGGGACGCCGATCGACTCCAGCAGTGCCTCCGCGGCGCGATCGCTCGCCCCAGGAGGACCCAGTTGTCGGGCGACCCGCTCGAGGTCGAAGCGCATCCGCAGGAGACGCTCGGGCGACTCGAGCAGCTCCTCTCCCTGTCTCTCGAGAGTGGCGGCGTCGAAGTCTTCCTGGAGCAGCTCGGGAACGACCTCTCCATCGGCGAGAATGTTGACGAGCGAAATCCAGCGGACAGAGATCAGCCGCTTTCCGACCGCAAAACTGGCCGGCGAGGTCCGATAGACGACGATCATCGGGGTCCCACAGAGAGCGCCTTCCAGAGTGGCCGTCCCGGATGCGACGAATGCGAGGTCGGCCGAGGAGAGGAGCGCGTGCTTTCCCGACGAGACGATCTCGATTCCCCACTCCTTCGCTCCGGGAAGGAGCTTCTCGGGGACGCCCGGCGCGGCGAGCGCGATGACCTCGAGATCGAGACGGCGGGCGAGCCACGACGCCGCCTCCGCCATCGGCGCCCAGTGCCGCCGGACTTCGGCGGTGCGGCTGCCGGGGAGAAGAAGGAGCCGCCGGCGGGTCTTTTCGGCAAGCGGCGAGGGTTCCGCCAGCCCTTCGCGGACGTCGTCCACGAGCGGATGTCCCGCCCAAACGGCATCGGCTCCGAGCCGGCGGTAGATTTCCACTTCGAAGGGAAAGAGCGTGATGATGCGCCTCGCGCGGCGCGCGATCGCTCTCGCCCGACCCTTTCGCCACGCCCACACCTGGGGACTGACGTAGTAGACGAGCGGTATTCGTTCGCGCTCGAGCGTCCGCGCCAGAAATGCGTGGAAGTCGGGGAAGTCGATCAGGACGGCCGCGTCCGGTCGCCTTCGGCGCGCCTCGCGACGAAGGAGGGCGAGCGCCCGGAAGAGGGCCGGGAGCTTCTCGAAGACCTCGAAGATGCCGACGACGGAAAGCTCGTCCGACCGGACGATCGATTCCAGGCCTTCGGCCGCGAGACGGGCACCGCCCATGCCGAAGGCGCGGCAGTCGGGCCGGCGGGACACGAGGGCCCGCAGGAGGCGGGCCCCATGCACGTCTCCGGAAGCCTCGCCCGCCGAAAAGAGTAGGTTCAAGCCCACCGAGATTAAACCAACTTCCGCGTTCATCCGAGGTTCACCGGCCGTTTGCTAGAAGCCGGTTTCCCCGAATGGTCGCAAAGCTCCCGCGCCCTTGACCTCCCATACCACCGACTCCGGCGGCACTCCGGCGTCCGGGATGCTGCTTCGCGCCGGAATCGTCGGCTGTGGGCGGATCGCGCAACGGCATGCCCGGATCCTGGCGAGCTTCCCCGACGTCCTTCTCGTCGGCATGGTCGATTCCGCTTTCGCTGCCGCGCAAGGATTCGCTTCGGCCCACGGGGGGCGCCCCTACTCGGACGTCGAGACGATGGTCGCGAGCGAGCGGCCGGATCTCGTTGCCGTTTGCACGCCCTCGGGTACTCACGCCTCGATCACGCTCGACCTCGTCCGCCTCGGGGTCGCAAACGTCGTGGTCGAGAAACCGATGGCGCTCCGCGTGTCCGACGCGGACGCGATGGTCGCGGCCTGCGACGCGGCCGGCGCGAGGCTCTTCGTGGTCAAGCAGAACCGTTACAACCGGCCGGTCGCGAAGCTCCGGGAGGCGCTCGGCTCCGGCCGCTTCGGGAAGCTCGTGCTCGGCGCCGTGCGGGTCCGCTGGTGCCGGCGCCAGGACTACTACTCACAGGCCGCGTGGCGCGGCACGTGGGCGATGGACGGAGGCGTCTTCGCCAACCAGGCCTCCCACCACATCGACCTGCTCGTTTCGCTCATGGGAGAGGTCGAGTCGGTCAGCGCGTTCGCGGCGACCCGGCTCGTCGACATCGAAGCCGAAGACACCGGGGTTGCCGTGATGAAGTTCGGAAGCGGCGCGCTCGGCGTCGTCGAAGCGACCACGGCCGCCCGGCCCGGAGACCTCGAAGGCTCGCTGTCCATCCTGGGTGAGAACGGGACCGTGGAGGTCGGCGGCTTCGCTTTGAACGAGATGACCGTCTGGCGCTTTGCTGACTCGCGGCCCGAGGATGAAACGATCCTCGAGGACTTTCGGACGAACCCTCCCGACGTGTACGGGTTCGGCCATCACGCGCTCCTGCGCGATGTCGTGGACGCGATCCGCACGGGACGTCCGGCCCCGGTGGACGGGCGGGAGGGAAGAAAGTCGCTCGAAGTCATCGCCGGGATCTACGAGTCGATCGAGACGGGACGAGAGGTCCGACTTCCTTTCGAGCCACGCGCATCGCGGTTGGGAAGAGAGCCGACCTCCTCCACGCGGAAACGAGCCCACGCCCGCTCTTCCCGGTGATTCCGCTCTCGCGTCCGACCGTCACCGAGGAGATGAAGCGGTCCGTGCTCGCCGTTCTCGACTCGGGCCGGTACATTCTCGGCGGAGAGACGCGCGCCTTCGAAGGGGAGTTCGCCGGCTCCATCGGGGTCCGCGAGGCCGTCGCGGTCTCGACCGGCACGGCCGCAATCCAGCTCGCGATCCTCGCGATCGGGGTGGAGCCCGGGGACGAGGTGCTCGTGCCCTCGATGACCGCGTTCCCGACGATCGAAGGCATCCTCCACGCGGGTGCCGTGCCCGTGCTCGCCGACGTCGACGATCACGGCTGCCTGGATCCTGGGGATGCGGAGAGACGGGTCTCGCCGCGCACCGTCGGGATCGTTCCGGTCCACCTCTACGGCGGGGTCGCGAACCTTCCGGCGCTCACGGATCTCGCCCGCCGGAAGAACCTCTGGATCGTAGAGGACTGCTGCCAGGCGCACGGAGCGATGCACGAGGGGCGCAAGGTGGGCTCATTCGGACGCGCCGGCTGCTTCTCGTTCTATCCGTCGAAGAACCTGACCGTCCTGGGCGACGGAGGCATGGTGACGACCGACGATGCCGATCTCGCGGCGCGCGTCCGGCTTCTGCGCGATCACGGCCGGAGCGACAAGCACACACACGTGGCCGTCGGGTTCAACCTCCGCTTCAACGAGGTTCAGGCGGCCATCGGCCGGCGCCAACTCGCCGACCTGGAGGACTACGTCGCCCGCCGCCGCGCGATCGCCGCCCGTTACGATGGGGCCTTTCGCGATCTCGCCGGCGTCAGAATACCCCTCGAGCGTCCCGGGACGCGCATGGCCTACCACCTCTACCCGCTGCTTCTGCCGGATCGCGCAGCGCGCGATCGGCTGGCGGTACACCTCAGGGAGAATGGGATCGAGACCGGACTGCACTATCCGATCCCGAACCACCTCCAACCGGCCATGGCCGGCCGCGGGCCGGTCCCCTCTCTTCCGCGCGCGGAGGCGCTCGCCGAGACGGAGCTTTCACTGCCCATGTTTCCCGGCCTTTCCGACGCGGGCGTCGACGAGGTGATCGGCAGCGTGCTGGAGTTTTTCGAGCCCTGAGACCGGACTCGGTCTCTCTATCTCGGGAAGGGATACATCAGCCACGCGACGGCGAGCCCCCCGAGGACAAGGGCGGCGAGAAGGATGCCGAAAAGACGCAGCCGGTCGCGGGCAGAGTCGCGCCACAGGAGGGCGAAAAAGCCCGAGACCAGGACCGCGTAGACGGCCATGATCACGAAGTGGTCGGTCGGAAGGATGGCGGCCATCACTTTCGCCCGCTCGCGATGTCCCAGGCATCGAGCATGAGAAGGAGGTTCATCAGCCCGGCCGTGAGCAGGTAGGCGCAGCCGTACTCGTAGGTCGGCGCGAGGATGGTCCCGCCCGGATTGTCGGTCAGAAAACGGGCGGCGATGTTCAAGAGTCCCGCCCCCGAAACGGCGAACGTCGCGAGAATCGTCAGCGGCTGCGAGCGCTCGATCGTATAGAGCCGTCCCTGGAATGACAGCCCGAGCAGGAAGGTCACGGTCACGATCGCCGCGTAGGCGAGCGCGGTCTTGCGACGTTTGAGGTACAGGTGGCCGAGTCCCGGAAAGATCCAGGCGAGAACGGCGGCCGCCCCCGGGCGCGCCCGCCGCGAGGGTTCCGCGCTCAAGAAGCGGCCTCGAAGAGAGGCGCCAGGCGGCGGCGTGTCACCGAGAGCTCCTCCGGAACCACACGGACGCCCCCGGCGACAGTCATGAAGTTCGTGTCGCCGCTCCAGCGGGGCACGAGGTGGACGTGATAGTGATCTTCGACTCCCGCGCCGGCAGCGGAGCCCAGGTTGACCCCGATGTTCAAGCCATCCGTGTGGTAGGCGTCGATCAGGATCTTCTCCCCGCGCGCCACAGTCGAGATGAGCTCGGATAAAGTCTCCGGCCCGGAGTCCGAGAGGCGGGGCTGGTGCTCGTACGGGGCCACCATCAGGTGGCCGTTCGTGTAGGGATAGCGGTTGAGGAGCACGAAGACCCTCGGGCCGCGATAGACGACGAGCGACTCCTCCTCGTTCTTCGAGGCGGCGGCTCGACAGAAGATGCAGCCACTCGATTTCTCCGCCACGAGGTACTCGTAACGCCAGGGGGCGAAGAGGACTTCCGGCATCATCGGAACCGGCGAACGCTACCGGTTGATGAGCTCCTTCAACTCCTTGCCCGGCTTGAAATAGGGGATCTTTTTGGCGGGAACGGAGACTTTCACGCCGGTCTTCGGGTTGCGGCCGATGCGCGCTCCGCGCTCACGCAGCCGGAAGGAACCGAATCCACGAAGCTCGATCTTCTGCCCCTGCTTGAGAGAGCGGATGATTGCCTCGAAGATCGTGTCGACGATCACCTCGGCCTGCTTCTTGGTCACGTCCGTCGCGACCGCGACGCGCTCGATCAGTTCGGCCTTCGTCATCGCAACGTCTCCAAACCCGACCGGGTGAAGGGATTAGGGCTCAGGCTTCGAAGGCGTCTCTTCCGCCTTCTTGCGCGTCCGACGCTTCTTGGGAGGGGGCTCCTCTCCGGTGGTTTCGGCGCGGGGCTCCGCCCCGGGCGGTGCCGCCTCGGCGGTCTCCATGGAAGGCGTCTCGACGGGCGCTTCGGGTGCGGCGGCTGCCGCGAGCGCTTGACCCGCTTCGTCGACGCCGGAGAGACCGATCTTCATCTCCGTCTCGTCGATCCGCAAAATCCGGACGCGGACCGGCTCCCCCTCGCGGTAGTGCTCCTGGGGCTTCTCGCCGCGTGGGAGGGGGGTCTCAGAGATGTGCATCAGGCCTTCGACCAGCCCTTCGATCTGGACGAACACGCCGAAGTCCGCGACCCGGCTGACCGTGCCGTCCACGACGTCTCCCGGCTGGTGCTGGTCGCGGAAGGTCTGGAAGTCGTTCGGCTGGAATTCCTTGATCGAGAGCGAAATACGGCGGTTCTCTTCGTCGATCGAGGTGATGATCGCCTCGACGTCGTCCCCCTTCTTCAGAACCTCGGAGGGATGTTTGATGCGCTTGGCCCACGACATGTCCGAGACATGGACGAGCCCGTCGACGCCTTCCTCGATCTCGACGAACGCTCCGAAATCCGTCAGGTTCCGCACCTTCCCCTGGACCCGGCTGCCAATGGTGTACTTCTCCAGGACGCCTTCCCATGGGTCGGGCAGCGTGTCTTTCAACGACAAGGAGATCCGTCGGGCTTCCGGGTTGACATCGGAGACGATCGCTTCCACGGTGTCCCCCGGAGAAACGACTTTGGAGGGGTTCTTGACCTTCTTCGACCAGGACATCTCGGAGACGTGGACGAGTCCCTCGACCCCTTCTTCGAGCTCCACGAACGCTCCGTAGTCGGTTACGTTGCTTACGCGACCCGTGACGCGGGAGCCCGGCGGGTAGCGCTCCGGCACATGTGACCAGGGGTCTTCGGTCAGCTGCTTGGTCCCCAGGGAGACCCGCTCGGTCTCGCGGTCGAACTTCAAAACGACGACGTCGATCTCGTCGCCGACCTTTACGAGATCGGAGGGATGGTTTACGCGGCCCCAGGACATGTCGGTGACATGGAGAAGCCCGTCGAGCCCTCCGAGATCGACGAAGGCGCCGTAGTCCGTGAGATTCTTGACGTTCCCGCGCAGCACACGCCCTTCCTCGAGGAGCTGGAGCGTGTCTCTCTTCTTCGCCTCCTGCTCGATCTCGACGACCGCCTTGCGGGAGAGCACGATGTTGCCCCGCTTCTTGTCGACCGAGATGACCTTGAACTCGAGCTCTTTTCCGCGCAGCGCCTCGAGATTCTTGACCGGCTTGACGTCCACGAGCGAGCCCGGAAGGAAGGCCTTGACGCCGATGTCGACGGCCAGTCCCCCCTTGATGCGATCGATCACGCGGCCGCGGACGGTCGAACCGGATCGGTAAGACTTCTCGACCTCGTCCCACACCTTCATCTTCTCGGCCTTGTCCTTGGAGAGGACCACGTAGCCGTTCTGATCTTCCGTGCGTTCGAGCAGGACGTCGACAGAGTCTCCCGGCTTGACGGTGACCTGCCCGGAGAAGTCGGTGAACTCCGAGA
>DASXSX010000038.1:0-11616 GCA_036505815.1 Thermoanaerobaculia bacterium
AACGATTCCCTCCAAGACCCTGCGTGAGGCGATCCTCTACCTCTCCGGTTTCCGCGAGCGCTCCTTCTACGGGCGCGACTACACGGTGAAGGACGAGATCTCGGTCTCCGACCTCGCCTTTCGCGTCCAGGCCGTGGTCACGCGCGAAGTCGAGGTCATCCGCGCGCAGCTGAAGCGCAACCACGTCGACCTGGTTCCCGGCACCGCCCGCTTCCTCGATCCCCGTACGCTCGAGATCCAGGCTGTCGCCGGAACGAGCCGGCTGAACGTCGGCCACGTCCTGATCGCGTGCGGCACCCGGCCCGCCCACGACGCGGCTGTGCCGCTCGACGGCCGGCGCGTGATCGATTCCGACCAGCTGATGAACGTCGAGCGGTTTCCGCGCGAGCTGATCGTGGTGGGCGCCGGTGTGATCGGCCTCGAGTACGCTTCGATGATCACGGCGCTGAACGTCAAAGTCACGATCATCGAGCAGAAGCCGTCCATCCTGGATTTTGTCGACCGCGAGATCGTCGAAGACCTCGACTACTTCATGCGCCAGCGCGGCGCGATTTTCCGGCTCGGCGAAAAGCTGCTGTCCGTCGAAATCGACGAGAAGGACCGCGTGGTGGCGAACCTCGACAGCGGGAAGCGGGTTCACGGAGACGCTCTCCTCTACACGGTCGGGAGGCAGACGAACGCGGACCTGCTGAATCTCGAGGCGGCCGGGCTGACGGCGGACGACCGGGGACGGCTCGCCGTCAACGAGTTCTTCCAGACGTCCGTCCCGCACATCTACGCTGCCGGCGACGTGATCGGATTTCCCGCCCTCGCCTCCACCTCGATGGAACAGGGCCGCCTCGCGTCGTGCCACATGTTCGGCGCGTACTGCCACAGCCGGCGGGAGGCGATTCCCTACGGGATCTACACGATTCCGGAAATCTCGATGGTCGGGAAGACCGAGGAGGAACTGACCGCGGCGAAAATCCCTTACGAAGTCGGAAGGTCGAAGTTCGAGGAGCTCGCGAAGGGCCAGATGCTCGGGGTCGAGGTCGGCATGCTGAAGATCCTCTTCGATCCGAAGACTCTGAAGCTTCTCGGCGTCCACGCGATCGGCGAGAGCGCCGCCGAGATCGTCCACATCGGGCAGGCGGTCCTCGCTCTCGGTGGCACGATTGAGTACTTCCGCGACACGGTCTTCAACTATCCGACGTTCGCCGAGGCGTACAAGGTCGCGGGACTGGACGGGCTGAACCGACTCTGAGCCGCTAGCGGGAGAGAAGAGTCCAGAGCCCGATCGCCAGGAATCCCACTCCGGCGATGACCTTTAGTGTGCGCGGGTCGATCCAGCGCTCGATCTGCGCGCCGACGAGCACTCCCATGCCGGCGGCCAGAAGAAGCGCGAGCCCGGCGGCAGCGAACACGAGCCACTTTGTGCGCCCTTCCGCCGCGAAGAGCATCGTCGCGAGCTGCGTCTTGTCGCCCATCTCCGCGATGAAGACGGTCAGAAAGATCGTTCCGAAGCTTCGAAGCATGGATGAATCTCCCGCCGGGTATCGTACGGGACGGGGGTCACGATCGGAGAGGGTCGCGGCGCGACCGGCAGCCCCGAGATTTTTGGTGGAGCTGAGCGGGATCGAACCGCCGACCTCCTGAGTGCGATTCAGGCGCTCTCCCAAACTGAGCTACAGCCCCACACGCGGAGAGGGCGCGCAGGATAGCACGCCCGCGCAATCTCGAAAAGGTGCGGCCACGGCAGACGCGCGGCTTCTCGGCTAGCATTCCCCCGCGATGGATCATGGCGAGCTCGGTACGTTCCTGCTCGCCTTCGCAGCGGCGCTCCTCGGGGCAAAGCTCTTCGGCGAGCTCGCGGAGCGCATCGGTCAACCCGCCGTTCTGGGCGAGCTCGCGGTCGGCGTCCTTCTCGGCCCGTCGATTCTCGGCCTCGTCCCGTTGACCGCGGGCATTCTCCTGATCGCCGAGATCGGGGTGATGCTGCTCCTCTTCGAGGTCGGCCTCGAGACGGATCTCGAGGAGCTCCTGCGCGTCGGCGCGGCCGCGATGGTGGTTGCGGTCGTCGGGATGGCTCTGCCGTTCCTGGGCGGTTACCTCGTCACGCGCGCCGCGGGATTCACGGCGCTCACTGCCATCTTCGTCGGAGCGGCGCTGACCGCGACGTCCATCGGGATCACGAGCCGCGTCCTCTCGGAGATTGGAATGCTCGCCACCCGGGAGGGTCAGATCATCCTCGGCGCCGCAGTGGCCGATGACATCCTCGGCCTCGTCGTCCTCGCGGTCGTCAGCCAGGTCGCGGCCAACGGATCGGTCGGGATGGGCGCGGTTTTCCGTGCGGCCGGCCTGTCGTTCGCCTTCCTCCTCCTTGCGATCGTGATCGGAATGCCGCTCGGACGTTTTCTCGTGCGGTTCGTCCGCGACGCGAAGGTGCGGGGAGTGCTGGTCGCGGTCGCCGTCGCGTTCGCTCTGCTCGCCGCGCTCGGCGCTCAGAAAGCCGGGTCCGCGGCGATCGTCGGCGCCTTCGCCGCAGGTCTCGTTCTCGCCCGCACCAATCGACGTCACGACATCCAGAACGCCGTACGGCCGACAGTGGACGTCTTCGCGCCCGTTTTCTTCGTGACGATCGGCGCGCAGGTCGACGTCGCCTATCTGAACCCTTTCGTCGCAGGCAACCGGCAGGCGCTCCTCCTCGCGCTGGGGCTCGTCCTGGTGGGAGTCCTCGGGAAGTTCGCGGCGGGATTTTCCGCGTGGGGCGGGGTGCGCCGCTCGTTCATCGGCGCGGGGATGGTGCCGCGTGGCGAAGTCGGTCTGATCTTCGCGCAGATCGGGAGAGAGAGCGGGGCTCTTCCCGATCCGGTCTTCGCGGCGGTCGTGCTCGCCGTCTTTGCAACGACCTTCCTCACGCCGCCGCTTCTGTCGGCGCTCGCCCCCGCGCGAGCGCCCGCCTCGGCGCCGAATTAGCCCTTCAGGTCCGCCAGCGTCCGATCGAGGAGGGCGCGCCGCTCCGCGTCGAGCCTGGCGAACAGCGGCTCCAGCACGTGCACGACATGGTCGTCCTCCTCGGGAGTGATCGTGTAGAGGTTGGGCGAGATCGCGTCCACGATCTGCGCGATCGAGATCTTCTCGGGCGGGGCGGCGAGCGCGAATCCCCGGGCGCCGTCTCCCTCGACGATCCCGGCGTCGCGCAGGCAGTCGAGGATCCTTTCGGCCTCGACGGAGGAGGCCTCCTGGTCGTGGTACAGCTCGCGGAACCGGTGAACCCCGCCTTCGGCGAGCGTCAGGAGCATCCGGATCGCGTTCTCGGCCCGCCCCGCCGGGAGGCGCCCGCGACGCGCGCCCTTTCCGATCTTCGTCTGGAGGACGTGCGCCAGCTCGACGCCGAGCAGGATCAGCACCCAGACGAGAAAGACCGAGATCAGCGCGAACAGAAGGAATGAAAGCGATCCGGTGATCAGGTTCATGCGCGAGAGCATCGCGACGTACTTGCCGAAGACGGTGCGGAGCAACTCGAGGAGGCCCGCCGTGATCAGGCCGGAGAGGCCGGCCGACCTCCAGCGCACGTAGGCGTTGGGCAGATAACGGTAGAGGAGAGTCAGGACGGCAAACTCGGCGGCGAAGGGAAAGAATTTCTCGGCGAACGGCGAGACCAGGACGGATTCGAGGAGCGAGAACCGGCGGAGGAGAGCAACGCCCGAACCGATCGCTCCGACGAGAAGGGCGAGAGAGAAGAGGGCGAAGCTGTAGATCGCGACCCTCTGAAACCAGGCTCGTCTCTTGGGCGCCCCCCAGACGGCGTTGAACGTCGCTTCGACGATGAAGATCAGGCGGATCGACGCCACGATCAGTGTCACGAGACCGATTCCGGAGATTGCGGTCGACTCGGCGACGAACTCCCGCAGGCTCTCGGTCAGCTTCGCCGTGTGGTACGGCAGGATGCGGTTGACCATCTCTAAGACCTGGTCGTTCTTCTCCTTGAAGAACGCGGCGAGGAAGAGCGAGAACGTCGCGAGCAGCGGGACCGCCGTCAGGAGCGTTGTGAAAGCGAGCGAGCCGGCGAGGTCCGCGCCGCGGTCGGCCGCAAAGCCGCGAAAAGTATCGAGGACGACCTCGCGCAGGGTCACGAGGATGCGGAGCAGAGACTCAGGCACGGTCGGCGCGCGGGCCTTCGCGCGCTCGACGACCATCGTCACGTGTCCCTTCGGTCGTCCCGCGTCGCGATTGCCTGGTTCGTTCATCGGCCTGGCCAAAGACGGCTCGCCCTCACTCTAGCTCGACCGCCTCTCCTTCCGCGGGAATCGCGATCTTCCAGCCGTACTTCGAGCGGACCGCCGCCGCCAGGGCTTCGCGCGCCGCGGGCTCGCCGTGGACGAGGTAGACGGTTCGCGGAGGGCTCGTCAGCGCGCCCGCCCATTCGACCAGGCCGTGCTGGTCGGCGTGTGCCGAAAGGGCCGGGATTTCCCGGATCTGGGCCCGCACCGGGACCAACTCGCCGTGGATCCGGACTTCTTGAGCGCCTTCCAGGATCTGACGCCCGAGAGTCCCCGCCGCCTGGAAGCCGACGAAGAGAAGCGTCGTCTCCGGGTCCGGCAGCCGGTGCCTCAGGTGATGGAGGATCCGGCCGCCGGTCAGCATTCCCGACGCAGACACGATCACCATCGGACCGCCGCGCCCGTTCAACGCGATCGAATCGGCGCGGTCGCGGATGAAGTGGATGGACGGTCCTTCGATCGGGCCCACACCCTTTTGCTCCAGCTGCTCCGTCTCGAGGTCGTGCTCCGAGAGAGCAGAGGTGTAGAGGTCCGCGGCCGAGACCGCCATGGGGCTGTCCAGGTAGATGGGGAGATCCGTCGGAAGGCTCCCGTCGCGCTGGAGCGATCCCAGGTGATACAGGACGTCCTGCGCGCGGCCCACGGCGAAGGCGGGGATGAGGACGACGCCGCGCCGGGCGACGGTCTCCCCGACCGCGCGTCCGATCTCCTCGCGCGGGGATCCTTCAGGATGGAGTCGGTCGCCGTAGGTCGATTCCAGGAGGAGGTGATCGGCAGCCTCGGGCGTCTCCGGGTCCTTCAGGATCGGGACGTCCCTTTGCCCGACGTCGCCGGAGAACACGATCCGCCGCGAACCGACTTCGATCGTAATGAAGGCGGCGCCGAGGATGTGCCCCACCCTCCGGAACGTGAAGGCGAGGCCGGGCGCGATCTCAGCCCTCGCGTGAAATTCGACCGGGCGAAGGAGCGAGAGTGCGGCAGTCGCATCGTTCGCGTCGAAGAAGGGAAGCGCCGGCCGATGGCGTGAGTATCCCTTCTGGTTCGCGTAGCGGGCATCCTCCTCGTGAAGGTGCGCCGCATCGGGCAGGAGGTATTGAAGGAGCCCCGCCGTGGGCGGCGTCACGTAGACGGGCCCGGAGAATCCGGCCTTCCCCAGCCTCGGGAGATAACCGGTGTGATCGATATGCGCGTGGGTGAGGATGGCCGCATCGAGCGAGCGCGGATCGAACGGGGGAGCGGTCCAGTTCTTCTCCTTGAGCTCGCTCGACCCCTGGAACACTCCGCAGTCGATGAGGACCTGGCGCGAGCCCGCTTCGAGAAGGAATTTCGAGCCGGTGACGGTGCCGCAAGCTCCCAGGAATCGGAGCGTCGCCATCCGGTCTGGATTATTCGTGGCGGCGCACCAAAGAGCAATTGGAAAGGGATTTGCAGGTATATGATCCGGGGCTTCACTCGGAGGTGACGGATGGCAAAAGAGACCCCGTTCGATCGGGCACGCGATTTCGTGGAAGAGAAGATCGAGCAGACGAAGGAGGTTCTCGGAGACTCCTTCGACGATGTCGGCGACGAAGTGCGCAAGACCGTCAAGTCGACGGCAAAGAAGCTCGAGAAGGATTACGGGTACTTGTGGGACGACATCCGCAGGTACGTGAAGGACAGCCCCGGCACGGCGCTCGCGATCTCGGTCGGAATCGGGTTCCTGTTCGGCTATCTGCTCCGCGGCGGCGACGACGACTGAGTCGCGCGACTAGCCGACGACATTGGTTCGAATCTCCTCGCTCGAGAAGGCGCTGCCGGACGACGTGCGCCGGACCGTACGCGATCATCCGTTTCTCGCGATCGTCGCGGGAGCGCTCGCGGGCTTCTACGTCGGCCGAAGCCACGGCCGCGAGATCCTGACCGCGCTCGTCGGCGTAGGCGTTTCCGCAGGCGCGGCGAACGCGCGGCGGCTGCTCGGGGTTCCGCCGCGCGGCGGACGCTGATCAATTAGGAGGCGGGTGCAGGCCCGTGGGGCCTGTCCCCGCGGTGAATAAGGAAGCGGGTGCAGGTCCGTTGGACCTGTCCCCGCGACATAATCCGGGCGTGACGTACCGCAAAGCGGGCCATCCCGCGCTCTCGACGTTCGCGTCGAGCGCCGGCTGAGCCTGCAAGATCGGTCAGTTCGACCTTTCCGCGCTTCTCGGGAAGCTTCCTTCACCGGCGGACCCGAACCTGCTGGTCGGGAACGCGTCTGCCGACGACGCGGCGGTGTACCGCGTCGGAGACGGACAGGTGCTCGTCTCGACGGTGGACTTCTTCACGCCGGTCGTCGACGACCCATATCTCTTCGGCCAGATCGCGGCCGCCAACTCACTCTCCGACGTCTACGCGATGCGCGCGCGGCCGATCCTGGCACTGGCGCTCGTCGCGTTTCCGACGGCGGTGCTCCCCGACGAGGTCCTCGAGCAGATCCTGCGCGGGGGAGCAGACAAGGTAGCCGAAGCCGGGGCCGTCGTGGGGGGAGGTCATTCGATCGAGCACGACGTGCCGATCTACGGTCTCGCCGTCACCGGCACCGCAAAGGAGACGGCCGTGACCCGGAACTCCGGGGCGCGGCCGGGCGACGCGCTGATCCTGACGAAGCCGCTCGGCATCGGCGTGACGGTGTCCGCCGGGCGGGCGGACTCGATCGCCGCGGAGGGCGTGTCCGGGCTCTTCCACCGGCGGATTCTTTCCGACGCCGCTCTCGAGGAGGCGGGGCGAGTGATGGCCGCGTTGAACCGGCCGGCCGTGGAGGCGATGGACGGCTTCGAGATCCACGCGGCGACCGACGTGACCGGCTATGGACTGCTGGGCCACGCGCACGAAATGATGAAGGCGTCCGGCACGACCGCGCAGTTCTGGGTCGATGCGATTCCCCTTCTCTCGGAGGCACGGCGCGTCGCCGCGCGGGGAATCGCGCCGGATGGCTCGCGCGTGAACGTGCGCAACCTCCGGCCCCGGTGCGCGGTCGGTACGGGCGTGACCGACGACGACTTCCTCCTCTTGTGCGACGCGCAGACTTCGGGAGGTCTCCTCGTCGCCCTCCCCGCCGGGCAAGCGGAGGGCTACGCTGCGCGGTGCCGCGAGCGCGGCGCCGTAGCGGCCGCCGTCGTCGGCCGGGTCGAACCGAGCGGGAATCTTTCTCTCGAGGTCGAAAGGAAATCCGGGGGGAGAAAATGAAAGAAAAAGACGAACCGGAGTGGGTCGTCGTCGCCTCGGTCGGGCAGGACGAGGAGGCGAGCTTGATCGCCGGCCTGCTGCAGTCGCGCGACATCCCGTGTCAGGTCGAAGGCCCCTCGACGACGCCGTGGCCGGAGAACCTGGGCGCCTTCGGAATGAGCCGGGTCCTCGTTCCCCCCGACCGCGCCGAGGAGGCGCGCCAGATCCTCGCCGCTCAAAAGCGCGAGTACGAGAGCCCGCGCGCGATGGACGAGGACGACACCGAAACCGGCGAGAGATGAACCCCGTGGCCGCCTTCGCGGCTGCCGCGATTCTGGGCGGGTCCCCGGCGCCGGCCGTGCGATTCACGCCGAGAGTCGCGAAAGCCGGCGAAACGGCCGTCCTCGTCTTCACCCGCACAACCGGTTTCCGGCACGACTCCATCCCCGACGCGATTGCGGCGGTTCGCAGCATCGGGAGCGACGGCGGTCTCGCCGTGGACGCGACGGAAGACCCGTCCGCCTTCACCGACGCCAACCTCGCCCCCTATCGGGTCGTTCTCTTCCTCCTCACGACGGGCGACGTCCTCGACGACGACCAGCAGGCGGCCTTCGAGCGCTGGATCCGGGCGGGCGGCGGTTGGGCGGGAGTGCACTCCGCCAGCGATACGGAGTACGACTGGCCCTTCTACGGCGAGCTCGTCGGCGCGTACTTCGCGGGTCACCCGGAGATCCAGCCGGCGACCGTTCGCGTGGAAGACCGCATCCACCCGTCGACCGCCGCACTGCCGGAGGTCTGGCTGCGCACCGACGAGTGGTACAGCTTCCGCGCGAACCCGAGGCAGAGCGTCCACGTCCTCGCAACGGTCGACGAGAGCACGTACTCCGGCGGCTCGATGGGCGCCGACCATCCAATTGCCTGGTGTCACGAGTTCGACGGCGGGCGCGCGTTCTACACAGCGGGCGGTCACACGCGCGAGAGCTATACCGAGCCCCTCTTCGTGGCGCACCTGACGGGCGCCATTCGGTGGGCGGCGGGGCTCGAGGCGGGCTACTGCGGAAACGTCGGACGAGACGCACCGCGGCAGGTCATGCCGCGGCGGCCGCCCGCGCGTATCGTGAAGCCCAGGGACTAGACCAGGACTCAAGCCCAGGATCCGAGGAAAAAAACGTTCGGCTTCCTCGGGGTCTTTGGCCGTGGGTCTTGGGTCTTACATCGCCCCTTCCTTCTGCTTGATCAACTCCAGGATCTTTCGGTCGATCTTTCCGTCCTGCCGAATCCGGGTGTCGTAGTTCTCCCAGCCCATGTAGTCGGCGAGCGCCTTCGTCGACGCCTCGTCCCACGCTCCGTCCGTCCTCCCCTTGTGAAAGCCCTTTTTCGCGAGCAATTTCTGGAGATACACCGCGTCCGCTCCGGCAATCGGGATCACGTCCTTCGGGTCGCTTCTCTCGAAGTGGATCTTCTGCAGGTCGTAGAGCCGGAAGATCTCGGCGATCGGGTCCTTCGCGTCGTACACCGAGATGTCGATGTAGGCGTCGCTCTTCCCGTCGTAGGAGGCTCCCGGCCGCACGACGACGAGCGCCGCCGACTGCCGACCGCGCCGGTCGCCTCCAGCCTCGGCGCCCGCTTTGATCGCCGCGAGCAGGCGCTCGGCCAGAGGACCTTTCGTGCCGAGGAACGTCCTCTCCATCGCGGCGACGGTCTCCTCGGAGACCAGGATGTTCCCCTGGATCGCATAGTCGGGACCGGTTCGGCCTCCTGCCCAGTTGAAGCACTTCTTGCCGGTGAAGGTGGCGGAGCGCCCCTTCGCGTCGACGATGCCGACCTGGCGATTTTCGAGATCGGAGTCGTCGCGTCCGATGATCGTCACGACCTCCTGCGGCGTCGCGCCGAGCTCGAGAAGCTTCAGACCCTTGGTTCCGAAGTCGGAGTTCGAGAACGACTGGGTCGCGACCGCCCCGACGCCGGACCTCGCATAGGGCACGGCGACGCGCACATTGGGAAACTTCGACTGGACTGCGACCCCCAGGTCTCCGTTGGCCGGATCGCGGGCGACGATGGAGAAAGTGGCAATGCGCGGAGCGGACACCGGCGCCGCGAGCGCGGCCGCGAAGACCGCGACGAGAACGTTCATGGGACCTCCCGTTGATTGGCGCCGATTCTATGCGCAGGCCCGTCCACTGCTCCGATCCTCTGTGGTAATTTCGCCCGGAATGTCCGTACCGGCGACCGCTCCCTCCGCGCTCAAGCGCACGGCGCTGTACGACCTCCACCGCGAGCTGGGCGCGAAGCTGATCGACTTCGGCGGCTGGGAGATGCCAGTGCAGTACTCCGGGATCCTGCAGGAGCACCGGGCGGTGCGGGAGCGGGTCGGGATCTTCGACGTCTCGCACATGGGAGAGCTCGAGTTCAACGGCACGGGAGCACTTGCTGCGCTCCAGTGGCTGACGCCGAACGACGTCTCGCGCCTTTCCGACGGTCGCTGCCACTACTCCGCGTTCCTGACCGATCGGGGCACTTACGTGGATGATCTTCTCGTCTATCGGAAGGCCGAGGATTCCTGGATGCTCGTCGTCAACGCCGCGAACACCCCGAAGGACTTCGAATGGGCGAAGTCGCGCGCCCACGGAAACGTTCGCGTCGAGGACGCGAGCGAGCGGTACGCGCTCATCGCCGTGCAGGGGCCGCGCGCGGTGGCGCTCGTGTCGCGGGTCGCGGCGGAGGATCCGTCCGATCTCGACTACTACGCATTTCGGGAGACCTCCGTCCTGGGCGAGCCGACTCTCGTCTCGCGGACCGGCTACACGGGGGAGGACGGCTTCGAGATTTGCCTTGCGTCCGAGCGGGCGGAGAAGGTCTTTCGTGGGCTTCTCGAGGAGGGGCGCGCCGAGGGCGCGATGCCGTGCGGTCTTGGCGCCCGCGACACGCTGCGGCTCGAAGCGAAGATGGCGCTCTACGGTAACGACATCGACGACACGGTGACGCCGTGGGAGGCGGACCTCGGTTGGACGGTGAAGATGAAGAAGGGGGATTTTTCCGGCCGCGATGCGCTCGAGAGGCAGAAGGCGGAGGGTATTCCGCGCAAGCTCGTCGGCTTCGAGATGGTGGATCGCGGCATCGCGCGCCACGGCTATCCGACTCGCACCCCGCAGGGCGAAGGCGTCGTGACCTCCGGAACGCACTCGCCGACGCTCGGCAAACCGATCGGCCTCGCTCTCCTGCCCGCCGGCGCGGCCGGCGTCGGGACCGAATTCGAGATCGACATCCGCGGACGCAACGCGAAAGCCCGCGTCGTCGAGACCCCGTTCTACAAGAGATCGAAGGAGGCGCGGTGAACCCCGAAGACCTGCACTACACCCAGAGCCACGAGTGGGTCCGGATCGGCGGGGACGTCGGGACGATCGGCATCACCGACTACGCGCAAAAGGAGCTGGGGGAAATCGTCTACCTCGAG
This sequence comes from Thermoanaerobaculia bacterium, assembly GCA_036505815.1. Taxonomy (GTDB): domain Bacteria; phylum Acidobacteriota; class Thermoanaerobaculia; order UBA5066; family Gp7-AA6; genus Gp7-AA6. The sequence continues at coordinate 10,897 of DASXSX010000038.1, forward strand.
CTCCCGGAAGTCGGCCACGTCTTCAACGCCAACGAAGAGTTCGGCACGGTCGAATCGGTCAAGGCGGTCTCGGAGCTCTTTACGCCGGTCTCGGGCGAGGTCGTCGAGGTCAACAAGGCTGCCGTCGCGGAGCCGGGGATCGTCAACGACGATCCGTTCGGAGACGGATGGCTGATCAAGATGAAGCTGACGACCGACGAGGAGGTCGGCAAGCTGATGACGGCGGAGCAGTACGCGAGCTACGTCCAACAGGAGGAGAAGGAGCGGTGAAGTTCCTCCCGATCTCCGACGCGGACCGCTCGGAGATGCTGCGGGCGATCGGAGTGTCGTCGGTCGAGGACCTCTTCGCCTCCATTCCCGCCGAGGTCCGCCAGCCCCCGAACCTTCCGCCGCCCCTCTCCGAGATCGACGTCCGCCGGCTCCTCGGATCGCTCGCCGCGCGGAACGCGAACGCCCGCGAGAGCGCGTTCTTCCTCGGTGCCGGGATCTACAACCACTACGTCTCGGCGATCGCCGACCAGATGCTCTACCGCGCCGAGTGGCTCACGTCCTACACCCCGTACCAGCCCGAGGTCTCGCAGGGGACGCTCCAGTCGATCTTCGAGTTCCAGACGCACATCTGTCTCCTGACCGGCCTGGACGTCGCGAATGCGTCGCTCTACGAGGGCGCCTCGGCGCTCGTCGAGGCCCTCTTGATGGCGTCGCGCCTGTGCCGCGGCC
>DASXSX010000039.1:0-2353 GCA_036505815.1 Thermoanaerobaculia bacterium
CCTTCCAGTTCTCGAGGTATCGCTCGACCGCGCCGCTTTCCACGAAGCGGGATGTTATCGAATCGCTGCGGGCCGCCGGGTCGCTTTCCAGGTGCCGAAGACTCTCCCCGCCTTGCGCTCGGAGGTGAACGTCCCTTCGACGGTTTCGCCGCGGACCTGCCCGACGAACGTCGTCGAGACCTTGCAGTCGCAGTCGGGATCCCAATAAGGATCGAGCGTCCCGCTGACGTTGCCCCTTCCGCTCGCACGAAGCGGATGGTCAGGAGCTGGGAGGCGTCGCCGGGCGCGGGCCCTTCTTCCGCGGGATGGCGAGCCGGTAGATACGGCCGAGCGAGGCGCCCGGTCCGGCACTTATAATCGCCGCCGCGAAATCTCTCGGTGCCTCAGCGCGCACAACCCGGAAGGACACGCTTCTCAATGTGAGGGTTCGGTGATCCTTTCTCCGGGAGCCACTTTCGGGCCCTACCGGATTCTCGCTTCGCTCGGCAGCGGAGGGATGGGAGAGGTGTACCGAGCCCGCGACACGCGTCTGAACCGGGAAGTCGCGTTGAAGGTCCTCCGCGAAGAGGATGCGGAAGACGCGGCAGGCGTCGCCGCGACGCGGAGCGATAGCGCGTATCGCGTCTTGTGGCTCGATGCCGGCCACCTCGCGCAGACCTTCTGCCTTCTCGCGACCTCGCGGGGGCTCGGTCCGTTCACGACGGCGGCGATCCAGGACACGTTCCTCGAGAAACTGATCGGCATCGACGGAGTCAAAGAGTTTCCCGTGTATCTGTGCGGGGCCGGAGTGCCGGCAAAGCGGCTGCGTCCGTCACTCTCGGGCTGATCGGATCCGAACGAGTTTCTCGGGGCTCCGCCCTCCGCCCTCATTCTGAGCGCAGCGAGGAATCCCTTGCCTTTCGAGTAAGGGATTCCTCGTCGCTTCGCTCCTCGGAATGACAGAGAAGGGGTATCGTCGCACAGGGCGGCGAGGAGCGGAAGGACGGCGAAGCCGAGACCTTCGGGTTACGCCTCCTTGTAGAACCAGCCTCCCGCCAAGGTCGCGACGATGAATTCGACGAGGCCCCACACGAGGCCGATCAGGATGATGCTCTGCGGGAAGACGCCCATATTCATCTCGCCCAGGGCCCCGAGGAAACGACCGATGAACCAGGCCCCGACTCCGGCGATCGCCGCCGTCTTCGGACCGGCGCCATGGCGCGGGCGGATCGCGGCGTAGAGCCAGACGGCCGCAATTCCGGTCAAGAAACCCAGGATGTTCCAGATCAATACGGCGCTGCCGGTCATGACCGTAGCCGGATCCTTGCCGAGCGCCCGCATGGCTTCGGCCATCTGGTCCTTGAAAAGGACCGCGTGAAACAGGAACTCGCCCACGTTGATCACGACGCCCGCCAACAGACCGCCCAGAAAAACCTTGCCCCAGTTGATTCGGCCCATGCATTCCTCCTTCTCGAGAGAAGCCGCCCTGGAACGCCGATGAAGAGTCGTCGCGGTCCGGTTCGCTGACCGGATTCTATTGCGGCGCGGTCCCCATTAGGCTTCCGCGGAGGTGAGTCTCTTCGTCCCGGATCTCGACACGCCGTCGGTCGTCGTCGACCTCGACGTCCTGGAGAAGAACGTCTCGGCGATGGCGGCCCGCGCCCGGGAGACCGGCGTCCGCCTCCGGCCCCATGCCAAGACGCACAAGATCCCGGAGATCGGGCGACTGCAGCTCGCGGCGGGCGCTCGCGGAATCTCGCTCGCGAAGACGGGCGAGGCGGAAGTCTTCGGCGCGGCAGGATTCGAGGACCTCTTCCTCGCGTATCCCGTCGTCGGCGCCGACAAGGCACGGCGGCTGCTCGCGCTTTCCGACCGCGTGCGGCTCGCCGTGGGGGCGGACAGCGTCGAGGGAGCGTCGAGCCTCGGGGCCGTCTTCCACGCCGCGGGCCGGCGGCTCGACGTCCTCCTCAAGGTGGACTGCGGGTACCACCGGGTCGGGGTCGCTCCGGAGAAGGCCGTCGCGATGGCGCGGCGAATCGCGGAACTTCCGGGAATCTCCTTGCGCGGAGTCTTCACCCACGCCGGACACGCCTACCTGGCGACGACGCGCGCGGAAGTCGAAGCGATCGCGAGGCAGGAAGGCGAGATCCTCGCCGCCGCGGCCGGTTCTCTTCGCGCCGCGGGTCTGCCGGTCGAGGAAGTCTCGGTCGGCTCAACCCCGACGGCCCGCGCCGCGATGGCGGTCGGCGGCGTCACCGAGTGCCGGCCGGGCAACTACGTCTACCACGACGCATCGCAGGTCTCGCTCGCAACGTGCGGAATCGAAGACTGCGCGATGACCGTGCTTGCGACCGTGGTCTCCGTGCCGGCGGCG
>DASXSX010000040.1:0-8110 GCA_036505815.1 Thermoanaerobaculia bacterium
AAGATCATCCAGTGGAGCCACTTCGTGCCCGGATACGACAAGTGGTTCGACGGCGTCTACACGAAGGAGTGGGGGGCGAAGCACGACACCGAGGTTGTCGTCGACCACATCGCGATCGGAGAGATCAACGCCCGGGCGGCGGCGGAAGCGGCCGCCAAGAAGGGCCACGACCTCTTCATGTTCCTTTCCCCGCCGGCCGCCTACGAGAAACAGGTCATCGACCACGCCGAGATCTACCAGGAGGTCCAGAAGAAGCACGGCAAGGTGATCCCGCTCGGGGAGCGTTCGACTTACAACCCGAAGACCAAGAAGTTCTTCGCCTTCTCGGACTCCTACGTCCCCGACCCGGGCGACTACCGCAAGGACCTCTGGGAAAAGGTCGGGTTTCCAAACGGGCCCGACACATGGGAGGACCTTCGAGTCGGCGGCAAGAAGATCAAGGATCAACTCGGCAATCCCGTTGGCGTCGGTCTCTCACAGGAGCTCGACACGAACATGGCGATGCGCGCGGTGCTCTGGTCTTTTGGGGGGGCGGAGCAGGACGAGAAGGGAAACGTCACTTTGAAGTCCAAGAACACGATCGACGCCGTCAAATACGTGCGCGCGCTCTACAAGGACGCCATGACGCCGGAGGTCTTCACGTGGGATCCCTCCTCGAACAATCGCGGGATCCTGGCAGGAAAGCTCTCGTTCGTGTGCAACGCGATCTCGGTGACCCGGACGGCAGAGAAGGACAACCCGGACATGTCATCGAAGATCTGGGTCAGCCCGGCGCTGAAGGGGCCGGTCCGGCGAATCGCCGCCGAGCACGTCATGGATTGCTACGTCATCTGGGACTTCGCGGAAAACAAGGAGGGGGCCAAGAAGTTCCTGGCCGATTACATCGACAACTTCGGGGCGGCGTTCAAGGCGAGCGAGTTCTACAACTTCCCGTGCTTCCCGCAGACCGTTCCCGATCTGAAACAGCAGATTTCCAACGACGCCAAGGCGTCGCCACCCGACAAGTACAAAGTGCTCGGGAGCGTTCTCGACTGGGCGACCAACGTGGGCTATCCCGGCTACGCCACCGCGGCCATCGACGAGGTCTTCAACACCTTCGTGCTGCCGACGATGTTCGCGAAGGCCGCCCGCGACGAGATGAGCTCCGAAGACGCGGTGGAGGCCGCGGACAAAGAGGTGCGGCGGATTTTCAACAAGTGGAAGTAGAGGCCGGAGTGCCGCGCCGGATATGGCCGTCGTTCAGACGCGAGGTCTGACCAAGCTCTTCGCCAAAGGACAGGTCGGAGCGGTCGTCGATGTGGATCTGGAGAGCCGGGAGGGCGAGTTCCTCGTCCTCCTCGGCCCCTCCGGATCGGGCAAGACCACACTCCTGCGCATGATCGCCGGCCTGGAAGAACCGACTTCCGGCGAGATCTGGATCGGGGGCGTTCTCGTCAACGACCTGACGCCGCGGCAGCGCCGAATCGCCATGGTGTTCCAGAGCTACGCGCTCTATCCGCACCTGACCGTGCTCGGCAACATCGAGTTCCCTTTGAAGGCGCGGCGAATGCGGAAAGTGGAGCGGCGCCAGAAGGCGCAGTGGGCCGCCGATCTTCTCGGGATCGGGCGCCTGCTCGGCCGCAAGCCGCGGGAGCTTTCCGGAGGGGAGCGTCAGCGCGTCGCCCTCGCGCGCGCCATCGTGCGCGAGCCCTCGCTCTTCCTGCTCGACGAGCCGCTCTCCAACCTCGACGCCAAGCTTCGAGCCTCGGCGCGCGAGGAGCTCGAGCAGTTTCAGAAGAAGATCGGGACGACCACGATCTACGTTACCCACGACCAGGTCGAAGCAATGGCCATGGGAGACCGCGTCGTGGTGATGAATCACGGCGCCGTGCGACAGATCGGCACGCCCGCGGACGTTTATGACGAGCCGCAGGACACCTTCGTCGCAACCTTCCTCGGCTCCCCTCCCATGAATCTCGTCGAGACCTCCGACGTCATCGCCGGATTCCGTCCGGAGCATCTCTACCCGGCGGCCGCGCTGCCGCGCGAGGAGCCCGTGCTGCGGCTGGCTTTCCGGATCAAACACGAGGAGTACCTGGGGGCCGAACGGATCCTTTACGGCGTCATCGAGGGCGGTCCTTTCGACGGCAAGAAAGCCGTGGCGCGGATGTCCTCGACTCTCGCCGCACGGTTCGCGCCCGACACCGTCCACGACTTCGCGGTGGCGACCAAGGACCTGAAGTTTTTCGACAGGGAAAAGGGAGCGCGGGCGGAGCCGCGGGCACTGGCATGAGCGGAGTGCGGCAGCGCTGGCTCGGGCCGGTGATGTTCCTGCCGGCCGTTTTGTACGTCGTCGCCCTGGTCGGCGTGCCCTTCATCCTCGCCTTTCTCTACAGCGTGGGCGACGTCAAAGTCGGAAGCGTGGGCTACCACTTCGTGGGTCTCAAGAACTTCGCTTCCGTGCTGCAGAATCCGACTTTCCTCCGCTCGCTTCGGAACTCGTTCGTCTTTACCATCGCTTCGCAGATCCTCGTCCTGATCGGCGCGAACCTTCTCGCGCTCGTCTTGAAGAACGCCTTCCGTGGCCGGCGGTTCGTGCGGTTCCTGATCCTGCTTCCGTGGGTCGCGCCGGTTTCCATCGGCTCGATCGGCTGGAAGTGGATCCTCGATTCGCTCTACAGCGTCATCAACTGGGTCCTTGTCCGGCTCCACCTCGTCAAGGCCTTCTCGGCGCCGATGTGGTTGGGGGAGCCGAAGCTCGCCATGATGTCGGTCATCCTCGTCCACACCTGGCACATGCTTCCGTTCGCGACGGTGATCATCCTGGCGGGCTGGACGGCGATTCCGAAAGACATCCCCGAGGCCGCCGCCGTGGATGGAGCCGGCTTCTTCCGAAGGATGTTCCAGATCGAGCTCCCGATGATGCTGCCGATCATCAACGTGGCGGTCCTCTTCGGCGCGATCTTCACGTTCACCGACATGACCGTGATCTACATCCTGACCCGCGGAGGTCCTTACGACACGACCCAGGTGCTGCCTTCGATGGCGTTCTTCACCGGGATACTCGGCAGCGATCTCGCCGAGGGGGCGGCGATCTCGATCTTCCTCGTGCCGCTGCTCGTCGCGGTGGCCTGGCGGATGCTTCGCTCGGCGCACCGCGCGGAAGTGGTGTGATGGGAGGCGTCCGCGCCCGGCAGCTGGCATTCCGCACGTTTCACTGGACGGTGCTCGCCGTCTTTTCGATCCTGCTCGCCTTCCCGTTCTACTGGATGCTCATCACGAGCTTCAAGCGCACCGGCGACCTCTACGATCTCCGGAACAATCCGTTCATCTTCAATCAGAAGCCCACCCTCGAGCACCTTCGGCTTCTTCTCTCCGAAACGCTCTTCCTTCGCTGGCTCGGGAACACCGCCTTCGCCGGGCTGGTCGTCGTCGGCATCACGCTCCTCCTGGCCGTGCCGGCCGCGTACGCGCTCGCGCGGCTGACCGGAAGGTGGGGAGGCCGGATCGGAATCGGGATCTTCCTGACGTATCTCGTGCCGCCGACGCTCCTCTTCATCCCGCTCTCGCGCATCGTTGCCTGGCTTCATCTCCAGGACACGCTCTGGGCGGTCATCGTCGTTTACCCGAGCTTCACGATCCCCTTCTCGACCTGGCTGCTCATGGGCTTTTTCAAGTCGATTCCTCCCGAGCTGGAGGACGCAGCGATGGTGGACGGGCTGACCCGGTTCCAGGCCTTCGCCAAGCTCGTCATTCCGATCTCGGTGTCCGGGATCCTGACCGTCGTGATCTTCAGCTTCACGCTGGTCACCCAGGAGTTCGTCTATGCCCTGACCTTCATCTCCTCGGCCTCCCACCAGACGGTCGGGGTGGGGGTCCCGATCTACCTCGTCCGCGGCGACGTCTACTACTGGGGGTCGCTGATGGCCGCCTGCCTGATCGCGAGCCTCCCGATCGCGGTGCTTTACAACCTTTTTCTCGATCGGTTCATCGCGGGCTTTACGGTCGGCTCGGTCAAGTGACACAATGAACGGAGTTTCGAACGCGATGCCTCAATGCGGGTGGGCTCCTGTGGAGAAAAGGCGGAACTCCTTCCGTCTTCGCCCGATCGGCATCCTTCGTCACGCTCCCACCCGGCGCGTGGATGCGCGCCGCCCCGGACAGAACTCGAACTCGAGCAGGTCATCACGCTCGGGTACGGTCGGCGCGTTCGATTTGGGTAGAAAGGAGACTTCGATGAAGGGATGTATTCGTGCCACGGTCCTCGCGGCGTGTGCCGTCTTCTGGGTTGCCTCGATGCGTGCCCAAGCGCCGCCGGCGGAAGGGCTGGTCATCCGGGGCTTCATCAGTGCCACCATGTTCGCCCAGGACCAGAACTTCGCCTTCGGAAACGGACAGAACACGGAGTGGCCGGTCCCACCCGAGTTCACGAGAGACCGGTGGTTCTACGGCGGCGACGTCCGCAACACCCGGCTGACTTTCGCGTTCAACGGCCCGAAGGTCGCGCCCGCCTCCGACTGGAGGGTCGGCGCTCTGCTCGAGGCCGACTTCTTCGGCGGTTTCAATGGCACCGGCGCCTTCTCCGGGCAGCAGCCGGTGCCGCGTCTGCGCCTGGCCTACGCCGACATCGGCAACGGCCGGACGACGATCCGCATCGGACAGTTCTGGTCGCCGCTCTTCGGCTTTTCCTCGAATGCCGCGACGAACGTCTTGCCGGTCTCGACCTCCCACTTGGCGTTTCCGCTCGGCTACGGAAGCGGCCTTCCGGGATGGCGTTTCCCGGGGATCTTTCTCTACCAGGGGCTGACCCCCAAGACGGCCCCCGTGAACGCCGAGCTGCAGCTCGCGGTCATGCGCGGGAGCTGGGACCGCTGCTTCGGAGGGACCTCCAACGGCGAGTGCTCGACCGGCGTGAACTCGAACATCAACGAGCTGTCCGCCGGAAACGCGGGCTTCCCCCAGGTCGAAGCCCGCTTGAACCTGAGCGGAAAGGTCGAAAAGGGGTCGTGGGGGGTCTACGTCGTCGGCCACTGGGACCAGAAAGATCTTTCCGGGGCCAACGCCTCGATCGGCAACGACAAGCTCGACGGAAAGATCGGCGAGTTCGGCGCGAGGCTCCAGATCGGCGGCTTCCTCATCCACGGCGCCGCCTACACGTCCAAGGCCGCCGGGCAGCAGTTCACGGCGATTACGCAGTTCGGCGACATCAAGTCGACCGGCGGGTGGGCTCAGGTCGGTTACGACTTCACGCCGAACTGGGGCGTCTACGGCTTCTACGCGCTCGACGACCCGAAGGACAAAGACGCGATTCGCTGGAACGGCGCCGCCGCGCGCTTGAAGAACGAGATCGCGACCGGGATGCTGCGCTGGAAGACCGGGCCGTACGCCATCGGCTTCGAGTACCTTAATGCCCGGCTCAAATCCGGAAGTACCACGAAGGTCAAGACCAAGGGGAACGAGCTGGCTCTCTCGGTTCTCTACAACTTCAGCATCACCGTGCCGACCGTTCTCGTGCCTCCTCCCGCTCCTCCGCCTCCTCCCGCTCCGAAGCCGCCTCCGCCGGCTACCGCGGAGGCTCCGCCCGCTCCGATGCCACCCCCGGCTCCGCCCGTGGTCGCCCCGCCGCCCCCGCCGGCTCCGACGACAGACACGATCGACTTCGATCGGGGCAGCGCTCGGATCACGAACATCGGAAAGGCGCGTCTCGACTCTGTGGCCCTTCGGCTCCGTGGGAACCCGCGCGCGACCGTCGTCATCAGCGGCTATTCGGACGACGGGACCGCGGCCTCGCGCCGGGAATCGCTGGCTCGCCAGCGCGCGGAGAGCGCCAAGTCGTATCTCGTCACCCGCCACGCGATCGACGCTTCTCGCATCACCACGGAAGTGAACACGACGGACACTTCGAACTTCGGCAGGGCGGTGATCGTGACGACGTTCAACCCGTAAGGTCTTTTTCGCCGCGCTCTTCCAGCCCCTCCCGCGGGAGGGGCTTTTTTAGCGGCCGCCTCGTGGTTCGCAGCGTGGAGAGAGGGGTAAAGGATGGCCGAGGTCGTCTACCGATCGCAGGTGCGAATCGAACGGGTGAAGGGGCCTGTCCGCAAGGCCTACCTGCCGGCGGAAAAGGATCCCGTGATCTTCGGCGTTCATGGCGCGGTTGCCGCGCACTACAAGGTGTCGCCGGAAGACTATGAGCCCCGCGCGACGACTCTCGATTACGTCGTCGCGGCCGCGGCCGGTTGACTGACGGGCACATTTGCAGGCGCGCTGGAGGTGCGCCAGGTTTCCGCGGCGGGTGATCGGCTGATCGGGGAAGCGGTCGGCGAAATCGAGAAGGAGGAGGGAGTACTCGTGATCAAGCGGATCCACCTCCGGTTGAAGCTGAAGGCGCCCGAAGCGGAGCGCGAGACCGCCGAGCGGGTTCACGGTTTCTACCAGGACCGCTGCCCCGTTTACCGGTCGCTTCGGGCCGCGATCGCGATGACGACCGAGCTCGTCTTCGAGCCAATTGACGGATAGACCGCAGGCCCCCCGTCACCGATCCCGTCTTGCAAGCGTTCCAGCGCTCCCCGGCGGGTCGCGGATCCGCGCGGGATAATGCGCAACGTGGAACCGATCGAAAGGACCCGCGTCGTGGCGCGCGACGGGGAGCGCGAGATCGAGCGCGAGGACGCGCTCGCCGTCGAAGAGCCCCTAGAGATCCGGATCCGCTCGGCGGGTTTGGGCGCGGCGAGGTCCTTCGTCACCACCATGCGAACGCCCGGCAACGACGAGGAGCTCGTGGCCGGACTTCTCTTCGCTGAAGGCGTCGTCGCGTCCCGCGCGGACCTCCTCGGTCTCGAGCGGCCCATCGATCCCCGTGTCGAGCCGGAGCTGCGCGCCAACGTGATGATCGCAACCCTGACTCCGGACGCGCAGGCCCGCGGCGAGAAGCTCGAACGGGGAACGGTGATGGGCTCGGCCTGTGGGGTCTGCGGAAAGACCTCGATCGAGAACGTCATCCCCTCCGAGGCCCCGTCCCTCGTTTCGGACCTCCGGATCAAGCCGGATGTCCTCTTCGCTCTGCCGGGAAGACTCCGGGAGGGCCAGTCCGTCTTTTCCCGGACCGGGGGCCTGCACGCCGCCGGTCTCTTCGACGCCGAAGGCCGTCTCCAGGCCCTGCGCGAAGACATCGGCCGCCACAACGCCACCGACAAGCTCGTGGGGCGTTTTCTGCTCGAGGACCGGCTGCCGCTCACGGACTCGGTCCTGATGGTCTCGGGCCGCGCGGGATTCGAGATTGTCCAGAAGGCGTATTCCGCCGGGATTCCCGTCGTTGCCTCCGTCTCCGCGCCTTCGAGCCTCGCCGTCGAGCTCGCGGATGTCGCGGGTCTGACCCTGGTGGGGTTCCTGCGGGACAGGCGCTACAACGTCTACGCCCATCCCGCGCGGATTCTCACGGCGTAGCGCCTTCCCGTCGCGAGAAAGCGCTTGACAATGCGCGACGGGAGTTCTGGAATGGCTCCAGCTTCGTTTCCGCGGAGGTGGGACCATGGAGCTGACCCGTCGCGGATTTCTGAAGGCCACGGCCGTCGGAAGCACGATCGCCCTCGGATTCGACGTCGCCCGGGCCAAAGCGGAGATGCGCGAGTTCAAGATCTCGCGCACCACCGAGACCCGAAGTTACTGCCCCTACTGCGCCGTCGGGTGCGGCGTCATCATTCATACGCTGGGCGACAAATCGAAGAACGCGAAACCGACCGTCGTCCACGTCGAAGGAGACCCGGACCAGCCGGTTTCCCGCGGCACCCTTTGCCCGAAGGGAATCACGTTGAAAGACGACATCACCCACAAGAACCGGCTGACCAGGCCGAAGGTGCGGCGTCCCGGGTCGGACAAGTGGGAAGACATCTCCTGGGACGAGGCGATCGCGAAGATCGCGCGGCACATCAAGACGACCCGCGACAAGTGCTTCGTCGCTACGAACGCGAAGGGGGAGGTCGTCAATCGAAATCCGGGCATCGCCTGGATCGGCGGGTGCACCGACACGAACGAGTTCAACTACCTCCAGTGGAAAGTCATCACGGCCCTGGGGGTGCCGTACCGGGACAGCCAGGCCCGGGTTTGACACGGTCCCACGGTGACCAGTTTGGCC
>DASXSX010000041.1:0-11661 GCA_036505815.1 Thermoanaerobaculia bacterium
GCGAGCCCGAGCGCCGGGGGTGGAGGCCGCAACGAATCCCCGGAGTGCCGCATCGCCAGGCGGACTGCGGCGAACAGCAGCACGCCTCCGAGCAGCGCCCGGTGAGCGCGTGTCGGGAGCGCGATCATGCCGCCGACGTACGCCGCCGGTATCGAACCCGCGCAGAGCGGTCCGATGAGGCGCCACGGCACGAGAGACGCAGTCGCGAAGCGCAGGGTGCCCACGCCCGCGACGGCGAGATTCATGACGAGGGCGGCCGGTTTCGTCACCGGCGGAGGCACGCCGAAGAGCGCCATCACGGCGAGGTAGGCCGAGGCGCCCCCATGGCCGACCGAGGAGTACAGCACCGCGGCGAGCGCAACCAGACCCAGGAGAGCAACAAGTGCGCTCGGATCGTCCGGCACGGATTCGAAGCATAGAACGGCCGGAGGACGCGTTCACCTTCCGTTCATCGTTCTGCCCGCCACAATCCATTCACCCGGCGTTCACCGCGTCCTCCCTACGCTCGGCTGCGAAGGAGAGAAACGTATGAAGAAAACGGCCTGGCTCTCGTTGATCGCATTCGTTCTCGCGATCGGCGTCGCGTCCACCTCGATGGCGAAAGGGAAGAACCACGCGACGACGATGGAGGGAACGGTGTCTTCGGTCGATCAGAAGTCGAAGACTTTTTCGCTGACGGACAAGGCGGGAAAGGCGATTCCGATCTCCTGGACCGCAGCCACGAAAGTCCGCGGAGGATCGCTCAAGGACGGTGAGCGCGCCAACGTGAGCGTCTTGAAGAAAGACGGAAAGAACATCGCAACCTCGATTCGCATCGCCTCCGCGAAGATGGCGAAAGCCTCTTAGTCGCGGAGCACATCCCCCCTCCAACTGGCCGGAGCCAAGGCTCCGGCCACTTTTTTCTCACGCGGCGGGCAGCACCGCCCGAAAGATCGCACCCCCTCCGGCGCGCTCTTCCACCTCGATCCGTCCGCCATGGGCGCTTGCGACCTGCTCGACGATCGCGAGGCCGAGGCCGGATCCTTCCGGGTGTCTCGCGCGGGCGCTATCCAGCCGCACGAAGCGCTCGAAGATCCGCGAACGCTCCACCTCCGGCACGCCCGGCCCGCGGTCGCGGACCTCGAAGACCACTTCTTCTCCGCGTATTCCCGCGACGACCTCGACGGAAGTGCCGGGATCGGAATAGACCGCCGCGTTCGAGACGAGGTTCGTCGCGAGTCGAAAGAGCGCGCCCGGATCGCCCCGCACGCTCGCGCCGTTCTCGCGGAAGAGGTCGATCTGCACGTCCCGCAGAGCGGCGATCCCGCGGGAAGCCTCAACCGACCGCTCGGCGATCGCGCCGATGTCGACGACCTCGAACAGCGGCGCCGGAGCCGTGTCGGCCCGCGCGAGCGAGAGAAGATTCTCGACCTCGCGGGCGAGCCCGCGGGCGGTTCGTTCGATGGTCTCGAGCGAGCGGCGACGCTCTTCGCGCGCCGTTGCCGGCCGCAGCGCGTCCTGGGCTTCCCCGAGGAGGACTGCGATCGGAGTCTTCAGCTCGTGCGCCGCGTCGGCGACGAGGCGGCGCTGGGCCTGGAAGGCGGCCTCGAGCCGTTCGAGCAGCGAGTTGATGACGCCGGTCAACCGCTGGAACTCTTCGCCGCCGGTAGAAACGCGGACGCGGCGCGAGAGGTCGGGAGCTTCGACGGATGCCGCCAGACGCGTGACTTCCTCGACCGGCCGCAACGCCCTGTCGAGCACGAAGGCGAGGATCGCGGCGGTCCCGAGAAAGCCGACCAGGACCAGGCCCGCGAGCGTGCGGTCGAGGCGGGCGAGGCCCCTCAAAGCCGGCTCGATCGACCGGAAGATCACCAGGGTCGCGCCGACCGCTTTCCCCCCCAGCGGTAGCACGAGGAAACGGCACACCCGGCGCTGACCGCTGTAAGGCTCGACGGCGGTGTACGGATCCTCCGTCCGGTTGCGGTACGGCGCGAGGCTGAACGAGCGGCTCGGGCCAACCAGGTCCCCCGAAACGGTCAGCGCCCGGTTACCGTCGAACAGAATCGCCGAGTGGTGCTGCAGGCGGAATTCGAAGACATTCGCTTCGAGACCTTTCGTCAGCGACTCCTGATAAGTGAGCCCTTCCATCTCGAAGTCGGAGCCGACCGCGATTGCGAGCGTCCGCAGCTCCTCGTCGATGTCGTGGAAGGTGAGCTCTCGGATCGTGGTCCGCGCGCCGACGGCGAGAAGGAGAAGGAGGGCCGCGGAAAGAACTGCTCCCGCGAGCGCGATGCGAGTGCGGGCCTTCCGCGGCCGGGGAAGGATCACGTCAGGCGGTATCCCACTCCGCGCACGGTCTCGATCCTCGGAGAAGGACCGCTCGCGTCGAGCTTCTTTCGGAGTCGCGCGATCAGCACGTCGATCGTGTTGCTCATCGGCTCTTCCCGCTCGCCCCAGGCCTGCTCGAGGATTTCTTCGCGGGAAAGGACGCTTCCCGCGCGTCGCAGGAGCGTTTCCAAAATCGCGAACTCGCGGGCGGTCAGCGAAAGCTCCGCGTCGCCGTGCCACGCCGTGCGGCGTCCGGGGTCGAGCTTCAAGCTGCCGTGGACGAGCTGAGAGGGTGCTCTGCGCTCGTTGCGGCGCAGGAGAGCGTGCGTGCGCGCCACCAGGACGTCGAGGTCGAACGGCTTGCCGAGGTAGTCGTCCGCCCCGTCGGAAAGGCCCTCGACGGTCGATGCAGGATCGTCGAGCGCGGTCAAGACCAGGATCGATCGGCCGAACCCCTGCCGGCGAACTCGCCGGCAGACCTCCAGCCCGTCGCCGTCCGGCAGGCGCCGGTCGAGCACCAGGAGGTCGTAGTCGTGGACCGAAAGAAGCTCTTCCGCTTCCGAGATCCGCGCCGCTTCGTCGCAGGCGAGCCCGGCGCGTGCTAATGTCCTCACGACCAGCGAACGGAGCCGCTGGTCGTCTTCCACCACGAGCGCTCTCACGAGAACGATCCTTTCACCGCGCGCATGGCATGAATTCTAGTGTCCGGTCCATGCGCGGGAGTCGGGGACGCGCCGGCGTGCTCCTTCTGGGCATTCTCTTTTCCGCGGGCATCGGCGCCGGCCCGGCCTCCGGCGAGGGCCCGCCGCGAATCCGGTACATCCGCATCGAAACGGAGAACGTTTTCCAGGACGCCGAGTCTTCCTTCCTGGCACGGATCGCCGACGCGATCCACGGTGTCACGCGGGCGGAAGTCGTTCGGCGCGAGCTGCTCTTCGCCGAGGGAGACCTTCTCGAGCCGGCGAAGCTCGCCGAGACCGAGAGAAACCTCCGAGCACTCGGATTCTTCCGGAGCGTGAGCATCACTTCCGAGCCCGTGGGCGACGGCGAGGTCGACATTCTGGTCCGGGCGCGCGACTCCTGGACCACGGAAGTCTCCGGATCTTTCGGCCGGGCGGGCGGCAAGGTGCATTACGGAATCTCGCTCGAGGAAAAGAACCTCTTCGGACTGGGCAAGAAGGTGTCGCTCGGGGCGGACGAGCGGCCGGAACGGGCGACGCGCGAAGTTGCCTACTCCGATCAGCAGTTCCTCGGACGGCGCCTCGCGCTCGATCTGCTGTACGACAACAGCAGCGACGGCGATCGGCGCCTCTTCTCTCTCCAAAGCGGCTTCCGCTCGCTCGATTCTCCGGCGGGCGCGACGCTCCTCTACGACCAGGGGAGACGCCAGACGCGGCTCTACGGGGAAGGGAGGGAGATCGCCCGTTTCGGGATGCAGACCCGCTCTTTCGAGCTGTCGGGGGGACGGAGGCTCTCGGACGAAGGTGACCGTCCCGTCACTCGCCTCTTCGCGGGCTACCGCCGGGAAGAGGAGAGGTTCGGACCCGTGCAGCGGGAACCGGACGGTTTCACTCTTCCGGACGAGCGCCGTTTCGGTTTCTTCTTCGCGCGGCTCGAGCGCGCGCGCCCCGTCTTCTCGGTCCAGCACGACGTGGGCTTCTTCCTGCGCGACGAGGACTTCGACCTGGGAGACGCGCTCTCCTTCGAGCTCGGTTATTCCCCTAATGCCTTCGGCCTGCAGGAAGCGGTCCGCGCAACCTTGCAGTGGTCCCACGGTCTCTCGCTGCCGAGAGGGTTCCTGGTCGGCTCGCTCGCCGCCGCGACACGCGCTCGCGGAGGCTCCTTCGAGAACACGCTCGCCGAAGGACAGCTCCTCGCCGTGTGGCGGCTCGCGGACCGATTGGCGCAGACGCTCGTCGGCCGGGCCCTTCTCTCGTGGGGGAACCGCCTCGACCGCGAAGTTCAGCTCGAGGCCGACGGCGGAGACGGTCTGCGCGCCTACCGCCTCCACGCCTTCGCGGGCGACCGCCGCCTCATCCTGAACCTGGAAGACCGCGTCCGGCTGACGCCCGAGCTCCTCCATCTGTTCGTGCTGGGCGCCGCGGCGTTCGTGGATGCCGGATACGCATGGCCTCCGGGGAGCCCCATGCGACTCTCCGATCTGCGCGCCGACGCCGGAGTGGGCCTGCGCGTGGGCCTGCCGCGCGCGTCGAGGCATGCGCTCGTCCGCATCGACGTCGCCTACGCGTTGCGGCCGGACTTGCAGGGCCGCCGCGGCTGGCTCGTCTCCTTCTCGAGCTCGCAGGCGTTTTGAAAAAGTAGCGGGGACAGGCCCTGCGGGCCTGCACCCGCCGCAGTCCACCTGTGGCCAATGCGCTGCGCAAGTAAGATTTCGGCTTCTTGACTCTCCCCTCGGGATCCCGTCTGGGGCCTTACGAGATCGTCGCGCCTCTCGGCGCCGGCGGCATGGGAGAAGTCTATCGGGCGCGCGATGCCCGGCTCGGACGCGAGGTCGCGTTGAAAGTGCTTCCCGCCGAGCTCTCGGAAGATCGAGACCGGCTCTCTCGCTTCGAGCAGGAGGCGCGCTCCGCCTCGGGGCTCAATCACCCGAACATCGTCACGGTTCACGACATCGGGCGCTCGGACTCGACGTCGTACATCGCGATGGAGCTGGTCGAGGGCAAGACGCTGAGAGAACTCTCCGCCGCAGGTCCGCTCCCGGTTCGCCGGGTCCTCACGGTCGCCGTGCAGGTCGCCGAGGGTCTCGCGAAGGCGCACGGCGCCGGGATCGTGCACCGGGACCTGAAGCCCGAGAACGTGATGGTGTCGAAGGACGGGTTCGTGAAGATCCTCGACTTCGGACTCGCGAAGTTAGTCGAGCCCGAGTCGGGACAGGTCTCGGTGATGCCGACGCTCGCGAAGCCGGAGACGCATCCCGGCGTCGTGATGGGAACCGTCGCATACATGTCGCCCGAGCAGGCGAGCGGGGAGCCGCTGGATTTCCGCTCGGACCAGTTCTCTTTCGGATCGATCCTCTACGAGATCGCGAGCGGGAAGAAACCGTTCCAACGGAAAACGGCCGCGGAAACGATGTCCGCGATCATCCGGGAGGAGCCCGAGCCGATCGGAAAGGTTCGCGCCGAGGTGCCGCCGCCGCTTCGGTGGATCGTGGAGCGCTGTCTCGCGAAAGATCCCGAGGAGCGGTATGTCTCGACGCGCGACCTCGCGCGCGAGCTCGCGAGCGTGCGGGATCACGTTTCGGAGGTGACGAGCGGCGCGGAGGCGATCGACCTCGGACCGCGGCCGCTCAGGAGAGCGCGACGGTCGACGGTTCTCACGGCGAGTGTCCTTCTCCTCCTCGTCGGGATCATCGGCGGCTGGCTCATTGCCGCGAAACGGCTTCCGAAGTCTTCCGCTCCTTCGTTTCGCCGGCTGACGTTCCGGAGCGGCGCGCTGAACAACGCCCGGTTCACTCCCGATGGGCAGACCATCGTCTACGGCGCAACCTGGGCGGGAACGAAGCAGGCGCTTTATGCCGTCCGTCCCGAGAGTCCGGAATCGCGCCCTTTCGATATCGAGGGAGACATTCTCGCCGTCTCTTCGTCCGGGGAGATGGCGGTCTTGCTCGAGCCGAATCCGTTGTTCGGAACCCTCGCCCGGGTCCCGTTTGCCGGTGGAGTGCCCCGCCGGGCCGTCGAGCGGGTTCCGTATGCCAGCGCCGACTGGTCGCCCGACGGAAAGGAGCTCGCGATTGTCCGTGTCGACGGGCAGGGGCATCTGGAGTTCCCCATCGGAAAAGTGCTCTACGAAGGTCCGGACATCAACGCACCGCGATTCTCTCCGCGCGGTGACACGATCGCCTTCTTTCAGCGCGGCAAGACCGGCTCCGTGATGGTCATCCGGAGCTCGGGAGAGGGCGCGAAGGCGATCGCGAGCGGTTTCGACCTGCCCGGCGGGGCGCCATGCTGGACGCCCGACGGGAAGGAGGTCTGGTTCACGGGGACGCGCGAGCCGGGGAAGCCGAGCCGCCTCCACGCGGCCGATCTCGCCGGAAAAGTTCGGCTGGTCGCTCAGATGCCCGGTGAGCTCGAGCTCGACGACATCTCGCGCGAAGGGCGCGTGCTGTTCGCTTACCACACGATCATCACTTCCCTGCGGGCGCTGACCGCGGGCGATTCGGTCGAACGCGACCTGACCTGGCTGGATCTCTCCGTCCCGTCGGACATCTCGCCGGACGGAAAGACGATCCTCTTCAGCGAGGTGGGCGAGGGAGGCGGAAAGACTGCAAGCGTGTATCTGCGCAATATCGACGGCTCTCCGGCGGTGCGACTGGGAGACGGGCAGGCCCTCGCGCTCGCACCCGACGGGAAGTCGGCGCTGATCCGCCTTCCGGGCGCCGCCGACCGGTTCGTGCTCCTCCCCACCGGCGCTGGAGAACCGAAGACGATCGGCCTGGCCGGCTTCGAGGAAATCGACGTCGCCGCATGGCTGCCCGAGGGGAAGGAGTTCATTTTCGGCGGGCAGGAGGTCGGCAAGAAGTGGCGCGTTTACAGGGTGAACGTACAGGGGGAGAAGCCTCGAGCGATCAGCCCCGAGGGCGTCCGCATTCCGTTCTTCATGACCGGCCCCGTCTCACCCGACGGGCGCTGGTTCTTCGGAGCTCGCGGGCCGGGAAAGTGGTTCCGCTTCCCGATAGAGGGAGGAGAAGCGCTTCCGATCGCGGGCCTCGAGCCGGGGGATTATCCGATTCGCTGGGCCTCGGACCGTTCGTTCTGGGTCCGCCGATTCCGCTCCGGTGATGTCTGGCGTCTGGACCTTCCGACCGGACGAAAAACCCCGGGAAGCAAGCTCAAGACGGCGGCCGACGCCACACTGGGCGTCATCCGCGTCGTCATGACTCCGGACGGCCGCTCCTACGCTTACGCGGCGAGCCGCGCGCACTCGATCTTGTACGTCGTCGAGGGCCTCAAGTGACGCGTCCCACACGCGTCATCCCGAGCCGCCGACGGCGGCGAGGGATCTCTCCGATAGGATTTGCGGAACTTCACGGAGGGGAAAATGACGATCAGTCGGCGCTCGCTTCTTGTGACCACGGGAGCCGCCGCGGCGGGGTCGCTTCTCAGGACCCGAACGGCCGCGGCACAGGCCGGCGTCAACGGGTCGAAGTCGGCCGCGCTGTTCCTCAAAGAGGACGACGGCCTGGCTCCCGCCACCTTCGACCGGCTGCCACTCGAGTGGCACAAAGGGCGCGTCAAGCTCCTGCAGGACTATCTCCAGGACCAGGGCTACGCCGGCGCGCTCCTGTCGGACCGCTGGAACATCATTTACTTCACGGGTCTCTTCCACTCGACCACCGAGCGCCCGTTCATGGTTTTCCTTCCGGCGGACAAGCTGTCCGCGATCTGGTTCCACCCTGGCCTCGACCGCGACCTCGTCAAGAGCTGGTGGGCGACCGAGGCCGAGTCCTATTTCGACTTCCAGCACGCGGAGGGGGCATTCCCCAATCTCGGCAAGGTTCAGCAGGGTGAGAAGGTCAACCTCTACGAGTGGATGCTGAAGGGGCTCAAGAAACGCGGCTACGAAGGCAAGCGCATCGCAACGGACCGGGAGCTGAACAGCCGGCAGAAGGATTCCGCCGCGAAAGTCTTCCTGAAAACGACAGAGTTCAACTCGATTTCCGAGCACTGCGAAAAGATGCGCATGGTCAAGACGCCCGAGGAGCTGGCGCTCTGGCGCCGCGCGTATCGCGTCTTCGACGAGACGCACGCGTTCGCGCGCGACCTGCTTCTCGCAAAGGGGACCGACCTGACCGACTTCCAGCTCGGGCACGCCGCCGAGGAGTTCGGAACCGACCTCCTGATGAAGGGGATCAAGCGCGACGGGGCGCCCCACACGGCGGTCGGAATCAACCTGGGGGTCGGCGTGAGGGTCGGGAGGGGCACCGGGTACCCGCATCCGAATCAGTTCCACCACAATCGGATCCAGAAGGGCCAGGCGCTCCAGATCGCCGGCGGCGTCGATATCGGCGGATGCGGCGGCGAGCTGTACCGCGCCTTTCTCCTCGCTCCGTGGACCGACCACCAGAAGAAGGTCTGGACGGTCTCCCGCGATTGCTGCGTGATGCAGAAGGACCTCTCCCGCGAGGGCATCGCGTGCTCCACGGTCGCGTACCAGATCCACCAGCACCAGGTGAAGGAAGGGATGCAGAAGTACATCTACCACCGGCCGGCGCACGGGATGGGGATGGAGGGACACCAGCCGCCTTATCTCGCGCTCGGCGACTACACGATGCTGGAGCCGGGGATGATCTTCTCCGTCGAGCCGGGTCTCTACGACCCGGAAAACGGATTCGGCGTGAACTTCAGCGACGGCTTCGCGGTTCAGTCGGGGGGCAAGCCCTCCCTCCAGATGTCGCGTCTTCCCTGGTCTGAGGAGTGGTGCCTCGTGAGGCTGTAGCGGGCGCGAAGGAGCAGCCTCGAATTGGCGTGTGTAGAATACACATGACAATACACATAGAGGAGGCTTCATGCGAACGAACGTGGTCCTCGACGACGACTTGGTCCGAGAGGCATTCCGCCTCACGGGCGTGAGGACCAAGCGGGAACTGATCCACACAGCTCTCCAGGAACTCGTTCGGGCCCGGCGCAAGAAAGACCTGACCGAACTCGCCGGGCGAATCCGCTTTCGCAAAGGTTTCGATCACAAGACTCTGCGAGAGATGCGGCATGGTTCTCGTTGACACATCGGTGTGGGTCGACATCTTTCGCGATTCGACCGGTCGGCGGCGGGCGGCGCTCTCGACCGCCCTCGAAGGCGAGGAGGTCGTTCTCTCCCGGTTCCATGAGCTCGAAATGTTGCAGGGCTGTCGCGACGAGTCCGAGTGGACCCTTCTGAAGAGGTATCTCGATGCTCAGGATTACCTGGAGCTGTCGGGAGAATCCTGGGGCGAGGCGGCACGGATTTTCTTCGATCTGCGCCGCATCGGCCGGACTGTTCGGAGCCCGATCGACTGTTGCATCGCCCAGATCGCGCTCGATCACGCCATCCTCCTGCTCCATCGTGATCGCGACTTCGAGACGATCGCCACGGTTCGCCCCCTTCGGCAGGCAAGGCTGACGTGGTCGTGAGCCGAAGCCTTCCACGCGATTCGGGCGAGGCATGACACTCTCCCCCGGAACGCGCCTCGGTCCTTACGAGATCCTGGCCCCTCTCGGCGCGGGAGGCATGGGGGAGGTCTACCGCGCCCGCGATCGCCGCCTCGATCGCGATGTAGCGGTAAAAGTTCTTCCCGAGCGGCTCGCCGACGACGCGAACGCTCTCTCTCGCTTCGAGCGGGAGGCCAAGGCCGTCGCGGCGCTCTCGCACCCGAACATCCTCGCGATCCACGACCTCGGAACCCACGAGGGAGTCCGTTACGCGGTCACGGAGCTTTTAGAAGGCGCGACGCTGCGCCAACACCTCGAGAGCGGGGCCATCGGAATCCGGAGAGCGACGGAGCACGCACTCGAGATCGCGCGCGGCCTCGCGGCGGCACACGAGAGAGGGATCGTGCACCGGGACCTGAAGCCCGAGAACGTCTTCGTGACGCGGGAAGGGAACGTGAAGATCCTCGATTTCGGCCTGGCCAAGGCGTTTGAGCGGTCGCTCGACGCGACCGGAAGGGAGCAAACGGCCGCAGCGCAACATCCCAAGGCAAGAGTCAACCTCACAGCCATTCCGACGGTGGCGGGAAACCCGAACCTCACTCAGGAGGGAACGACCCTGGGCACGGTCGGCTACATGTCCCCCGAGCAGGTGCGAGGGCAGCCCGCTGACAATCGCTCGGACATTTTTTCTTTCGGCACGGTCTTCTACGAGATGCTGACGGGCCGGCGCGCGTTCCGGGCGGACTCGGCCGTCGAAACGATGAATGCGATCCTGACGGAAGAGCCGCCCGACTTCACCGACGCGAAGGTTCGCAACGTGTCGCCCGGGTTGGAGCGGATCGTCCGGAGATGCCTGGAGAAAGATCCGGCGCATCGCTTCCAGGACGCGCACGATCTGGGATTCGCGATCGAAGCCGTCTCGGGAATCTCGGCGGCGGAAGCGGCGCCGCCGGCGGCCACGGCCGGGGAGGCGTCGGCGGGGAAACGCTCGATCGCCGTCCTTTTCTTCAAGGACCTCGCGGGCAACCCCGAAAACGCCCACCTCGGACTCGGGCTCGCCGACGCCACGATCACCGAGCTCGCGACCGTCCGGTCTCTTCTCGTGCGTCCGACGGCCGCGATTCTGCGTTACCAGGACCGGTCGGTCGACCCGCAGCAGGCGGGGCGCGAGCTCGGGGTCGACGCGGTCGTGGACGGAAGCTTCCAGCGAGCCGGTTCGCGCCTCCGCGTGACGGTCCAGCTCATCCGGACTTCGGATGGGCGCTCGCTCTGGGGATCGAAGATCGACACATCGCTCGACGACATCTTCGAGATGCAGGACCAGGTCTCCCGAAAGATCGCAGAAGCTCTCGAAGTCGAGCTGACACCCTCCGAGGAGCGCCGCCTCGCTCGGACTCCGCGTCCGGCCGGTGAGGCCTACGAGCTATATCTGAAAGGGCGAGCCAGCCTCTTCCATGGCACGCTGTCCGACGTCAATACCGCCATCGAGTCATTCGAGCAAGCCCGCGACACGGATCCCGGTTTCGCGCTGGCCTGGGCGGGACTTTCGGCCGCCTACCTCCAGATGGCGTTGAACTACGAACCGGAAGGCGACTGGCAAGCGCGCGCGGCGGAGATGTGCGAGCGAGCGCTATCGGTCGACCCTCAGCTGCCGGAGGGGCGGTATCTCCGCGGCTCTCTTCTCTGGACTCCGCGCAGCGGATTCGACCACGCTGGCGCGATGCGCGAGTTGGTCGCGGCGATCGCGGGACGACCGAGTCTGTCGGAAGCGCACACTCGTTTGTCCGTCGTGCTCGACCATGCATCGATGTTCGAAGAGTCCTTGAGCGCGTCCCAAGCCGCAGTGGCCATCGACCCAGCGGACGGCTTGGCGCTGATCCACCGCGGTCTTGCGCACTATCACCTGGGTCAGTACGAGAGGGCGCTCGGAATGTCCGAGCAGGCGTCTGCCCATACGCCGGCCGCCTGGATCTACCACCAGATCGCGCACTGCCTCATCCGGCTCGGTCGGCGGGCCGAGGCCGCGGCTGTGGTGGACCGCACCTCGCGTCAGTTCCCCAACGACGTGCTGTTCTATCCCGTCCGCGGCGTCATTGCCGCCTCCGAGCGGGATGCCGAACGCGCGCGCCAGCAGATCCAGCTCACGATCCAGAACAAGAAATCGTTCGTCCACTACCACCACGCCCAGTACGACATCGCCTGCATATAC
>DASXSX010000042.1:0-2710 GCA_036505815.1 Thermoanaerobaculia bacterium
CGGAGAACCCGAAGTGGGAGAATCTCGCCTCCGCAATCGGTAACCAATATTTCCGCGAGGGCAGGGTCTTTGCCTCCGACTCGCGACCCGGCAGCTTCCTCTGGGAGATGCTCAACGCTCAGCCACCGGGTACCTCCGACACCTCGCGACCCGCCAACGACCATATCAACAATCCCAACGCCATCAACGCGATCTTCGATCTCGAGGCGCGGCTCGCCGAGGCCGTCGAGGAGAAGGCGGCGGGCGGCGCTCTCGACCTGCCCGGCGGCCGGACGCGCAGGGCCCCGCACATTCTCAAGGACGGGGCCGATTCGGTCGGCTTCGCGGGAGCCGTCATGCGCGTCTACGTGAACGAAGGCCTCTACTCCCAGCAGTGGCTGACCGATCACGATCTGCTCCTCGGGCTCAGGCCGCAGCGCCCGTTCAGCGTGGCCAACGCCTTCAAGAGCTCCGTCTACTGGCGGGCCACGTACGATCGTGTCGACGACATCGCCGCGTTCTTCAAGCGCGTGAAGCCGATGCATCTCGAAGACGCGCCGGGCGGACGCGCGTACATGACGAAGGACAAGGCGGTGATGGACCGCGGCAAGGTTGTGTTTGCCGAGGCGTGCGCGGAGTGCCATTCGAGCAAGCAGCCCCCGGCGGATATCGCGCCCCGAAGCGCCGAAGGGCTGCGATGGTATCGCGAGGCGGTGGTGCGTCCGGACTTCCGGGACGGCAACTTTCTGTCCAACGACCGGCGATATCCGGTCTCGCGCGTCAAGACGAACGCCTGCCGGGCCCTCGCCACCAACGCGACGGCCGGGCACGTGTGGGACGCCTTCTCCTCCGAGACGTACAAGACCCTGGATTCGGTGGGAACCCTCGAGATGTTCGATCCCACGGACGAGCCGAGGGCCTATCGATTCGAGGCCCCCGCCGGCGGTCCCGGGTACTATCGGC
Organism: Thermoanaerobaculia bacterium; assembly: GCA_036505815.1. Taxonomy (GTDB): domain Bacteria; phylum Acidobacteriota; class Thermoanaerobaculia; order UBA5066; family Gp7-AA6; genus Gp7-AA6. The sequence continues at coordinate 943 of DASXSX010000042.1, forward strand.
CGCCTTCATTGATCTCGCTCTGGTCCTCCGCGCCCTTCCTGCACAACAACGCGGTGGGCATCTTCACCGGCGATCCGTCCGTCGCCGGCCGCATGCGCGCCTTCGACGACGCCATCGAGAAGCTCTTGTGGCCCGGACGGCGCCACGGCAAGGGGTCCATCTGGACCACCACCCGCGAGAGCTTCATCCGCATCCCCGAGCCCTTCCTTCCCGATGCCCTGAAGCCTCTGTCGAAGAACGGTGTCCTGGAGATCGGTCCGATCCCCAAGGGCACACCAATAAATCTCCTGGCGAATGTCGATCCCAGTCCCGGCAATCTGCTCAAGCTGATCCCTGCCGTGAACGCCGCCGCGATCGGGGTCGCGGTGAAGGACGTCGGGATTCCCGCGAGTCTCATGCGTGCGCTGATGTCAGCGAGCGCGTGTCCCGATCTGATCGAAGATCGCGGTCACGAGTTCGGCGCGAGCCTCTCCGACTCCGACAAGCGCGCGCTCATCGAGTTTCTCAAGACGCTTTAGCCGCCGCCTCCCCTCAGGTCGCAAAGCGGGATTTTCCCGTTTGACATGGGCGAGAGCACTGAGAGAGGATGCGGCGAAGATTGACGACCCGACCCCGGCAGCGAGGAGGAGACGTCCATGATTGACAACCGGCTGCGCGGCATCGGTTTCCTCCTGCCGCTCTGCCTCATGCTCCTCGCAGGTTGCGGCAAGGACGAGCCGGGACAGGTCCTGGACGAGGCGAGCCGCGCGGGCCGGATCGCGGCGTCGTTTCCGGCGGCGGACGAAGACTACTTCCACGATATGGATGACGGCATCGCGCTGACACGCGAGGAGATCCAGGGGCGCAACACCTGGATCGTGTGGACGGGGGGAAACGACCGCTTCTGGAACAGGATCTCGATCGACAGCTTCGGCGCCTTCGATCTGCTCAAGATCATTTCGTCGCACGAGAGGCTGGAGGCGAGCCGGGACAACCGCTGGAACTTCCTCGGTCTCGTCAACGAGCCCTGCTTCGAGAAGGCGAAGGGGCCCGATCCCGACCGCTACGGCCTCTGGCTCGACAAGCGGCGCTCCGACTGTCCGCCGGACCCTTTCGAGAACGACAAGAAGTACGTGGGCGTCGCCATCGGCGCCAGAGGCAAGAACAAGCTGCCGATCGGCTCCTCCTACGGATGGGCGACCGGCGTCGTGGGCTTGCGGCTCTTCCCGAATCCCGACTTCGACGAGGCGGCGGCCAAGAAGTGGGACGCGGCGAAGTACTACACCGACGAGAGCTACTACCTCAGGAAAGAGCTCGTCCGGCCGTACCGGGTCGGCATGTCGTGCGGGTTCTGCCACGTCGGCCCGAACCCCGTCAAGCCCCCCGACGATCCGGAGAATCCGAAGTGGGAGAACCTCAGCTCCAATGTCGGCGCCCAGTACTTCTGGGTCGACCGCATCTTCACCTGGCACGGCGCCAAGTCCGAAAACGTGAAGCCCAACTACATGTTCCAGCTGCTCCACGCCTCCCGGCCGGGCAGCCTCGACACCTCTCTCGTGTCCACCGACTACATCAACAACCCGCGCACGATGAACGCCGTCTACAACTTCGGGGCGCGGCTGACGATCGCGAAGGAGCTGCACAAGGAACGGCTCGGCGCCGCCGGGAACGGCGACAACAAGCAGTTCAACGACTTCATTCCGCCGCTGCCAGCGTCATTCGCGCAGTTCTTCGACAAGCCGACCAGCAGCGTCTGGTCGCCGCGCGTGCTGAAGGACGGGTCCGACTC
>DASXSX010000043.1:0-9213 GCA_036505815.1 Thermoanaerobaculia bacterium
CTCGCCCAGTTCCCGGTCAACGTCTTCTTCTTCCCGGCGAGGTCGATGACGGCGACCGTCCCGGCGTCGTCCAGGGGAAACTGATGGTCCAGAAAGGCGATGGAGTCGCCCTTCGGCGAGAGGCGCGCGTAGCTCACGTGCCCGGATGTCTCATAGAGCACCTTGCCCCTCGGGTACTCGATGCGCGCCTTCCCGCCGACGTCCCGGGCGATGAGCATCTCCGAGCCGTCCGCGGACCAATCGGCGTCCTGGATTCCCTCTTCGACGCGGCGCGGTGAGCCGCCGGTCAAAGCGGCCCGGGCGAGAGTTCCCCGGCAGATGCCGGGATGGTTCGAAAGGCAGTCGATGGCTATGGCCATCTCGCCGGACGGAGAGATCCCCAGTAGGTTCGCGCTCGGAAGATCGAGGGGCAGCGAATCCGGACTGCTCTGATGCTTCAGGAACAGCTTCAGAGGTTTTCCATCCCAGGCGGCGCTATAGACGATCGTCTGGCCGTCGGGAGCGAACCGCGCCGCGCGAATCGTGCCGCTGCCGAACGTGATCTGCTGATAGGAAGGCGGCAGGGATTTCGCGAGGCTCTTGTGAAGAAAGGCGCCGGCTCCGAGTGCCGCCAGCAGTGCGGCGGCGGAGAGCGCCACCCGGAGAAATCGGCGCCTCCCCGCGAAAACCTTCTCCGAGGAGGTCGGCCGGAGAGCTTCTCCCGTCGAGGAGGACTCCGAAATATTCGAAAGATGCTCCCGGATGCTCTTGATGTCGCGGGCGAGGTCGCGCGTCGACGCGTATCGCTCCTCGGGGTCTTTCTGCAGACATCTCTCGAGGATCCAACGGAAAGGCGTGGGGATGGCGGGATTGAGCGTGGCCGGAGGCTCCGGCTCTTCGCGAATGATCGCGGTCAGGGTCTCAGCGGCCGTCCCCCTCTGGAAGGCGCGCTTCCCCGTCGCGATCTCGTAGAGGATCGCGCCCAGCGAAAACTGATCCGAGCGAAAGTCCACCGGCTTACCGCTCGCCTGCTCGGGTGACATGTATCCGACCGTTCCGAGCACCGTTCCGGCTTTCGTCTGATTCGTCGTCGTGGGCAGGTGCGAGGACTCATCGGGCGTGGACTTCACCAGCTTCGCGAGACCGAAGTCGAGGATTTTTACGACGCCGTCCCGCGAAACCATCACGTTCTCGGGCTTCAGATCCCGGTGCACGATGCCTGCGGAGTGGGCCTTGGCGAGTCCGTCGGCGACCTGGAAAGCCAGGTCCAGAAGCCTTCTCGTGGGCAGTGGCCCGGAATGCAGGATTTCGCGAAGGGTTCGGCCATCCACGAGCTCCATCGCGATGTAGGTCGTGGAGTTCGAAGATCCGATCTCGTGAATCGTAACGATGTTCGGGTGATTCAGAGCGGAAGCGGAGCGAGCCTCCTGCTCGAAGCGCTTGCGCCGGTCGGGATCGGAAGAGAACTCCTCCGAGAGCACCTTGACGGCGACCTCGCGGCCGAGCCGTCCATCGCGTGCCCGATAGACCTCGCCCATGCCGCCGGCGCCCAGCGGGACGAGGATCTCGTATGGCCCCAGACGCGAACCGGCTGCAATTGTCATCGAGCTCGAGACATCTTATCCGGCGCTCCGGAGGGAGCCGCACGACGCCCACGAACCCAGGCGCATTCCGCGCGACAGGCTCAGGGCGGAGACGCGGCGACGACGCCGATGTTCGCGACGGTGTCCCCCTTCTTCATGGACGGGACCGCGCAGATGTAGAGGACGACGCCGGCCGCCGGAGAGCGCGCCTCGAAGATCGTGCGCCCGACGAAATCGGTGACGGAACCGATCTTCATCCCGCTCTCGACGTAGGCTCCCCGCCGGACCGCGGGATAGAAGAGTCCTTCCTGCTCGCTCGTCACCGTCTTGATCGCGCCGATCCAGACCGGATGCTCGACGGGAGTCGGGGCTCCCGGCAGCATCTTCAGGTAGCGCATGACCGAGAGACAGCCGTCCATGAGCGCGGCGACGTCTTCGGGCTCCACGGTGCCGGCATGCCCGGCCTCGACCGTGATCGACGGCTTGCCGCGCGTCGTGGCCGTGTTCTCGAGATAGCGGGAGGCCTGCGGGTCTTTCGGCCGGTCGGTGGAGACGATGACGTGGTCGAGGCCGAAGGCGAGCACCATCTCGCGGGACACCGCGTCCTGCGCCGCGTTGCCCGTCTTCGTCCAGTAGCTGTAGGGGCGGAGGTCTTCGTCGAGGTCGCCGCCGTGCAGGTCGATCAGGTGGTCGCATTTCTCGACGACCTCGCGCGTGATCAGGAACGAAGCTCGCTCGGTCTGCGTGCCGTCCATCCGTCCCGGATAGAAGCGGTTCATGCTCTTGCCGTCAACCGGGTTGACGTGCGGGACCTTCTGTTCGAACGAGGCGACGTTGACGAGCGGTACGAGGATGACCGTCCCCGAGAGCACTGCCGGGTCGAGCGCCTGAATCAGCTTCGCGACCGCGACGATCGAGGCGTACTCCGTCCCATGCGCCCCCGAGACGAGCGCGAGGACCGGACCGGGCTTCGTCCCGCGGACCACGGCGACGTCGATCCGGGTCCCGGCGTCGACACCCGCCGGCACCTCGATCGCACCGAAAACTTTCTGCCCCGGCGCGGCCGTCGCGGTCCCCACCAAGAAGACCTTCGGCTGCGGCGCCACCGCAAAGCCGCACACGGCGAGCGCCATCCCGAAGGCCGTCCCTGCGACCCGTCTCGTCATCGGCGTGGACTCCCGATTTTTCGCAAGGATATACAGAGAAAAGGCCCCGGGGTCGCCGGGGCCCTTCGAGAGCGGGGTTCGCGAAGCGTTAAGGAGAGGTCTTGACGCAGCCGGAAACGGCGTTCGACCACTCCCACTGGTAGCCGTAGCCGCCGGACCCGATGAAAGGGGCAGGCGACCAGGCGCACTTGTCGTCCGCCTCGTAGCCGCGCCGGTCGAACCAGGCGTTCCCGTCGGGATCGGTCACCGCCTCGCGCGTCTCGTGGCAGGCGAAGTGTTCGAAGTCGTTGGCCACCGAGAAGCCGGTCCAGTGGCAGCCACCGCAGCTCGGGTATGGAAGAGAGGAGTACTTGATATCCGTGCCGCCGTAGCTGAAGTTGCTGTGGTAGGCGCAGTACACGAGGTTCGGCCCGCCGCAGGACGTCGAGCTTCCATAAGAGGAGTAGGAGGTGGAGGGGAGGAAGACCGAGTAAATGGTGTTCGGGTCGGGGCTGCCGCCGCCCGCCGGTCCGAAGTACTTGATGACCTCGTTCTCGAGGGCGGAGTCGGTGACGTTCGTCGGAGGATCCGACGGGTCCCACCAAAAGCTGTTGGTGAGACTAGCCGCCTGAATGCCGGAGTACTGCGTGATGACCTTGTATTCGCCGCTCGACCCGAACTGGCTGAAAAAGCCGAGCATGTCTGAGGCGATCGAGTTGAGGTTTCCATGGCTGTCGGCCCACTGGGAACCCCAGAAAATCGCGACCGACTTGGCGCTCGTGATCGTGGGCCCGCCGTGATTAACCAGATTCTGCCCGCCGCCGCCGCCCGGCTTCGCCCATCCCGGCGCCTTGTCTTTCGTCGGATAGAGCTGTGTGTGTTTTCCGTTCGTGTCGTCGATTCGCTGGGCAAAAGTGAAAGGAGCGAGCGACAGCAAGGTGAGGACGAGGAGCGTTCTCTTCATGGCTTTCCTTTCCGTGGACGATCTTGTTTCGAGGCGCCGAAAAGTCTAGACGGGACGAGCAGCCGAATAAAGAGTTTTTTTGCCCCGGAAGTTGTGACGAAAGAACATCTCCGACCAAGGTCGAGGCCCCGACACCTTTGCTAGGATCCGGGTCGGAGGGGCCATGCCGAAATTCGTCATCGAGCGGGAAATCCCCGGGCTCGGGAATCTGTCGGACGCCGAGGTCAAGGCGATCGCGCGGAAATCGAACGAGGTCCTGACCGCGCTGGGACCCGAAATCCAGTGGCTGCACAGCTACGTCACGGGCGACAAGATGTATTGCGTCTACATCGCCCCCGACGAGGCGCTCATCCGGGAGCACGCCCGCCGGGGTCAGTTCCCAGCCAACCGCATTTCGGCCGTCCGGCGTCTGGTGGATCCGAACACAGCGATCTGACGAGAGCGCGACCTCAGGGCGGAATCGGAGTGAGCGCGGCCTCGATCGCTCCGTCGAGCGGCGACGCCCAGCCCTCGACCCACGCCGCTGTGCCCTCCGAGCCTTCGAGCTTCTGCCGGGCCGCTTCGAGGCTCGCCTCGAGCTTTGCCTGTTCGGCCGGCCGCAGCGGAGTGCCGAGCACCTGTCGAAGCGCCGCCGCCGCGCCGGCGAGTCCGAGCGCGCGCTTCGCCCGGCCCTGGTCCGCCGCGGCGCAGGCGAAGAGCTCCAGGATCTGCGCGATGCCCCGCTTGTAGTCGAGCTCCCGGAAGATCTGGAGGCTTTCCCGGTAGAGCTCGTGCGCGGCGGGGAAGTCCCCGCGGTCGCGCGCCAGGTTTCCCAGGTCCGCCAGAGCGAGCCCGGTCCCCCATCGGTCGCCGAACTCTCGAAAGGTCGCGAGGCTCTGTTCGTAGAGCTCCCGCGCTTCCGACGTTTCGCCCTGCTCGCGCGCGACGTCCCCCTGCTTGTTGAGGACCCGGGCCGCCGCCGTCGCGTCACCAATCTCGCGAAAGATCGACAGCGCTTCGTCGTACAGGGCCCGCGCGAGGCCGTAGTCCCCCTGCTCCTTGACGACGCTCGCAAGGTTGGAAAGTGATCGGGCGACCGCCGCGCGGTCTCCCAGCTCCCGCCAGACCTCCAGGTTCTGCTCCGAGAGCGAGCGTGCCCTGGCGACGTCCCGGCGGTCGAGAGCAGTCACGGCGAGCGCGTTCAGCGAGACCGCCGCAGCCCACTTGTCGTCCGTTTCGCGGTTGATCTCCAGACTCTCGGTCAGAAGCGCGTCGGCCACACCGTAGTCCTTCTGCGCGCCGGCGAGCACGCCTGCTGCAAAGACAGCTCTCGCGCGGACCTTGTCGCGCGCCGCGGCTCCCGGAAGAGAGAGGAGCTTCGCCAGCCATTCCCGTCCCTCGGTCATGTATTCCCGTCGCTCCCAGAACTGGAAGAGCGCGCCTCCGAGACGCAGCCCCCATTGCGCTTCGTTGTTGCGGCAAAGCCAGTCGAGCGCGGCCCGGAAATTCTCGTGCTCCCGCTCGCAGCGGTCGAGCCAGTCGGAAGGCTCAAGGCCCGCGTCGGCCGACCCGACTTCCTCGGCGAGAACGAGACAGTAGGCGGCGTGCGCGCGGCGCGTGATCGGCTCGTCTCCCGAAGCGGCAAGGCGCTCGACTGCGTACTCGCGGATCGTGTCGAGCATCACGAAGCGCGGCTCCTCTCCGACGAGGTCGACCTGCCGCACGAGGCTCTTGTCGACCATGGACGCCATCCCGTCGAGAGGATCGAGAGCGAGGTCGTCCCTTGCGTTGCAGACGGCTTCCACGGCTTCGAGCGTGCAGCCGCCCACGAACACCGAAAGGCGTCGGAAAAGCTTCTGCTCGTCCTCGTTCAGGAGGTCGTGGCTCCAATCGATCGCTCCACGCAGAGTGCGCTGCCGGGCTGGCAGATCGAGCGCGCCCCCGGTCAGAAGAGCAAGGCGCTTCTCGAGTCTCGCCTGCATCGCGGCAGGCGAGAGGAGCTTGACTCGGGCGGCGGCAAGCTCGAGCGCCAGCGGCAATCCCTCCAGGCGCGCGCAGATGTCCGCGATTGCCGGCGCGTTCTCTTTCGTGAGCGCGAAGTCGGGCTTCACCGCCTGCGCCCTCTGGAGGAAGAGCGCGACCGACTCGTACTCACGCAGCCTGTCGAACGAAGGGAGCGCCGCGAGGTCCGGCAGAGCGAGCGGCGGCACCGGAAACTCCTGCTCCCCGTAGACGTGGAGGGGGGATCGGCTCGTGACGACGATTTTGATTTTCGCGCCGGCGGCGACCAGGTCGGCGACGGCCGGAGCCGCCGGAAGGAGCTGCTCGAAGTTGTCGAGGACGAGGAGCATCGGCGCGCGCGCGGTGGCCGCGAGGTGCTCTTTCAGCGAGTCGGAGAGCGCCTGTCCGGCCGTCTCCCGGACGCCCAGCGTGCGGGAGATCGCGGAGACCATCTGATCGGCGCCCCGAACGGACTCGAGCGGGACAAAAAACAGGCCGGCCGGAAACTGCGCCGACATGTCCTCGGCGACCTGGAGGGCGAGCCGCGTCTTCCCGATCCCGCCGAAGCCCGTCAGGCTGACGATCCGGACGTCCGGCCGCTCGAGCAGAGCGCGCAGGGCGCTCCTCTCCTTCTCGCGGCCCACGAAGCGGGTTCGCAGCACCGGAAGGTTCGCGGGTCGCGTGTCGCGGGTCTCTGTCGGCGCTTCGAGCAAGCGCTCGCGCAGCGCGACGAGATCCCGCGCGATGTCCCGCGTCGAGGCGTAACGCTCGTCCGGGTCCTTCGAGAGACAGCGCTCGATGATCCAGCACAAAGGGGCAGGAAGGCGGGAGTTCAGCGAAGCGATGGGCTCGGGATCGTCCTCCAGGATCGCGGCCAGGGTCTGTACCGGCGTTTCCCGCCGGAAGGCCCGCGCTCCCGTCGCGAGCTCGTAGAGCACGGCGCCGAAGGAGAACTGATCGGACCGGAAGTCGAGCGGCCGGCCGGAGGCCTGTTCGGGAGACATGTAACCGACCGTGCCGGCGATTCCGCTGGCGTCGATCTCCTCGCGACTCGAGGTCGAGAGGTCCGAGACCGACTCGGATCGCACCGGGATGAGCTTCGCGAGACCGAAGTCGAGGATCTTCACGAACCCGTCGTTCGAGACCATGAGGTTTTCGGGTTTCAGGTCGCGATGGACGATTCCGGCTCCATGCGCCTTCGCCAGCCCGTCGGCAATCTGCGCCGCGATCGAGAGGAGTCGGCGCAAAGGAACCGGACCCGCCAGAATGAGTTCTCTGAGACTCGCGCCTTCCACGAGCTCCATTGCGATGTAGAAGGTCGAGTCCGCGCGCCCGACCTCGTAGATCGTCACGATGTTCGGATGGTTCAGCGCAGACGCCGAGCGCGCCTCGTGCTCGAGAAGACGAAGTCTCTGCGGGTCGGACGCGAGCGCCGCGGGAAGGATCTTGAGCGCCACCTCGCGCCCGAGCCGGCTGTCGCGCGCGCGATAGACCTCCCCCATCCCGCCAGCTCCGAGCGGAGCAAGGATCTCGTGGGGACCGAGAAGGGTTCCGGACGGAAGAGCCATGGAGGGCGAAAATCTTATCGTTGCCTTCTTCTGTCATCCTGAGCGAAGCGAAGGATCCCGTGCTTTAAAGTCGAGGATTCCTCGTCGCTTCGCTCCTCGGAATGACAGCGACTCTTCCCAGCGATTACTCGTAGCGCAGCGCTTCGATCGGATCGAGGCGCGAGGCCTTCACCGCCGGATAGAGCCCGAAAAAAATCCCGACCGAGATCGAGACGAGAAGCCCTACGAGCACCGCCCAGAGGGGCGTCTCCGCCGGCAGAGCTTCGAACGCCTTCTTGACGCCAGCGGGGATGGCGATTCCGACGATCACTCCGATCGCGCCGCCCAGGAGCGAAAGCGTCGTCGCCTCCGTCAGGAACTGCAGGACGATGTCCCGCCGAAAGGCGCCGACCGCCTTCCTCACCCCGATTTCCCGCGTCCTCTCCGTCACCGACACCAACATGATGTTCATCACGCCGACGCCGCCGATCAAGAGAGAGATGAACGCGATGAAGACCATCGCGAGAGTGACCCCGCGCGTGATGCCCTGGAAGCTCTCGATCATCTTGTCCGGAGTCACGATGCCGAAGTCGTCCGGCTTGTCGAAGCGGACGTGCCGCCTCGTCCGCAGGATCGTCCGCGCCTTTTCGATGATCACCGGAACTTGGTCCGGCGTGTAGGGCAAGGTGGCGATGCGCAGGGCGTCGCCCTCGCTAGCTCCCGCCTTGATGAAAGGGAATCTCCGGTCGAACGTCGTGATCGGGATGACGACGAAATTGTCCTGAGATTCGCCGAACATCTTGCCCTTCTTCTCGAACACTCCGATGACCACGTAGTTGTCGTGGCCCAACGAGACTTTCTTTCCGATCGGATCTTCCCGCGGAAAGAGCTTCTCTCGGATGTCTTCGCCGATCACCATCACGTCGGCTGCGTGGTCCACCTCGGTTGGCGTCAGGAAGCGCCCTTGCGCGACGGCCTTGTTGGTCGCGATCGGGTACTCCTCCATCACGCCAAAGACGCGCGGCGACCGTGCCTCCGTGTCCCGGTGCTTCAAGTGGTAGTCGGTGTTGTTCCACAGATAGCGCTGCGGCGAGACCGCGCGCATCTCGGGGATTTCGCGCAGCGCCGCGGCGTCTTCCAAAGTCAATTCCTTGCGGCGGAGCTCCCCCTCCGGCGTCGGTCCGCCGGGTCCGAAGCGAGGCTCGTACTTCTGGAAGAGGACGAGCGACGCCCCGAAGCTCTGGAAGTTCCGGACCATGTTGTTGTTGAAGCCCGTAACGATCGAGACCATCGCGATCACCGTCGCGACGCCGACGACGATTCCCAGAACGGTCAGGGATGCACGGAGCTTGTGCGCCCGGACGGCCAGGAGCGCGAACCGCGTGTTCTCGCCGAACCCGCGCCGCAGGTGCCGGAAGATGCCCTTCATCTCGCTTTCCTCCGGTGACTCGGGTTCCGGGTTCCGGGCCTATTCGTATCGCAACGCCTCGATCGGATCGAGGCGGGACGCTTTAACCGCCGGATAGAGTCCGAAAAAGATCCCCACCGACATCGAGACGAGCAGCCCGACGAGCACGGCCCAGAGCGGCGTTTCCGCGGGCAGCGCCGCGAAGGCGCGTTTGATCGCCGCCGGCACCGCGACCCCGACCAGGACCCCGATCGCACCGCCGAGGATGGAAAGCGTCGTCGCCTCGGTCAGGAACTGCAGGACGATGTCGCGTCGGTAGGCTCCGACCGCCTTCCTCACGCCGATCTCCCGCGTCCTCTCCGTCACCGACACGAGCATGATGTTCATCACGCCTACCCCTCCGATCAGGAGCGAGATGAACGCGATGAAGACCATCGCCAGCGTCACGCCGCGCGTGATCCCCTGAAAGCTCTCGATCAACTTGTCGGGCGTGAAGATCGCGAAGTCGTTCGGCTTGTCGAAAGGAACGTGCCGGCGGGCGCGCAGCAAGGTCGTTCCCTTATCGGTGATGAGCGCGACCTGGTCCGGCGTGTAGGGAACCGTCGCG
>DASXSX010000044.1:0-4022 GCA_036505815.1 Thermoanaerobaculia bacterium
TATCCGCGGCGGAAGTCGTCGAGCCCGTAATACTCGGGGTAGAGGTCGCGCAGATCGTTCGACGCCTCCTCGAAGCCGCGCCCGCGAAAGCGCGGCTGCATCGCCGCTTCGAAACCTTGCCGGTAGGCGGGTTCCGCGTCCGAGAAGCTCGCTCCGTCGCGCTCGTAGTCCGCTCTCTCGGCGTCGCGGATCCCGACCCACCAGCTCTCCCGCGCGGCGTCCAGGCTCTCCGCCCCTTGGGCGTCGAGTGCGGCCCGCGTGCGCCCGACTTCGTCTTCGTCGACGAGCGCGAAGACGACCGAGTGACCGCGCCTCAACGCGTCTTCGTAGAGGTAGAGCTCATCTTTCGGAAGACCGCGGGAAAGCTTTTCTTCCAGCGCGCCGCCGGCGATCGCGCCGCCAACCGCCCCTCCGGCGCCGAAGAGCGCCCAGGCGAGCACGCCTGTCGCGACGACCGGCCCCACACCGGGGATGAGGAGACTCGCCGCCGCCGCGCCGAGCCCCATGCCTGCCGCGCCGCCGACCACCCCGCCGACAGCCTTGCCCATTCCTGACCCCTCGGTCTCGGTCGTCGCAACGCGGGAATGAATCTCCGCCTCCGAGCTGCCCGGGGTCAGAACGCTCACGCTCTCGCGTGAGACGCCCTCCCGTACCATGGCGTCGGCGGCACGCCTGGCTGGCTCCGCGGAACGGAAGATTCCGACGACCGACTCCACGACGGCGAGTTTAGCTCTCCGCCTTCGCCGGCTCCCAGCGATCGAGCACGCGCTCCTTCTTGCTCCGAGGGGCCCGTTCGACCTGGAGGGGAGGAATGTCGCCGGCGGACTCGTACATCTCGAGCCGGTTCTCCACGTTGGCGACGCCGGGCACGCCGCGGACCGCGGAGAGGAGATCGTCGAGCTCGCTCATCACACCTGGCCCGGAGAGCGTTACGTCTCCGGCGAGGGCAGTGACCTCGATCGGGCCCGGATTCGAGACCGCGCGGCCGAGCTCGGCGCGCACGCGTTCCTCCAGCACCGCATCGTCGACCATCTCGGGTCGCGCCATCGACTTCACCTGCGCCGCCACGCCGCGCGCGCGGTTTCTCCAGTCCCGCGACCGCGCTCCGAGCCGGTCACCCGCCCGGTTCGCCAGGTGTACGGCCTTGTCCCGGACGAGAACGCGACGCCTCTTCCCGCGCTCCGGATCGAGCACGTACATCAGAGCCGCACCGAGCCCGAGCCCGCCGATCAGCATTCCCACGGTCCGGATCAGCGAATCGCTCTCTTTCGGAAAAAACTTCATTGGAGGTCCTCCCACCAGAAAGATTTGAAAGAAGAATGTCGAGCAAGAAGCAGGCCAGAGAAAAGGTTGCGGCGCCCCGGATGGGGGGCGAGGTTCCTTTAACCGCGCCCGTGGATCCGCATAAGAAACGGCCCGACAAAAGAGCCGGTGCGGTCATCGTCTTTCCCCCTCGATCTCGTCCAAGAGCTCGCGGATTCGATCCAGCTCCTCCGGAGTCGCTCTCCTCGAGGACAGCGCCCGCATCACCAGGCGGGAAGACGAGCCGCCGAACGCCCGGTCGAGCAGGTCTCCGACGATCTGCTGCTCGGTGCGCTCGCGTGGGAGGCGGGGCGCGTAGCGATGCGCCCGCTCCCTTTCGTCGCGGCGGACGAGCCCCTTCTCGGTCATGATCTGGAGGAGCTTCAGGACGGTGGTATAGCCGGTGGGCCGCCGGGCATCGAGAGTCCGCTGGACCTCCCGGACCGTGGATGGGCCCGCATCCCAGAGAACGCTCAGAATTTCGAGCTCCGACTGCGTGGGACGCGGGGGATCCTTCGTCATGTCCGTTCCCGGATACGCAAAGCTAATACGAAAGTCTTCGTAAAGGGAGAAGAAATTTCGGAGCCGGCCAGGCAGCCGGGCACCCGAATTTAATCAGGCGCTTACCGATTTTCGCCGAATTATTTCTGCACGAGGAGGAAGTCGAGCCGATCGCCCGGGAGAAATCGGCCGGCGGCTCGCCTTTCCGGAAGAGGCGCGCCCGTGCGATTCCGCGCAGCCGGACGCTCGCGACTTCGATCCGCTGCATCGCTCCCTCGCACAGGCCGACGACGGCCTCTCCGTTCTCCTCGTGGAACTGGGCGATCCGCTCCTCGTGGGTCTCTCCCTTGTGCGTCGACGTCGGGTCCGAGTCGAGGTAGTGGGGGTTCAGGTTGAACGGGACGAGTCCGAGCGCCGTCAGGCTCGTGGGCTCGACGATCGGCAGTCGTTGGTCGAGCGGATGGTCGCGCAGGCGACGTTCGAGCCCGCACTTGAGCCCACCTACGGCATTCCTTCCCAGACCCGCCGGCGGAGCGGAACCATGACGTCGAGCTCGTACATCGTCTTAGGGAGTCGAAACGTATTTCCGCCTCCGAGGAAGACCGCCTCGGCGTTCTCGACCGCGCGGACCGGGTCCGGGGACTCGTTGGGCCGAGTCCACTTCGAATCCCATGCGCCCCAGGCGCTCGCGGACCTTCGCCGCGTAGGCGTCGCGGTCGAGCAACGCCCAGGGAAAAAAGAGGACGCGCCTCGTCCCTCCGAGGAAGTCCCGGATCTCCGGCTTCGCGTGGTCGAGATATCCCGTCGGACGACAGGTCGAGCTGCTGATGAGGAGGATCCGGCGCGTCATCGGGCTTTCTCGTCGCCGCCGCGCCGGAGCCGGGCGGCCAGCACGGTGTTCGCGAGGAGCATCGCCACCGTGAGCGGACCGACGCCGCCGGGCACCGGGGTGATCCAGCCCGCGACGCGCGAGACGTCGTCGAAGTCCACGTCACCCACGAACGCGCGGCCCTTCGCCGCGATCGCGTCCCGGATCCGCTCGGAGCTGTGGAGATTCGGCGGCGCATCCTCGAGCGACGCGAGCCGGTTGATGCCGACGTCCACGACGGCGGCACCCTCGCGCACGAACTCGGACATGACGAATCCCGGCCGCCCGATCGCGGCGACAAGCACGTCGGCTTCGCGGCAGACCGCGGGAAGGTCGCGGGTGCGGGAGTGGCACACGGTCACCGTCGCGTCGCGCGCGGTCAGGAGCGCGGCCAGCGGCTTTCCGACGAGGCCGCTCCGTCCCAGCACGACGGCGCGATGTCCGGCGAGCGGCACGCCGTAATGATCGAGCAGCGCGAGGATGCCGCCGGGGGTGCAGGGCACGAATCGCGGGCGTCCCTGGTGGAGGAGACCGACGTTCTCCGGATGCAGGCCGTCGACGTCCTTCTCCGGATCAATCGAGTCGATCACGCGCGTCGGGTCGTGTCCGGGCTCGAGCGGCATCTGCACGAGGATCCCGTCGACCCCTTCGTCGCGGTTGGCCTTCTCCACGTCGGCCAGCAGCGCCTCCGGCGAAGAGCCCGAAGGAAGTCGCACCGTCTCCGCGCGGATGCCCGCCTCGCGCGCGGCCTTCGTCTTCGCCGCGACGTAAGTTTCGGAGGCGGCGTCGTTTCCGAGCAGGATCACTCGGAGCGACGCCGGCGGCCCGCCGAGCGCCTCCGATTCCACTCGCACTCGATCGCGCAGGTGCCGCGCCACCGCTGCGCCGTCGAGGATGCGAACATTCCGAGGGCCGGATCGCGCAATCTCCTCCACGGATGAAGGATAGCGGACCAGCTGGCCTGAGTTAGGAACCTGTCCTTATGGACAGGTTGCCCGTGGTAAAGTGTCGCGGGAACCAACAAGCATACAAGCAGGGACGGGGAAGGGGATCGGTTCGCTGCGTCGGCCGCCGAGGAGGCGGCGGATCCGTCTGGAAAGTGGTCACGGTGCTAGACAGAAATAATCTCGGGATGGTTGCGTGCTCCGGCGTTGGAGAATTGCCGGCTCGATCAGAGCCATGGCTCTCCTCCGCCCCAGGACCGCCGCGCGCGTTCGACGGCAGCGTAACCCCCTCCCGGTGCCGCGCCCGAGGTCTCGTCGCCCGATCGCTTCTCCTCTCCGTCGCTGTCGCGTGCGCTGCGCCTCCGCCCGCCTCGCGCGCACAGGGCTGGCTCGACCCGGTCCCGCAG
>DASXSX010000045.1:0-10140 GCA_036505815.1 Thermoanaerobaculia bacterium
ACGGGCAGACGCTTCAAGCACTGATGGCGGGCGACGGAAGAAAAATCGCGCAAAGGTATCTACAGCTCGAAAGCCCGCCGACTTTGTGCAATTTCCGGGCCGCCGGCCCGGCCGAGACCTACTGTTTCGCTTCGCCCACCCGGATCCAGGTCGCCCAGTTCTTGCTCTCCGACTCGACGTAACCGAGCTGGACCGGCTGGCCCTGCTTCAGCTCGCCGCCCAGCACGCGGGTCGAGTCGTTCCAGAGAATCGTCCACTGGACGCCTTTCGCGTCGGCGACCGTCATCGTTCGATTCGCCATGTCGAGACCGGCGATCGAGCCCGAGATCATCTTTTCGGGCTTCTGCGCCTTCTCGGCCGACGCCGCGGTCGCGACCAGGAGAGCCACGAGTGCAGCCACCATCGAAACTTTCTTCATCGCTTCCTCCAGACGGAGTCGAGCTCCACCCCTCATTTTCCCGCAATCGGTGCTAACGGCTCCCGCCGCGGCGATGTTCCCCGCCGGGCGCCGTTCTGCGCGCTCTATTCCGACCGCAGCGCGCGGGTCATCAGGCGCTCGACCCCTTCGCGCGCTTCCATGCCTTCGTAGAGCACCCGCACGACGATCTCCGAGATCGGCGCCTCGACGCCGGCGCGGGCCGCGATCGTCGGAACCGCGAGACAGGTCCGGGCGCCTTCCGCGACTTCGGGCATGCGGACGAGAACTTCCGCGAGCGAACGGCCGCGGCCGATCTCTTCTCCGAGATGACGGTTCCGGGACTGCTTGCCGGTCGCGGTCAACATGAGATCGCCCATCCCAGCGAGCCCGTGCACGGTCCGCATCTCCCCGCCGCACGCGCGCACGATCCGCCCGATCTCGGTCAGGCCGCGAGTCGCGAGCGCGGCGAGCGTGTTGTGACCGAAGCCGAGCCCGGAGACGATTCCCGCGGCGATCGCGACGACGTTCTTGAGCGCCCCCGCGAGCTCGACGCCGACGACGTCGGAGGACCTATAGAGACGCAGTTGGGCGTTGGAGAAGCTCTTCTGGAGATCGCGGGCGAAGCTCTCACCGCGGTCGGCGATGACTGCGGCCGAGGGATCTCCGCGCGCGACGCCTTCCGCGAATGTCGGCCCTGAGAGCGCCGCGACCGACGAAGACGGATAACGCTCCAGCACGATCTCGGTCATTCGCTTGAGAGTTTCCGGCTCGATTCCCTTCGCCGTCGAGACGAAGCGCCGCACGCGATTGTCGGGACCGGGCGACGCGTCGAGGACTTCTCTCATTGCCGCGCAGGGCACCGAAAGGAGCAGCGTTTCGGAATGCTCGAAGGCTTCGGCCAGGTCGGTCGTCGTTCGGACTTCCTCTGGGATCGGGATGTCGGCCAGCCGTCGCGGGTGGCGCCGCTCCCGGGCGATGCGCGTGGCGACCTCGTCATCGCGGCTCCAGAGAAGGACTCCGTGGCCGCTCCTCGCCAGATGGATCGCGAGCGCCGTGCCCCACGAGCCGGCGCCGAGAATCGAGACCTTCATCGTCCGAGCCGGCGTTCTTCGCCCCGAGCGAGCCTCTTCAGGTTCGCGAGGTGCTTGACGAGAACGAGGAGGGCGGTCGCCCCCGCGGCGGTGACCACGGCTCGCGGGGCGCGAAAGAGAAGGCCCGCGACCGGAGGCAGGAGCGCCATCGAAACGACGGAGCCGAGCGAGACGTAACGCGTCGCGGCGACGATCACAACGAAGATGGCGAGGGAGACGAGGAGCGCGAGCGGCGCGAGCGCCAGAAATGCTCCGACTGCAGTGGCAACGCCTTTCCCGCCGCGGAAACCGTAGAAGACGGGAAAGACGTGGCCGAGGATGGCCGCGAAACCCGCGGCCGCCGCCCAGCGGGGGTCGGCGGTGACGAGCCGCACGAGCAGAACCGCTGCAGCCCCCTTCGCGACGTCGAGCAGGGCAACGGCGAGAGCCAGCTTCTTCCCGTGCGCGCGCAAGACGTTCGTCGCGCCGGCATTGCCCGAGCCTTCCGCCCGGATGTCCCGCCCGGTCGTGACCCGTACGAGGAGAACGGCGAACGAGATCGATCCGAGAACGTAGCCGACGACGACGAGCACCGCCGGCGGGACGCTCACGCCCTCACTCCGCGCGGGCCCCCCTGGAACGTCCATTCGTGGATCGGCGTGTGGACCGCGCCCTCCGGCGTAAGAAGGCTCTCGAAGAGAACGCAGGATCGCGCGAGCCAAGGCGGAAAGGGCCACGACTCGACATCGCGCCGATACTCCTCCGCCGCCTTTGCCGGCCAGCCGTCCCGAATCCTCGCGAAGGTGACGTGGGCGTGGAAGGGACGGTCCTCTTCGGCGCAGCCGAGTCGGGCGGCCGTCTCCTGCGCGTGTCGCGCGAGCCCCGCGACCGATTCCAGGCCGGGAGATTGAGAGAAGCCGACCCCGAGCACGCGCGGCCGCCCGCGCTCCGGAAAGACGACCGCGGGACCCGCCTGGATCTCTCCCGTTACCGTCTCCAGCGCCGCCGCGCCGACCTCCTCGGCAAAGCGCGCGACGAAGCCTTCGTCGACCTCTCCTAAGAACTTCAGCGTCAGGTGCCACGACTCGGGCCTCGTCCAGGAGGCGCGCGGGAGACGATCGCTCAGGCGGGCGACGAGTCCGCGGGCGCTCTCGACCCACATGGGCTGCGAAGGGACCGCGAGAAATGCCCTCATGCTTCGCTCGCGAAGCGACGGATCATCTCGAGCGAGAACATCGAAGAGGTGCGCCGCACCGTCGCGCGGTCGCCGCCGAAGAAGCGCTTGCTCGCCTTTTCCCGCCCCTCGCGGTCGACCACCGCGAAGAAAACGGTCCCGACCGGCTTCTCCGGCGTGCCGCCGTCCGGGCCGGCGACTCCGGTGATCGCCGCGGCGACGTCGGACCCGAACCTCTCCAGAGCGCCGCGCGCCATCTCGCGGACAGTTTGCTCGGAGACCGCGCCGTGCTTCCGCAGGGTCTCGGCGGCGACGCCGAGAAGGGCCTCCTTCGACCGATCCGCGTACGGGACGACGGTCCCGAGGAAGTAGGCGCTGGAGCCGGAAACGTCGGTCAGGAGAGACGAGACGAGACCTCCGGTGCACGACTCCGCAAGTGAGAGCGTGCGGCCCTGTTCCTTCAGCACCCTTCCCACGCTCGCGGCGAGCGCTTCGCCGGCCGAGCCGTGGATGCGGGAGCCCAGGACTGCTCGAAAGTCGTCCTCCATGGCCGCCAGCCGCGCTTCGGCGGCCGCCGGATCACCCCGCGCGCGGAGGTGCAGCTCGACCTCGCCGGGCGAGGCGAGGATCGTGACCGGATCGCTGCTCCACCTCGCATAGACCGGAGCGACCAGCTCTTCGACCGCCGACTCCGCCATTCCCGCGATCCGCAGAATGCGGCGTTTCGTGACCTCGCCGCCGCCGCGCGGCAGATCGGGCGCGACCTTCTGCTCGAAGATCTCGTGCATCTCGGACGGTACGCCGGGCAGGACGACGATCTGCACGCCCCGTCTTTCCAGCCAGAGGCCAGGAGCGGTTCCACGCGGGTTCTCGAGCACGCGCGCGCCTTCCGGGAAATCCGCCTGCTTCTCGTTGACTGCCGGCATCCGCACGCCGCGGCGGCCTTCCCACCGCTCCCGCATCGCTGCGACGAAGCGCTCGTCGCGACGGACCGGAACGCCGATCCAGCGCGCGACCGCGGCGGCGGTCACGTCGTCCGCCGTCGGACCCAGGCCTCCGGTCGTGAAGATCCAGCCGGCCGCCTCGGCGGAGCAGGAGAGCTCGCGGGCGATCTCCTCGGGATCGTCGCCGACGACGGACTTCCGGACGATCTCGATGCCCACCTCCTCGAGCCGTTCGGTCAACCAGACCGAGTTGGTGTCGCGCCGGAGCGGTCCCAGCATCTCGCTTCCGATCGCGACGATTGCCGCGCGCGCCCCGGCGCTCATCGTTTTGAACTGTGGGGGGTGCAGGCCCGCAGGGCCTGTCCCCCCGACGTTTCCGGGCCGGCCGGCTCCCCCTGCTCCTCGGAGAGCTTCGCCCACTCTTCCACGAGGGCCTCGAGCTCGTCTTTGCGACCCGCTTTCTCCTGCGCGAGCCGGTGGGCCTCGATCGGTCCCAGCGTGAGTGCTTCTTCCCAGAGCCGGTTCTCGAGAGCTTCGATCTCCTTTTCCCGGAGACCGATCTTCTCCTCGAGCGCCGCGATCCTCCGGCGCCGCCGCGCCGCCTTTTCCTCAGCCGCCGGCGCGCGCTTTCCACGGCTCGCCGCTTTCTTGGGACCGAGGACCGGGGCGCTACTCACGACTTCCGGTACCTGCACCTCGGGCTTGCTTCGCCGCTTCGCCCGTGCCTCCGCCGTCTCCGTGTAGTTCCCGTCGAAGAGCATCGCGCGCCCCCCGCGGAGATCGAGAACGCGCGTCGCAAGCCGGTCGATGAAGGCGCGATCGTGCGAGACGAACAGGATCGATCCCGGGAAATCCTCGAGCGACTCCTCGAGCTCCTCGCGCGAGTCGAGATCGAGGTGATTGGTCGGCTCGTCTAAGAGCAGCAGGTTGTGCCGCTGTTTCATGACGACCGCGAGCGTGAGCCTCCCCTTCTCTCCGCCGGAGAGATCGGCGATCGGCACGAAGACTTCGTCCTCACGGAAGGCGAACCGCGCCAGGTATGAGCGCATCGCCTCCTCGGTCTCGTCGGGGTGCTCGTCCCAGACCGCGTCGATCACGCGCCGGCGCGGGTCGAGGTTCGAGAGCTCCTGATCGTAGTAACCGATCGAGACGTCGTGTCCCGGCTCGACCGTGCCGGCGAGCGGCGCGAGACGACCGGCCAGCGTCTTCAACAGCGTGGTCTTGCCGCTCCCGTTCTCGCCCAAGAGAGCCAGCCTCTCGCCGCGGAGCAGCTCGAGGTTGACGCCGCGCACGATCGGAGCTCCCGGCCCGTAACCGGCGTCGAGGTTTTTCGCGCGGAGGAACGTCCGGCCCCCGATCCGCGCGGCGTCGAAGCGGAATCCGACCGAGGTCACGTCTTCGACCGGCCGCTCCAGCCGCTCCACGCGCGCGAGCCGCGTGCGCCGGCCCTTCGCCTGCCGGGAGTTGACGCCCGCGATGTTGCGGCGGATGTACTCCTTTTCCTTCTCGATGAACTCCTGCTGCTTCTCGAAGGCGCGCGTCGCGGTGAGCACCCGCTCCGCCTTCTGCCGACGGTAGGCGCTGTAGCCTCCGGCGTACGCGGTCAGCCTGCCTTTCTCGAGATCGACGATCTCATCCGCCACGCGGTCGAGGAACCTGCGGTCGTGGGTGACGACCAGGTAGGCGCGCCGTGAGCGCGCCAGGTATTCCTCGAGGAACTCGACCGCCTGGAAGTCGAGATGGTTGGTCGGCTCGTCCAAGAGCAGGACATCGGGAGACGACAGGATCGCCCGCGCGAGCATCGCGCGATTCTTCTGGCCGCCGGAAAGCTCTCCGAGCGGTCTGCCGAAGTCTCCCTTCTCGAAACCGAGGCCGGAGAGCGCCTTGTCGACCTCGGCGACCATCTCGTAGCCGCCTTCGTTCTCGAAGCGGTGCGCGAGCGCGTCGTAGCGGTCGTGCAGAGCGGCGGAACCTTCCCCCTCGGCCATCGCGTGCTCGAGGCGCCGCATCTCCGCCTCGACCGAGTGGAGATGCGCAAACGCCCCGGCCGCGTAGTCGTGGAGCGTCTCGTCGAGATCCGCCTCGAGGGCCTGCTCCACGGTCGCGATCCGGACGGCGTTTGGGCGAATAACCTCTCCTGCGTCCGGCTCCTCGCGTCCGAGCGCCAGACGTAGAAGCGTCGTCTTGCCCGCGCCGTTCTTGCCCACGAGCCCGACCTTCTCCCCCGGGTTGTGCTGCCAGGTGACGTCCCGGAGCACTTCCTTGGGGCCGTAAGACTTGCGGACTCTCTCCAGCCGATAGAGCACCGAAGGATTCTAAGCGGTCCGAGGTCGTACGACTTTGGACCGATTGTCGTGTGGCGCGAATCCGCTCTAAGCTGCGTGCACAACAGCTCGACGAGTCTCGGGACCCGGCTCATGGTTCCAGCTTCGAATTCGGGATCGCATTGGGGGCCGTTCATGTGCGAGACGCTGCGGTTTCTGCGGGCTCCGGTCGTTCTAGCGATTCTCCTCGTAGGATCCGTGCCCCTTCGCGGACAGACATGGCCGACGCGGTTCGACGACCACAGCTACAACATTTCGGCCGGCGGCTTCGGCGGATACAGCTCCGTGTTCACACCGACGGCGACGATCCCTTTCTCGGTGACCCAGGCGGGCGACACCGCGACCGGCACTCTGCAGTTGCGGTATCCGGCCGCTCTCCCGGACGGCATCTTTCGGACCTTCGGATCGCAGCAATATCTGGTCCCTTCGTCTCCAATCACCGTCGGTTTCCATCTCGAGTTCGATTACGTCGCGGCGGCGATCACCCCTGCGGAAACCGTGCTGTCTTATTTGAACGTCGATGTCGGGAGCGGCTCCGACGAGGAGAATCCGCCGTGTAAAGTCACGAACGAGCCACGACAGCAGCCGAGCGGTACGACGATGCACGTAGTTAAGGATTTCTCGTGCACGTTCTCGAAGCTCGGCGGGGTGATCGTAAATCCGGCCGTCCCCGGACAGGTTATCCAAATCCGGAATCTGATCGATTTCACGACGTATCCCCACGAGGGGTTCGGCGGGTTTCTCGCTTCGGTCTATTCGACATATCGCACCTACTCCCCCCTCGACCTGACCGTCAGCCGGATCGAGGTCGTCCAGGTGACGCAGGACGTGGACAACTCGGTTCGGCTCGTGGCGGACAAGAGCACCGCCGTGCGGATCTTCGTGGGTCTGGGAAGCGATACTGCGGCGATTCAGCCGCCGCAGGTCGGGGCGACTCTCCGCGGATTCAATGCCATCGGCGCCGAGCTCCCCGGCTCTCCCCTGAACGCGGTGAACGCTCCGATTCGAGCACCGAACCGGCCGGATCGGGCAGCGGCCAATGATTCCTTCT
This sequence comes from Thermoanaerobaculia bacterium, assembly GCA_036505815.1. Taxonomy (GTDB): domain Bacteria; phylum Acidobacteriota; class Thermoanaerobaculia; order UBA5066; family Gp7-AA6; genus Gp7-AA6. The sequence continues at coordinate 6,982 of DASXSX010000045.1, forward strand.
TCTTCAAGCTTCCGCCCGAATGGACCGCGGAGGGGACGATCAAGCTCCGTGCCGAAGTCAATCCCGACGGCGCGCTGGCCGAGACGAATCGCACGAACAACACCGCCGAGCAGAACGCGGTGTTCATCCACCGCAACGAATTCACCGTCCGCCACGTGCCGATCTGCTACCTGACGAACATCAACTGCCCTTCGGCGTTTATCGACCTGGAACACACCAAGATGAGCAAGATCTTTCCTGTCGGTAGCGAACGACTCTCGTATTCGAGACTCAAGGTTCCGACGTGGATCTATCCGTATCGCTTCGCGACGAGTTCGGACTTCGACTATCTCATTACGCTGCTGCGGCTTCGCTACGAGATGGCGAACGACTCCTCGATCGACCAGCTCGTCGGATGGATGCCAAACCTTCTCTCCCAGACGGGAAGAGTCGCGGGGTCTTCCGATCCTTTGTGGTACGCCCCGACCGACAGCGGGCGCGTCTCCTGGGTAATGGCGGATATCGTGGCATCCGGCGACGATTACGGCGAGGGGGTGACGGCAAACCTGCTCGCGCACGAGATCGGCCACAACTTGGGTCTGCGTCACACGAACACCGCCGACTGCGGCAAATGCATCGATGCCAACACCGATTGGCCCGATCCGTCGAGCGGTACTGTCCACGAGGTCGGCGTCGACCCGCAGGCTCCCAGGATCATCCCCAGCTCGCGGTTCGACGTCATGACGTATCGGAACACGCCGGGCCGCCGGATCTGGATCTCGCCTTTCCATTACAACAAGCTGTTCGACGGCCGCTTTCGTCCGATGAGAGAAACCGTCCGGGAATCCGCGGCCGATGCGACCTACGCGATCGTGAGCGGCTCGGCCCGGCACGACGGGACGCTTGCGCGGCTCGATCCAATGATCGTCTTCAATTCCTCGGCCCCTTCCTCGCCTCCGGCGCCGGACGGCAGCCATTGCATCCGGTTCAGCGGAGCGTCGCAAACGCTTTCCGACTTTTGTTTCAACCTGAGTTTTCACGACCATCGGACGGGCGAGGAGACCGAAGAGGCTTTCTTCGCGCTCCGGATTCCTTTTCAGTCCGGTGCCACGCGCGTGTCCCTGCGACGCGGCGACTCGGAGCTTGCGACACGGGCCGCGAGCGTGAACGCGCCGACGATCACGATCACGAGCCCGGCGACCGGCGAGACGTGGGAGGGCACCCGCACGATCCGGTGGCAGGGTTCCGATCCGGATGGTGACCCGCTCACGTACGCGGTCCTCTACAGCTCGGATGGCGGCGCGAAGTGGTTACCGATCGAGGTCAACTCGTCGTCCAACGAGTTCACTTTCGACACCGCGGAGATCGCTTCCGGCAGCGCGGTTCGGTTTCGCGTGCTCGCGACCGACGGCTTCCGGACGACCGAGGCGACGGTGGGACCGCTGACGGTGGTGGCCGCGCCGCTCATCGCCGTGCAAACGAGGGCCGACTTCGGACCGGTGAAGCTCGGCGAGTTCGGAGAAGCGGCGTTGCGCGTCGTGAACCACGGCGAGAAGGCTCTGACGATTCGCGCCATCGTGAGCAGCCAGGGGGACTTCGCCGTCCGCGAGAACCTCCCGATCGTCGTCGCGCCAGACGGCAGCCGCGCGGTCAGCGTGAGATTCACTCCCGCCGCGGAGGGCGTCCGGGCAGCGACGCTCGCCTTCGAGAGTGACGATCCGGCGCGACCGGTCGTGACGTCGAGTCTCCTCGGCGCGGGCCTCGCCACGCCGCAGATCGTCGTCACGCCCGCCTCTCTCGCCTTCGGCGACATCCCTCTCGGGGGCTCGAGCGACCTCACGGTGCGCGTTCGAAACGGCGGGAGAGGAACGTTGACGGTTTTCGCGCTCGGGAGCAGCAGCTCGCAGTTCGCCGTACGATCGCCGACGGGTCCGCTCTCTCTCCCCGGAGGCGCGGAAGCGACGGTGACGGTCACCTTCCGTCCGGCCTCCGGAGGAGTCCAGAGCGGCACGCTGTCGCTTGCGAGCAGTGCCCCTGCCGCGGCTCTCACGTCGGTCCCGCTGTCCGGAACGGGAGTCGGCAGCGGGACGGGTTGCCAAATCATCGTATCGCCTGCTAGCTCTCTGATCCCGGCCGAGGGAGGAAGCCGGTCGGTCACCGTGACCGCGCCGGCGGGATGCTCGTGGACGTTCACCGGCGACGACTGGCTGACGGTCTCATCGCCGGCGACCGGCACGGGAACCGGGACCGTGTCGTTCGCGGCCGGCCCGAACTCCGGGCCTCCGCGGTCTGGCGTGCTGGCATTCGGGGACGTCCGAGTCGTCATCGTCCAAGCGGGGGGGGCCGAATCCCTGGTGATGCCCGCGGTCGCTTCGACGCCCGGCGCGCTCGGTTCCTTCTTCAAGACGGGCGTCCAGCTGCACAACCCGACGAACGGCCCGATCTCGGGAGACCTGATCTACCACGCCGCGGGGAGTTCCGGCACGGCGGACGATCCCTCCCTTCCCTACCAGCTCGGGGCGGGTCAGACCGTCGCGTTCTCCGATCTCCTTCCCGCCCTACAGGAGTCGGGTCTGGGGAGCATGGACCTGGTGCTGCGCACGGGAGAGCCACCCGTCGCGACGATCCGCATCTTCAACGACGCCGGGGACGCGGGGACGACGGGAATGACCGAAGAGCTGCTTCGGCCCGACGAGGCGCTCGAGCAGGGCAAGACCGGAGTGCTGATCGCGCCGCCGGAGCCTTCGCGCGCCCGCTACAACATCGGGGTTCGGTCTCTCTCCTTCGGCGCAACGATCCGTTTTAGCGTTCGCGACGCGAGCGGAGCGATCCGCACGACCGGCGCGAAGTTCTATCCGCCGGTGTACTTCGAACAGCAGACGGCGGAGACCTTTCTCGGCCTTCCTCTGCTCGCCAACGACACTGTGACGTTCCAGATGGACGCCGGCAGCGCCATTGTCTACGGCGCGACGACAGACAACACGACCCAGGACCCGAGCCTGCAGTTCGCGCGCGCGATCAGCTCGAAGAGCGATCCGCGGCGAACGATTGCCGCGGTTGCCTCCGCTCCCGGGGTCAACAACTCGCTCTTCCGCACGACGCTCCAGCTCCACAACGCTTCGAGCGCGGCGATCTCCGGCCGACTCGTTTTCCATCCCGCGGGACTGTCGGGGACCGACT
>DASXSX010000046.1:0-4555 GCA_036505815.1 Thermoanaerobaculia bacterium
GCCGTTTTCGAATCCCTTCCCGGTGAAGTCCTGGCGGTTGTAGCGGAGCGACAGATGGTGGCTCGAAGAGACCTCGTAATCGGTCTTGAGCAGAAAGACGTCCTGGTCCTGCTTGCGGTCCCAGGATGCGGCGAGCGGGGTCAGACGCGCGATGCCGGCGACGGTATCCGGGTCCGTCGGCGTTCCCGCCGGGACGTTCAGGATGACGGTGTTCGGCGTCTTGTTTCGCTGCCCGTCGTAATTCGCGAAGAAGAAGAGCCGGTCTCGCACGATCGGTCCCCCGAGGCTCGCCCCGAACTGATCGAAGTGGTAAGGCGCCTCCGGGCGGTGGTTGATTTCGTCGATGTAATCGATCGATTTGATGCTCTTGTCCCGGTAGAAATAGAACGCGCCTCCGTGGAAGTCGTTCGTGCCCGACTTCGTGACGACATTGATCACGGCCCCGCCCGCGCGCCCGTACTCGGCGGAGTAGGCGTTCATGTTGACCTGGAACTCCTTCACCGCGTCCTGGCTGAACTGGTAGGGCGCGCGACCCGACCCCGTGCGGCCGAGAGCCTGTCCGAAGAACGTGTTGTTGTTGTCGGCGCCGTCGACGACCAGGCTGTTCAGCGTCCCCCGCTGACCCGCGAAGACGATGTCGCCGAGGCGGGCTTCGTCGCGGACGACGCCGGGGGTGGAGAGGACGAAGTCGATGAAGTTGCGCCCGTTGGCGGGCAGGTTCGCGATCATCCGTTCGCTGACGACCGAGCTGACCGCAGATTTCGACGTCTCGATAAGGGGCGCCTCGCTCGAGACCGTCACCGCCGCCTGGACCCCCGCGGGTTCCAGGACGAGCCGGACGTTGGCGTCGGTGCCGATGGCGACGACGACGTTCGCGACTCGAGCGGCCGAGAACCCGGCGCGCTCGGCCCCGACTTCGTACGTTCCGACCGGCACGATCGGGATCGTGAAAGTCCCCACCGACCCGGAGGTCGTGTTCCGCACAGCGCCCGTGTCCACGTTTCGCGCGGTCACCGCAACGTTCGGAATCGCCGCGCCCGACGTATCCGAGACAGTCCCGCTGATCGAGCCGGTCGTGGTCTGGCCGAAGGCGAACGAGCCCGCGGTGAAAAGGAGAAGAAACGCAAGGCGAAAGGAGTTCGATCCGGGCCGGATCATCGCAGCCTCCTCGTTTTGTGTGAGCGTCTTCGCGCCGTAGATACCACCGGTCTCGACACACGTCAATGCAACGGGACGTGTGCATCGGGCGTCGTTAGAATCGCAGTTCTTGGCGAGGCCGAAAGGGAAGACGACCGAGACTCCGCGAGCGAAGTCCCGGAGAGCGCGACGGCGCGAGACTCTGGCGGAGAGACGCCGTCGAGCCTCCGCCGTCCTCCGCCGCCTGGCTCGGGCTTACCCCGACGCCAAGTGCTCGCTCGACCACTCGAGCCCGCTCGAGCTCCTCGTCGCGACCGTGCTCTCGGCCCAGTGCACCGACGTGCGCGTCAACCAAGTCACGCCCGCGCTCTTTCGAAAGTACAGGACGGCCGCGGACTACGCCTGCGCGCCGGCGGGGGCGCTCGAGAACGACATCCGCCAGACCGGCTTCTTCAACGCCAAGGCGCGAAGCCTTCGGCGCGCCGGAGCGGCGATCGGCGCGGAGCACGGCGGACGCGTTCCCGACACGATGAAAGAGCTGGTCGCCTTGCCCGGCGTCGGGCGAAAGACCGCAAACGTGATTCTCGGCAATGCATTCGGCAAGGATGAGGGGTTCGTCGTGGACACGCACGTGGCCCGCGTGTCACGCCGCCTCGGCTTCACGCGGGAGACCGACCCGGCCCGGATCGAACAGGACTTGAACGCCCTCGTGCGCAAGGGCCGCCGCACGATGGCCGCGCACCGACTCATCTTTCACGGACGCCAGACCTGCGTCGCCCGGCGGCCCCGCTGCGAGATCTGTCCCGTCAACTCTCTCTGCCCCAAGATCGGCGTCTCCCTGTGAGGGTGTACCTCTCCGGCGCCATCGAGCATGCCGCCGACGGCGGAAGGAAATGGCGCGAGGAGCTCGTCGCCTTTCTGCGCGACGAGCTTCGCCATGAGGTCTACGATCCCGCGGCAGACGAGAAGAAGAACCTGACCGATGAAGAGCTCGCCGGCTTCCGCCGGTGGAAGCTCGAAGACCGAGAACGGTTCCGGGAGGTCGTGCGCAAGATCATCGCCTGGGACCTGGACCGCATCGAAACCGGGACGGACTATCTGGTCGCGTTCTGGGATCGTGCCGCAGCGGCGGGGGGAGGGACCGCGGCGGAAGTGACCCTCGCCTATCGGCTGGGCAAACCGGTCTACCTGCTCCTCGGCATGCCGGCGGCGGACGCCTCCGGCTGGGTCCTCTCCACGGCAACGGAAGTCTTCGAAACCGTCGGAGCGCTCGAGAGCCGGCTTCGCGAGCGCTTCGGGCCGTCGTCACAGGGGAAGAGCGCCGCCGCGGCCGTCCGATAAGATCCGGCTCCCATGGCGCTGGTCAAGACGCAGCTCGGCTGGATCGAGGTGATCTGCGGCAGCATGTTCTCCGGCAAGAGCGAAGAGCTCATCCGGCGGTTGCGCCGCGTGATCATCGCGAAGCAGCGCGTTCAGATTTTCAAGCCGACGATCGACTCGCGCTTCTCCGAGGCGGAGATCGTTTCCCACAGCGAGATGCGCATGCCGTCGATTTCGGTCGCGTCCAGCGACGAGCTCCTCGCAAAAGTCGACCATCGCACCGAGGTCATCGGGATCGACGAGGCCCAGTTCTTCGACGCCGGCCTGGTCGCCGTTGCGCAGCGGCTGGCCGATCAGGGAAAGCGCGTGATCGTGGCCGGGCTGGACAAGGATTATCGCGGGGAGCCTTTCGGACCGATCCCCTCTCTGATGGCAGTCGCGGAGGACGTCACCAAGACCCTCGCGATCTGCGTCCGCTGCGGCTCGCCCGCCAACAACACCCAGCGTTTGGTGGAGAGCGACGAGCTCGTCGTCGTAGGAGCCCAGGGCGTCTACGAGGCGCGCTGCCGCCGCTGTTTCGAGCCCCCTTCGCGCGGTTGAAGGCACCTGACCCCCGCGCCATGGCCGGGGAGCCTCCTCCGCGAGAAAATCCTTCGAAAAACGGGTGACAAACCAGTTTTCCGAAACCGCGGTGGAAAAGTCTGCCGAAATCTCTGTGGAAAGCGTCCGAAACCCGCGACGTTTCGCGGTCGCCGCCCGCTTTGCACCGACTCCTGTGCGAAGAAACAACTTCACCGTCATCAGAGATTTAGCGTGAAAACGGCAAATTCCGACCTGCGCCGGCGGAAGTCTCCAAGAGCGTTCATTTTTTTTCCACATAGACAAGCGCCTTTGGCGCTTGGACTTAACAGCGAATTCATCCACGGCCCGGGACGTAACCCGAATTTGGACTTCGGACTTTCGTCTAGCTCGACGGACGGTGCTCCCCGTAGACCGTTTTGAGCGTCGAAACGATTTCTCCGAGGGTTGCTCCCGAACTGACGCCCGCGATCAGGGCCGGCATCAGGTTGCGGTCTTCGCGCCCATCGCGCTCGAGCGCCGCAAGGGCTGTCGAGACCCGCCCTGGCTCGCGCGCCGCGCGAAACGCCCGCAGGCGGGCGATCTGATCATGCTCGATCTCGGGATCGATCGTCAGGACGGGGGGAGACTCGTTCTCCTCCTCCCGAAAGGCGTTCATTCCGACGACGATCCGCTTTCCCTCCTCGACGGCGCGCTGCGCCGTGTAGGCGGATTCCTCGATCTCCCGCTGGACCCAGCCGCTCTCGATCGCGGCAACCGCGCCGCCCAGCGTGTCGATCTTATCGATGAGCCGCCGCGCTCGCGACCGAATCTCCCCGGTCCACTCTTCGATGAGCGCGGATCCGCCGAGCGGGTCCGCGACGTCCGCCACGCCGGTCTCGAACGCGATCACCTGCTGCGAGCGGAGCGCGAGCCGGGCCGCGCGCTCGGTCGGGAGCGCGAGTGCTTCGTCGGCCGCGTTCGTATGCAGAGACTGCGTGCCTCCGAGCACCGCCGAGAGCGCCTGGAGCGCCACCCGGACGACGTTGACGTCAGGCTGCTGCGCGGTCAGCGTCGATCCGGCGGTCTGCGCGTGGAAACGCATCCGGTGAGAGCGCGGGTCCCGCGCGCCAAAGCGGTCCCGCATGATCTCCGCCCAGAGCGACCGCGCCGCGCGAAACTTCGCGACCTCCTCGAAAAAATTGGAGTGCGCGTTGAAAAAGAACGAGATCCGTGGAGCGAAGGAATCGACCGGCAGCCCCCGGCCGACCGCGGCCTCCACGTAGGCGATCCCGTTGGCGAGCGTGAAGGCGACCTCCTGCACGGCCGTCGCTCCCGCCTCCCGAATGTGGTAGCCGCTGATCGAGACCGCATGCCAGCGTGGCGCCTCGCCGGCGCAAAACTCGATCATGTCCGCGACGAGCCGGACGGAGGGCTCGGGTGGAGAGATCCACTCCTTCTGGGCGATGAACTCCTTGAGCATGTCGTTCTGCATCGTGCCGCCGATCTGGTCCCATGACACGCCCTGCTTGTCGGCGAG
>DASXSX010000047.1:0-9748 GCA_036505815.1 Thermoanaerobaculia bacterium
ATCCGGTCGCCGGCGATTCCGACGTCGGCGCGCAACCACGGCGCGCCGGTGCCGTCGACGACGCGGCCGCCGGCGAAGATCAGGTCGAAGGCCGGTGATTGCGCCATTGGTGAAGCGGATAGCGTGAGGATCGCAAAGAGAAAGGAAATCATCGACGGCTCCGCCAAGTCTCTCCCGAGCGGCGGATAGACTCCACTTCGGCCATCCGATCCGGCGGGCGAGCGACCGGCTTTCCGGAGAAAACCCATGGTCCAACGCGCGCTGTCCGCGCCCCGGCTCTGGGGCGAGGTCGCGGGCGGCTTCGTGCTCGTCCAGGCGGCTCTCTGGACCGAGGGTCCGGCGCGCTCCGCCCTGGCCCTTGCGGCGGCCGCCGGGATCATGGTGGCGGTCGCGTTCGAGCAACCGTCGCTCGCCGAGGTCGGCCTGGGCCGAGCGGGGCTCGCACGATCCGCGTGGGTGGTTGCTGCCGCTGCCGGCCTGGCCGGCGCCATGCTGCTCGCGGGAAAACTGGCCGGATCAGGTCGCCATCCTTTCCAAACCTCCGCTCTGGCGCACCTCGCCGCGTATGTGCCGTGGTCACTCGCCCAGCAGTTCGCCGCGCAATCGTTCTTCTACCGGCGGCTCGAAGTCGTCGTGGGCGCGAGAAAGGCGGTCGGGGTCACCGCGCTGCTCTTTTCCGCGGCACATCTGCCGAATCCCGTGCTCGCCCCGGCGACGCTCGCCGCCGGGCTTCTCTTCTCCGAGGTCTTCCGGCGTTACCACAACCTCTACCCTCTCGCCGTCGCCCACGCGCTTCTCGCGCTCGCGATCGCGGTCGCCGTGCCGAACCATCTTCACCGGCACATGCACGTGGGGATCGGATACCTGCGCTATCGACCGGTTGGCACGAGCTCGTCTTTACGCCCGGGATCCGACCGAGCCAAAGCTGATACTCTCGCCCTCCGCGAAATCCTCGGATGACCCGGAGCGAACAGATGTTGAGCACGAGACTCGGCAACCGCTACGAGGTCGCGGCCGAGCTCGGCCGCGGCGGCATGGGAGTCGTCTATCGCGCGCGCGACCCGATGTTGAACCGCGAGGTCGCCGTCAAGCTCCTCGCCACCACCGAGCTCACTCCGGATCTCGAGGAGCGCTTCCAGCGCGAGGCGCAGATCGTCGCGCAGATGGACCATCCGGGCATCGTCCCGATCTACGACGTCGGCCGCCACGACGGCTCCCTCTTCTTCGTGATGCCGATCGTCGAGGGGACGAACCTGCGCCGTCTCCTCTGGGACGGCTCACTTCGCCTCGGGGAAGTGATCGACATCGCGATCCAGGTCGCGGACGCCCTGGAGTACAGCCACTCGCGCGGCGTCGTCCACCGCGACATCAAGCCCGAGAACATCATGGTCGCGCGCGAGGAAGGAGGGTTGCCACGGATCCGGGTGATGGACTTCGGCCTCGCGCACACGGCGACCGAAAACCGCTTGACCAAGACCGGCACGCTCGTGGGCACCGTGACGTACTTGAGCCCGGAGCAGGTCACCGCCCACGCATTCGACGGTCGCTCCGACATCTACTCGATCGGTACCGTCATGTACGAATGCCTGACCGGCGAGCCGCCGTTCACCGGAGAAGTTCAGTCGGTCCTCTACCGGATCGTCCACGAGATCCCCCAGCCGCCGCGCGCGATCGGTGCGGAGATCCGCGAAGAGCTTCAGGACATCGTCCTTCAGTGCCTGGAGAAAGACCCGGCTCGCCGCCCGCAGAAAGCGGGCCAGCTCGCGGAGGCGCTGCGCCGCCATCGCTCCAGCCTCCACAGCGATGAGTTCTCCATGTCTGTGGTCCTGACGGCCAGTCGTACCCTGCAGCGGCCGTCCGCGTCCGCCTTCATCGGACGGGAGAAGGAATTCGCCGAGCTCCAGCGGCGCCTGAATGCGGCGGTCGCCGGCGACTGCCAGTTCGCAGTCGTAGCGGGTGAGCCCGGAATCGGAAAGACACGCCTTCTCGAGGAGCTGAAGAAGCTCGCGGCGATGCGAAAGATCCGCGTCCTTTACGGTCGGTTCGTCGAGCAGGATCGCGCCTTCTCGTACCAGGGATTTTGCGAGCTGATCCAGGACTACTTCCGCTATCGGGACGCGGGCGGCTCCGGTAGTGACCGCCCGGATTTCTCCGATCTCGCGCCCGACCTGCTTTCCCTCTTTCCGCTCCTGACTGAGATCAGCGAGCTGCGGTCCGCCGCGAGCGGCGACTCCCGCATCGCCTCGACTGCCGATCAGCCCAGAGCTGAAGACCGGATCCAGATCTTCGAGCTGCTGGCGCGGACTCTGACCCGGATGGCGGCCGGAAAGCCTCTCGTGCTGGTCCTGGAGAACCTCCACGCCGCGGAGGTGTCGATCGAAGCGCTTCAGTACATCGTACGGCGCCTCGGACCGACGCCGACCTTTTTCGTCGGAAGCTATCGTCAGACGGAGATCGACAAGCGTCACCCGCTCGCCCGGATGCTCGACTCGTTCGCGGACGACCCGCGTTTCGTCTCGATCACACTCCCGCCGCTCTCCGCGTCGGAGCACCGTGCGCTGGTCGAGTCGGTGGTGGGCGCGCCGAACCTGTCGACCGAGCTCGCCAAGAAGCTCCACGAGGCGACGGAAGGCAACCCGTTCTTCACCAAAGAGCTTCTGCGGTCGCTGATCGACTCCGGGGGCATCGCGCGGGACGACAGCGGAGCGTGGAGCTTTTCGAAGGGAGCCGGAATCTCCTCGGACGCTCTGCCGGCCACGATCCAGCAAGCGGTCGAGAAAAGGATCGAGCGGCTTCCCGAAGACCTGCGGGACCTTCTCTCGATCGCCTCGGTCCTCGGACGAAACTTCGACTTCCGCGATCTCGAGACCCTCGCAGAGGGGACCGGAAATGTCGAGGACTCGATCGAGCGACTGATCCGCGAAGGGGTTTTCGAGGAGGAGCGGGAATCTCGCGGCGACCGGCTCGCCTTCTCGAGCGGGATCGTGCGCGACGTGATGTATGGCGCTCTATCGCGGCGCAAACGCCGGTCGCTCCATCGAAAGTATGCGGAGTTGATCGAGCGGCGCTACGCGGGCCGGCTCGATCGAATCTATCCGGACCTTCTCCACCACTTCTCGCAGGCCGACGTCCCCGAGAAGACGGTCGACTACGGTCTGAAGCTCGCGCGCAAGTCGCTCGACGCGTTCAGCCCGGACGATGCGATCCGAGCGGCGAAGACCGCCCTCGAATATCTTGAAGACGAGGAGTGGCAGGGCGACCGCTCTCTCGAAGGAGAAGCGCGACTCGTCCTCGCGGAAGCTCACCGCATCGCCGGGAATCCCGAAGGCGCGCTTCGAGACGCGGAGTTCGCCGTGCGCCTGTTCGAACGGGAGGAGCGACGCGACTGGGCCGTCGCCGGCATGCTGTTCGCCGCCGAGACCGCCTGGCAGGGGCGCCGGACCGAGGAGACATGGCGGTGGGCGGAACGGGGAATCGAGGTCGCGCGATCGGTCGGGAACACCGAGGCGCTCGGGAAATTGCTTTCCCTCGCCGCCTCCGTGGCGAACTTGCGGGGAGAGTCTGCCCGGGCCACGGCGTATCTGGGAGAGATCGAGCGGCTGACGCCAAAAGAAAAGGTCCAGGAGGAAGAGATTCCGCGTGGCGGGACGCTCGTCGTGGCGATGGCCAACCCGATCGCGAGCGTCGAGCCGGGATTCTACGATTTGACGGAGGAGCACGAGGTCATCGCCAACGTCTTCGAGACGCTGGTCACGACGGATCCGCAGGGAGGTCTCGTCCCCGCGCTCGCCGAGAAGTGGTCCCTCGAGGACGGCGGAAGGACCGTTCGCATCCGCTTGCATCCGCGAGCCGTTTTTTCCGACGGCACGCCGCTCGCGGCGCCCGCGGTCAAGAGGTGGCTCGAACGATCGATCCGCCTCTCTAGGCGGGCGACCCCGGCAGCATTCGCCGCCATCACGGGGGTTTCGGCGTTCCTGGAGGGAACCGCGGATTCCGTTTCCGGGATCGCGGCCCGCTCCGACAACGAGATCGAAATCCGGCTCGACGATGCGCTCCCCGTCTATCCGGCATTCTTGACCGATGGCAGGGTCTCCATCGGAGCGGCGTCCGGCGAAGGCACGGCCGAAAAGATCCTCGGCACCGGACCCTACGTGATCACTCGTCATGCCGCCGATCGCGTGATTCTCGAACGGAACCCCCGCTACTGGCGGGACTCGCCCGCGCGGCTCGACCGCATCGAGTTCCGTGCGTCGCTTTCCGCCTCGGTGATCGCCGCCGGCCTCAAGTCCGGCGAGTACGACATCGCCCGCGACCTCCTGCCCCAGGATCGGGAAGCGATTCTCCGCGAGCCGCGATTCCGGTCGGGCCTGGCCGAGACGCCAAAGAAGAACACCTACTTCGCGCTCTTCAACCAGTCCGGCGCGGCCGGATCGAACCTGACCCTCCGCCATGCGCTCTCCGACGCGGCGAGGGCGCGCGACTTCGTCTGGGGAACTCTCGGCCGCTTCGCGCTGCCGGCGACCGGGGTGATCCCGCCGGGAATCCTCGGGCACGACGCCGGACGCCGGCTTCCCCACGTCGCGCGCGAGAAGGCTGCCGAAATGATCCGTTCGGCGGGGGTGACGCTCCCCTTGCGACTGCGGGCCGCCGTTCATCCGATCCTGCAGGACCAGTACGCTGCGCTGACATCCTCACTCTTCGCGAGCTGGGCCGAGCTCGGGATCGAAGTCTCCGTTGTCACGAAGAACATGGCCGAGTATCTCGAGATGTGGAACCCGAGCGGGGTCGACTTGTGGGTCGGTCGATGGATCGCCGACTATGACGATCCCGACAACTTCAGCTTCACTCTCTTCCACTCGGGAAACGGGCGGCTACGGCACTATTACTCATCTCCCGAGACCGACGAGATCCTGGAGGAGGCAAGGCGCGAAAGCCGTCCCGGCGCGCGCGAGAGCCTCTATCGGAAATTCGAGGACGTGCTGCTCGACTCCGCCTTCCTCGTGCCCCTCTTCCACGACGTGGACTACCGCATCGCGGCACCGTCCGTTCGCGGGCTGGCGCTGCGCTCGACCGCGCCCTTCGTCAACTACAGCGAGGTCGGAAAGTCGTCCGCTGCCGCTCCCGCCGCCGCTTCTGCCCGCACGACGGCGGAGGGAGTCCTCAACGTGCCGATCGCCGGCGTCGTGCGAAGCCTCGATCCCTCGCTGACCGAAACGGTCGAGCAGGCCGAGACGCTGCCCACCCTCTACGAGACGCTGACCCGGCAGGGCGAGAGTGCAGTCGTGGTCCCGTGGCTCGCCTCCGAGGTCCTCGTCGAAAACGACGGGATGCGGTTCCGCTTCCGCCTGCGGCCGGGCATCCGTTTCCACAACGGCCGGAGGCTGACGGCGCGTGACGTGCGCTACTCCTACGAGCGGCTGCTCCTGAACCGCGAGAGCGATACCCGCTGGCACCTCGCGCCGATTCGCGGCGCCCGACGACTCTTGGATGGCGCCGGTACGGACCTCGAGGGGTTCCACATTGTTTCTCCGACGGAGTTCTTCATCGAGTTGGAGGAGCCGGTTTCGTTTTTCCCGGCCCTGATCTCCTACGCAGCGACCGCGATCGTGCCGGAAGGGACGACACACTTCGGCGGGAGCTGGCGGGAAGGCGCCATCGGAACCGGCCCGTTTCGCGCGGTTGCGTTCGAGCCGGGACGGCGGCTCGAGCTCGAGCGCAATCCGAATTACTGGATCGAGGGATATCCGAAGAGCGAGGCGATCGTTTTTCGCTTCGGGGTCGCTCCAGAGGAAATCCGAAGCGAGTTCCTCGCAGGCAGGCTATCGATCGCATCCGATCTCCTCCCGGCGGACGCGGAAACTCTACGCCGTGATCCGCGCTACGCCTCGGGCTACCGGGAATCGCCCCGTCTCACGACTTACTTCGTCGCGTTCAACATCCACCGGATGCCCCTTCAGGACCTGAAGGTTCGTCGCAGCCTCGTTGCCGTCGTGGACGTCCCGGGTCTCGTCCGCCGGACCCTGGGGAGAGTCGCGATTCCGGCGGCCGGGCTCATTCCGCCCGGGCTGCTCGGGCACTCCGCGGCGGGCGCGGCCCCGGCGCCGCGCGCGGCCGGGAAATCTTCGGCGGCCGGCTCCGGCGAGTACACGATTTCTCGTGAGACCGTCGAGCTTGCCGCGGCGGTACACCCCGTCTTCTTCGGCGAGTACGCGGCTTTCTACGCCGACCTCGCGGCATCTTTCCGGGAGATTGGATTCCAGATCCGGCCGATGAATACGACCATGGCGGAGTATCTCGCGTTCCAGGATGGGCGAGCGGACCTCATGATCGGCCGATGGAATGCGGATTATCCCGACGCGGACACTTTCGCCTACGGAGTTCTGAGGTCACGGGAAGGCATCTTCGGGCGAATGTGCGGGACGCCCGAGGTCGACCGGCTCTCGGAGCGCGGACGTGCCGAGATCGACACCCGCGCGCGCCATTCGATCTACCGTCAGATCGAGGAATACGTCGCGCGCGAGGCGCTCCTTCTGCCGCTCTTCCACGAGCAGGTCTATCGCTTCGTCCGGCCGGAAGTGGAAGGGCTGCAGTTGAGCCTCTCCTGGCCGACCGTCGCCTACGAAAAGTTGTCGGTGAGGCGGTAGTTTTCCGCGCCGGCGAGTTGAAGAAAAGAGGGGCGGCTCGCGCCGCCCCCGAATTCGTCAGATCGACAGAGTTCCCGTCCGAATCAGGTACGCGAGCCTCGCCCGCTGCGGCGCGTCGAGCAGCTCGTGGAGCCGGCCGAGCGCCGTCACCACAGCGGCGCGGAGACGATCCGCGCTGTCGAGCCGCAGCTTGGCGCCGGCTTCCGCCTTCGCTCGATCGAACACGTCGCCGGAGATCGCGTCCGCGAACGCCGAGAGCGCGCGGCGATGGTCCACCGCGGCCTGCGCGCGTTCGGTCTTGATCTCGTCGAGAATCCGGGCGAGCTCGCCGATCTGCGTTTCCTCGAGCTGGAGCTTGTAGGCGAGATAGCGCAGCGGCCGCCGAACGCCGAAAGCGCCGCCTCCGAAACCGAAGGCACCCGACTCTTCTTCGCCGGCCATGCCGTACTCCCAGGCGCGCCGCCACCCGCGGCGTCCGCCAGGCTCCGAGCCGGTTCCGGCGCGGCTCTCGCTACAGCGCTGCCTCTTCCAATGGGGAATGAATCCGGGATACATGAGACCCTCCTCTCGCCGGGGCCATCGCTCCCGGCGGGTACCCGAAGCGTGGGCAAAATGCCTCACGCCGTAGAAAGAGACTAGATCCGTCAGCCGGACGCCGTCAAGAGCCGCTTCATGCCTATTTCAGTTGGTTTCAAGGACGCGAGCGGGAGAGGACGCACGAAATATGCGAATGCAAAAGAGAATCTCGAAGATCGCGAGAACGCTCGCAGCCGCCGTGGTGGCGGTTTTCGCACACGCGTCTACCGCATCGGCGCAGATCACACCGGCGCAGGGTTACACGCCGCCGGACGACACACCGTCGGTGAAAGTCGGCGGCACGATCTTTCTCGATTACACCTTCCAGGACGAGCCGGAGACCCGGGATGCCAGCGGTCATCTCGTCCACCCGAACGCATCCAACGTCGGACGGGCCTACATCAACGTGACGGGTCAGCTCCATCATCTGCTCGGGTTCCGCGTCACGCCGGACATCTCACGCGAGACGGGATCGGGTAGCTCGCTTTCCGGCAGCTACACCTTCCGCCTCAAATACGCCTACGCGCAGGTGAACCTCGACGACTGGCTTCCGAAGGCGACGTGGGTTCGGTTCGGTCTTCAGCCGACACCGTACACGGACTTCGAGGAAGGCGTTTACCGCTACCGGTTCCAGGGCAACGTCTTCGTCGAGCGCGAAGGGTTCCTTTCGACCGCCGACGCGGGCGTTACCGCTCACGTGGCTTTCCCGGCTGACTTCGGCGACCTCCACTTCGGCGTCTACAACGGCGAGGGCTACCAGAAGTCCGACCCGAACGACCAGAAGGCTTTTCAGGTTCGCGCGACCGTCCGTCCCGTTCCGCGCATTCCGATCGTCAAAGGCCTGAGGCTGACCGGTTTCTGGGATGCGGACCACTACGTCTCCGACGCCAAACGCGAGCGCTCGATCGGCGCGGTGACCTTCGAGCATCCCTGGATCAATGCCGGCTTCGAATACATCGACGCGAAGGACCGACCCACGGTCGCGGACCACGAGGCCCACGCGAAGGGATGGTCGGTCTTCGTGACGCCGAGGACGCCGATCGGCCTCGAGGTTCTCTTCCGCCATGACCATCTCGAGCCCGACGCGGACGCGAACGACTCCGAGAAGACGCGGACGATCGCGGGTGTCGCGTGGTGGTTCGCTTTCAAGCCCGGGATCACGGCCGCGGTGCTGGCCGATCACGAGCAGGTCCGGTACGACGACTTCTCACCGGCGCGACCGTCGGAAAGGCGGTACGCGATCCACCTGCTTCTTACGTATTAACGGGTTTCGCGAAACTCCGCAATTCGCGAAGCGAAGGCCGCGGACCAGTCGGGCGCTGCATCTGCTTCTCACCTACTAGCCGCGGCCTCCTTGTCATCCCGAGGACGAAGTCCGAGGGATCCCTCGCTTCGCTCGGGATGACAGGCGAGAAGACCCTTCACCCCGATTTAACCCTCCCTTCAACGCCGGTGTCTCGGCGGAAGAGAGGCTCACCTCCGCAAGGAGGAATCGAATGCATTCGAGAGTGCTCGCCTTTCTGACGACCGGCCTCTTCGCGAGCGCGGTCGCGATCGCCCAAATCACCCCCGCCGAGGGTTACACGCCGCCGAACGACGACCCATCCGTAAAAGTCGGCGGCACGATCTTTCTCGATTACACCTTCCAGGACGAGCCGGAGAGTCGAGACGCCGACGGCAACCTGATCCACCCGAACGCGTTCAACGTCGGAAGGGCGTACATCAACATCACGGGTCAGCTCCACCACCTGCTCGCGTTCCGGATCACGCCGGACGTCACTCGCGAGACCGGCTCGGGCAGCTCCTTGAACGGCAGCTACACCTACCGGCTCAAGTACGCCTACGCGCAGTTCAACATGGACGACTGGCTCCCGCACGGCACCTGGCTCCGCTTCGGGATGCAGCAGACGCCCTACATCGACTTCAACGAGGGCATCTACCGCTACCGTTTCCAGGGGCAGATCTTCGTCGAGCGCGAGGGGTTCCTGGTCTCCTCCGACCTGGGGCTGACAGGTCGCCTCGCGTTTCCGTCGAACTACGGCGACTTTCATCTCGGTGTGTACAACGGCGAGGGATACAACCGATCGGAGGCGAACGATCAGAAGGCGTTCCTGGTGCGCCTGACGCTCCGGCCGGCGCCGGCGGTCCCCGTGCTGCGGGGTTTGCGCCTGTCCGGCTTCTGGGACGGCGACCATTACGTGCGCGACGCGAAGAAGGAGCGTTTCGTCGGGGCGCTGACGTTCGAGCATCCGTTCGTCAACGTCGGGGTCGACTACATCGAGGCCAAGGACCAGACGCTGCTGACGACCGCCGAGATCGAAGCCAAAGGCTGGTCGGCGTGGGTGACACCGAGAACGCCGATCGGAATCGAAGGCCTCTTCCGCTACGACCAGCTCGAGCCGGACGACCGGAACGACTCGAAGAAGAAGCGGACGATCGCGGGAATCGCGTACTGGTTCACGGTCTTCAAGCCGGGGGTCACGTCCGCGTTGCTGGCCGACTACGAGAACGTCAAGTACGACCGCTTC
>DASXSX010000048.1:0-2968 GCA_036505815.1 Thermoanaerobaculia bacterium
CGGCCGATTCCGACGTTGGCGGCGAGCTTGTTCAACTCGTTCTCGACGGTCAGGGGCGCGTCGCTCCACGAAACCAGCGAAGTGCCCGACGCGTCCGGCACGAAAGTCCGCGGCAGCACGAACGAGCCGTCGAACCACGCCTTCAAGATCGTCACGCAGGCGCCGGCCACCGTCGCGTGGCCTGCGCCGTACGAGGGATGCGTCGGGCTTCCCTCCGGCGCCTCCAGCGGCAGGAGATACGAACCGAAGCGGGAATAGACGGCGTCGAGCGCGGAGGAATTCAGCATGTCCCGGCTGACCGGATAGCTCGCCGTTGCCAGTCGCGTGTTGTGGACGAGTCCGGCGAACGCCTCGGGCCGCAGGCGCCGGTGCACGAACCATTTCTGGTACCAGACGGCTTTCAACGCGCGCGTCGCCACCTCGGTCACGAGCGAGAGGATATGGGGACCGCCGAACGTGCCGAATCCGATCTGCGTCGCCGACGTCGCATACGGGTTTCCCGCCTGGAACGGCGCCCCCGTGCCGAGCAGGATCAGGCAGGCCTGGTGGTAGGCCTGATACAGCGCATCGACGTGAACCCACTGGGCGAGGTCGCGCAGGTTGCGGATGTATCGCGCCGTCGAGTCGATCGTGTAGCTGTAGTCTTCGAACCCGTTCTGCGAGGCGAGCCAGTCGTCGTAACGGGTCAGGAAATCCTGGCCCGCCGGAACGGTCCAGACCCTCTGAGAGATCCGGAGAGCGCCCATCGGAATGTCGAGCCAGAGAAACTGCGAGAGATACGGTCCCACGAGATCTCCCGCAGTCGAGCCCCGGAAGATCGTCTCGGCGGTGACCTGCCCGCCGGCGTTCTTCGGCCCTCGAAAGTCCGAAAACCGCGAAAGGTCCGCCGCCGCGGCGGCGATCGTCGAGCTCGTGGCCCAGTCGGAGAAGTGCACGTCGCGGTTGAGGGCCATCCAGTAGACCTCGCCGAGCTCGGAGCCTCCTTCGCCACTGGCAATCGTCGGCGCGGGCGGCTGGGCAAGGTGGTGAGAGTCGGGCCCCTCGAGATCGAACGCCATGCCGGCGAGAGGGTTGGTCAGCTTCCGGCCGAGTCCCATCGGAAGGTGCTCGAAGTCCGCCGGATCGGCGCTGGCGATCGCGGCCAGGAAGGCGTTGTACGCGGCCGGATCGACCTCTCCCAGGGCGTTGTGCGGCAGGCCTTTCGAATAGCTCGCGATGCGCTTCTCGTAGAGGGCTTCCTCTCCGTTGGAGGTCTGGAGAACGGACTGTCGGTCGCGCGCCAGCTCTGCCGCGCGCATGCGAACGTCGAAGGCGCGGGACTGGCGGCCGAGCGTGCCCAGGGCGGGGCCGATGTCTTTCGCAGGCGACGGGTCCTGCGCGGCCGCCGCCGAGCCGGTCGCCGACAGCCCGACGAGCGACGCCGCGCCGACACCGAGCTGTCCGAGAAACCACCTCCGGTCGAGCTGCGAAGAGCGTTTCTCGGTCGGCGGCACTCCTTCGTCGTTGCGAACGGACTCGGTCGCGCCCGTGCGCACCGACGATTCAGTTTTCATGGACGTCCTCCGAGTGGCCGGGATTCTCCCCCAAAAACACCGCTCCGCGGAAGAGTTCGATGGGCCTCGAGACCCTAGCGGAAGGTCGGAGTCGCCGTCGGGATCGGGCGCCCCTGCTCGTCCTCGTAATAGGTGCCCGGCTTCTGGGAAACGGCGCGCGTGGGGGTCGCCGTCGGCCGCGGCGTGCGCGTCGACCTCGGCGTCGCGACCGGCGTGGCCGCGGCTGCCGTCGGCACGAGCTCCTCGTAGAGCACTCCCGGAGAGCGCTCGTACCTCGAAGCGGGGGGCGCCGTCACGACGGGCATTCCGACGACCGTCGGGGTTGGAGAGGGCGCGATCCCGCGCGGGGTGGCAGCCGGCACGGTCGGCTCGGGCGGGATGTAGGGTTCCGTGGGTCGGGCCGCCGGGGCAACGATGCGGGCGACCGTGTGCTTGGTCGAACGGCAGGTCGGAAGGAGCAGAAGTGAGAGGACGGCGCCGGCGAGAACCGCAAAAACCGGAAATCTCTTCATGCGCCTCGTTGACCTCGCTCGACGTCCTTCGCCGTCCCGCAGAAAAACTGGGGCGAATCATACCCTCGTGAAACGAGGCGCTCCGGCCCATTCGGGCTCGAAGCGCCTCGACTAAGACGGCCGCGGCGGGCGCGACCGGAAACCGTTTCTCTAGCTCTTCGGCGACGGCGACGGCGACGGTGAACGGTAGCTCGAGCCGCTCGTTCCGCTCGTCGTCGTGGACGGACGGCTGGAAATCGACTGGCCCGTGCTGCCCTGGACGCGAATCCGGTTGTGGACCTGCTTGACGCCCGGGCAGTTCTCGACGAGGTCCTCCGCCATCCGCTTCGTTCGGCGGTCTTCGACCGTCCCTTCGAGAGTCACCTCGCCGTTGGAGACGCGGACCTCGATCTCGGTCGCGTCGATCTCGCCGTGCTGCTCGAGCCGGTCGCTCACGTCCTCGCGGATCCGATCATCCGAGCGGATGTAGCCCTTCGGCCCCCGACCGGTGAAGCGGCCCCGGTTCCTTCCGACGGTGCCGAAGCTCTCCCCGTAACGCTGCGTTTCCCCGTAGCCGCCGAAGTCCTGAGTGCCTCTGCCGAACTCGGATCCATAGCCGCGGCTCTCGCGGTCGAAGCCCTCGGGGCTTCGGCCATAACCTTCGCCGTAGCGCCGATAACCTTCGCCCCCTGCGCGGCCGAAGCTCTCCTGCCCGAATCCCTCTCGCACCTGCTGCCCGGACCGCTCTCGTCCGTAGGTTTGCTCCTGGCGGAGCTCCTGCTGCCTGTATCCCGGCCCGCTTCGCTCCTCGTAGCCGCGCCGGTACGGTTCGCCGGACTCTCCGCGACCACTCCAGTTCTCCTCGTTGCCGCGGCCGCGTCGGAATTCCTCGTCGCGCTCGCTGCCGCGTCGGTAATCGCTCTG
>DASXSX010000049.1:0-7543 GCA_036505815.1 Thermoanaerobaculia bacterium
ACCACCGCGAGTTCAAGGTCGGACCGAAAGAATCGAACACGATCGCGTACCAGTTCCCGGTCGGATATCTCGTGATCAAGGCCGACCCGTCGTGGGCCGGGGCCTCCGTCATCATCGGCGGCAAGTACAAGGGCAGCCTTCCGCAGGCTTCCCGGCTGCGGATGCCCAAGGGGACGTACAGCGTCACGCTCCACCGTGAAGGCTTCCAGCCGGTGACGCAGCAGATCACCGTTCCGGAACGGGGCGAGACCCCCTGGACGCCCCCCGCCGCCGTGGCGGTCGATCAGGGGATCGGAGGACAGTGAGAAACCGCGCGATCTCGACGCTCGCAGTGATCGCGAGCTTCCTTCTCGTCACCGCGGTCGCGTTCGCGCAGAATGCCGAGAAGCTCGAGGCTGAAGCGAAGCGTGCTTTCGACTCCGGCCGCTTCAAGGAGGCGGCGGAAAAATACGCCCGCGCCGCCGATTCTGCCAACACGCCGGCGGACCGCAAGGCGGACCTTTACCTGAACAGCGCGTGGGCGTTCTACATCGCGGGCAATTCGAAGAGCGCGCGCGACAACCTGAAGGCCGCGTATTCGGCGCGCCCGGATCTCGTCGTGATCGGAGACCTCTACAGCCCCGACTTCGCGCGGGTCGCACAGTCCGTGCGGGCGGAAATCGCGGGGACGACCCCGCTGCTCGGCCCTTCGGAGCTGCGCGACCTGAAGAGAAACGCGCGGCGAAAGATCTCCGAGGGCAAGATCGAGGAGGCGCTCGCCGACTTGAAGAGCGCGGCGGGATCGAGCGACCCGGAGGTGCAACTCCTGTTGGCCGAGGGCTACGAGAAGCTCGGCCGCGCCGCCGAGGCGGATGCGGCGAGAAAGCGGGCGTCCGATCTGCAGAAAGGCCTCGTCACCTCCGCGCCGATCTCGGCAGCGGCGCCCGGAGGCGGAGCGACGCCGATCGAGTCGGGAGTTAACGTGCTGCCGCTCCTCGATGCCGCCGACAAGGCGTTGAAGGCGGGCGATCTGGCCGGCGCCACGACGCACGCGCGCCGGGCGGCCGATCTCGACCCTCGGAGCGCCGAGGCGCATCGCCTCCTCGGCGACGTTGCGGCCGCGGGAGGCCAGGAGGCGGACGCCGAGCGCGAGTTCACCGCCGCGGTCGTCCTCGACGCTTCCAACGCGCGGGCGGAATTCGGGCTCGCGAGGATCGCGGAGCAGCAGAAGAAGTGGAACACGGCGGCGAGCCACTATCGCCGCGCGCTCGAGCTCGAACCGCACAACCTCGGCGCCGCGACCGGCCTCGGACGTTCGCTCGACGCCGCGGGCGACTCGAGCGGGGCGCGGCTCGCCTTCGGCCGCGCGATCGAGATCGATTCCACCTCCGCCGAAGCGCGCAATGACTTCGGGGTTCTGCTCTATCGCGCGGGCGACGTCGATCAGGCGATCCAGAACTTCTCCGAGGCCGCGAAGATGAAGCCGCAGGAGGGGGCGTACCACGAGAACCTCGGTCGCGCCTACCGCAAAAAGGGTCTGCTCAAAGACGCCGAGCACGAGCTCGCGGAAGCAGCTCGCCTCGGGCCGGGGAACGCCGGTCTCTGGTCAGCGGTCGGACACCTGAGGGCCGAGCAGAAGAATGCCGAGGAAGCGCGAGCCGCCTTCACTTCGGCGCTGGACGCCGAGCCGGGCAACGAGGAAGCGGCGAGCGGTCTCGCCGCGGCGCTCGCGGAATCGGGAAAGTTCGCGGAGGCGGAATCTGCGCTCGTCAAAGCGATCGAGACGAACCCGAGATCCGCGGTGCTCTGGAACGACCTGGGCGTCGTGCGGATGCGCCGCGGGGACTTCGCGGGCTCCGTCGAAGCTCTGCACAAGGCGTTGTCTCTCGAGACGCCTCCGGAAGCGGCGAGGGCGAACCTCGAGCGAGCCGAGCAGCTCCTGGCGCTCGATCGCGCCGCCAGCTGAGGGCCGCCCGGCCGTCGGTGTCTCTGCTCCTTCTCGCCTTCCTGTCTCTGACCTCCGCCGTCTCTCCGGCGGCACCGACGGAGGCGGCGTACCGCGTCGAGATCGAAAAGTGGCGCTCCGAACGGATCCAGCACCTGACCGCGGACGACGGCTGGTTGACCGTCATCGCGCTCTCGTGGCTGCAGGAGGGCGACAACTCGATCGGCGCCGCGCCGACGAACCGGATCGTGCTCCCCGCCGAAAAGTCGCCGCCCGCGCTCGGCAAAATCCGGCTCGCAGGCGGGAAGACGCACCTGGAGGTGGCGCCCGGCGTCGAAGTCACGCACGAAGGCAAGGGAGTCCAGTCCCTCGACCTTGCCTCGGACGGATCGGGCAAGCCGACCGTCGTCCGGCACGGAACACTCTCGTTCTATGTCATCAAACGCGGAGAAAAGCTCGGCGTCCGGGTCAAGGACAGCGCGAACGCGGCAAGAAAGTCGTTCCACGGAATCGAGAGCTATGCCGTCCGCTCCGCCTGGCGTCTCGACGCGCAATTCGAGCCTTATCCGCCGAAGAAGACGATCGCGATCCCGAACATCCTGGGAACCGTCTCGCAGGAGCCGTCGCCCGGCGCAGTCGTGTTCTCAGTCGGCGGCAAGGAGTACCGGCTCGATGCGGTCGAAGAGCAGGGCGAGGAAGATCTGTTCCTGATCTTCGGCGATCGCACGAATGGGAGCGAGACGTACGGCGCCGGCCGGTTCCTCTACGCACCCCGGCCCGGCAGGGACGGCAAGACGGTCGTGGACTTCAACAAGGCCTACAACCCGCCCTGCGCGTTCACGCCGTTCGCGACGTGCCCGCTGCCGCCGCCGCAGAACCGACTGCCGATCCCGATCCCGGCCGGCGAGAAGATGGGGTCAGGTCTCCACTTGCCACATTGAGGGTCAGGTCTCCACTTGCCACTTTGCGACGCAAAGTGGCAAGGACAGCATCGGTATTTTCAGCCTGCGAGTGGTCGGTGAAGATCTGACCCCACCTCACCCAGTCCTTCCAAGCTCCGCCAGGATGCGCGCGGTCTGGTTGGACCGGACCCTTCGTCAGCGTGCGAAAATAGGAATCAATGCGGCGGACCAAGACGAAATTGCGGCGCAGATCGTGTCGATGGGACTCCCGAATCGTGTTCACCTTCTTTACGCGGTGGCGAATCAGGTCCGATGAAGAAAACCATCAGCGTCGTTTTCGGCACTTTCAACGAGGAGGAAGTGACAGGCGCACAGCACCGGTATTTTCAGCCTGCGGGTGGTCCGTGAAGACCTGACCCCCCACCTCACCCCAGCGCTTCGAGAAGTTCCGACAGGATCCGCGCGGTTGCTCCCCAGATGACGTGCTCCCCGTACCGGTAGAAGAGCACCGGCTCGTCCCGGTCCGGCAGAAATTTCGTCTCCTTCACCGCGGGATCGGAGAGCGCGGCGACCGGCGCCTCGACGACCTCGGCGATCTCGCTCTCCGCGGGCGAGAAGACGTACGGCTGCGGGATTGCCGCGACGAATGGCGCGACGTAGAAGTCGGTCACCGTCACGATGGGCGAAAGCGCTCCCAAGAGGCGGACATCCTGCGGAAGGATGCCGAGCTCCTCGTGGGTCTCGCGAAGCGCGGTCGCGGAGAGGTCGGCGTCGATTGCCTCCTCGACCCCGCCGGGAAAGGAGATCTGCCCCCGATGGTGCTCGACCGTCTCGGTGCGCCGCGTGAAGACGATCCACAGCATACGCTCGCGCACGAAGAGCGGGACGAGGACCGCGGCGCGGCGGGCGTCGCCCTTCTCTGGACCGCTCCGCGCCTGCGCGGCGAGCCGCCGCTCGACGTCTTCCATCCAGTTCATTTCCGGGCTACTTGGGACTCTGGACTTTGGACTTTGGGGTTCCCATCAGGTATGCCTCGATGAACGGCGTGAGCGAGCCGTTCAGGACCGCATCGGTGTTTCCCGTTTCGTAGCCGGTCCGGTGGTCCTTGACCATCCGGTAGGGATGGAGCACATAGGACCGGATCTGGCTCCCCCACTCGATCGACTTCTTGTCGCCGACGCGCCTCTCCTCCTCGGCGCGGCGCTCGTCGAGCGCCTTCTGATAGAGCCGCGCCCGGAGCACCTTCATGGCCATGTCGCGGTTGCGCCCCTGGCTCCTCTCGTTCTGGCACGTCACGACGATGCCGGTGGGAAGGTGCGTGATCCGGACTGCGGAGTCGGTGACGTTGACATGCTGCCCTCCGGCGCCGCTCGAACGGTACGTGTCGATCCGGAGGTCCTTGTCGGCGATCTCGATCTGGATGTCTTCGTCGATCTCGGGGGACACGTAGATGGAGGCGAAGGACGTGTGCCGACGCTTCGCCGCGTCGAACGGAGAGATGCGGACGAGCCGGTGCACACCCATCTCCCCCTTCAAGTAACCGTACGCGTGGTCGCCCACGACGTGCAGCGTCGCGCTCTTCAGGCCTGCCTCTTCCCCGTCCTGCCGCTCGATCAGCTCCGCCTTCCAGTTTCGTTCTTCGGCGAAGCGCAGGTACATCCTCAGGAGCATCTCCGCCCAGTCCTGGGACTCGGTCCCGCCGGCGCCCGCGTGGATCATGAGCCACGCGTTCTTCGGGTCCTCGGGCGCGCCCATCTTGACAGTGAGCTCGAGCTCGTCGGCGAACTGCCGCGCGGACCGAATGGCCTCGTTCGCGTCGGACTCGGCCGGTTCCCCTTCTTTCAGGAGCTCGGCGAGCGTCGAGAGCTCGTCGGTCAGCTCATCCAGGCGTGTCGCCGTCTCGAGCGTCTTTTCGTGCCCGCGGATCGTCCGTTGGACCGCCTGGGCCTCCTCGGGCCGGGACCAGAAATCGGGCGCAGAAGTCTTCTGCTTCAGCTCTTCGAGCGCGCTCCGCGCGGCGTCCCTATCAAAGATAGCCCCGGAGCGCCGACAGGCGTTCCGAGGCGTCGGAGAGAGCGGAGAGAAGATCGTCGCGTTCGGTCATCTTCGACTTCGCGCGCGGCGCTCGCGGCGCCAGCGAAGAAGGCCGAAGAGTAGCACGGCGACCGCGAGCGCGTCCGCCATACCGGAGAACGCGAAGCCGAAGCGCGTCCAGACGGTCCGGGTGGAAAAGAGATTCGCGCGGCCGCGAAGCGTTCCCCTGTGGTCGGCGGGGAGCTCCGCGAGAATACGACCCTTCTCGTCCACGATGCCGGAGATCCCCGTGATGGCGGCGCGAAGGAGATATCTCCCATTTTCCACCGACCTCAGAACGGCTCCAGCGAAATGCTGCGCCTGCGCCCCGCCCGCGCCGTACCAGGAATCGTTCGAGATCGTGACGAGAAGATTCGCGCCGTCCCGGACCTGCTTCCACGAAAGAAGCGGGTACAGGATCTCGTAGCAGACGCCCGTCCCAATCGCCAAGGGTCCGCCGCTCCGGAGGACGACCGGCTCCTCGGCCGCCGAGAACTCGCCGATTTCGGTCGACACCTGCCGCACGAAAAAGAAGATCCGCGGCAGCGGCACGTACTCTCCAAAAGGGACGAGGTGGACCTTGCGATACGGCTGCCCCATTCCGGCCGGCGTCAGGAGCCGCGCGACGTTGTAGTAACGCCCCGCGGACCCGGTCTCGACGTCGTTGAAGAGGAGAGCGCAGTGACACGAGGCGACGAGGTCGGTCAGGTCGCGGCGCAGCACCCCGCTGTTCTCCCAGTAGACGGGAAACGCCGACTCCGGCACGACGATCAGGTCCGGCCGCTCCGCCGCGGCTTTCCGCGCCTGCTCGATCACTGCCACGTAGTTCGCCGCCCGGCGCTCTTCGAGGAGCCGCGACTCCTGCGGGATGTTCGGCTGAAGGAGCGCGACGAAGAGAGGCGCTCCCGGATTCTCCGACGGCGCCGCGAGAGAGAGCGCCCCCGCCACCCCGGCGGCGAGCGCCAGAACGGCGGCGGCGGCGAGCGCCCAGCCGCTCCGCCGGACGGCCGACGCGGCGAGCAACGCCGATGCCGCGACGACCAAGAATCCCACGCCGTAGACGCCCCAGAATGCCGCCGACTGGATCCAGATCGGATGGCGGTAGAGCGCGACGCCGGTCAGGTTCCAGGGAAAGCCGCCGTACACGTTCGCCCGGACATGCTCCGAGGCGAGCCACAGGATCGGGAAGACGGCGAAGCGCCAGGCCGAGCGCGGGGTCGCGATCGCCACCGTCGCCCAGCCGACCACAGCGGGCCATTCGGCGAGGATCAGCGCCAGGATCGCGACTGAAAGGACACCCATCGCCTTCGACTGGCTCCCGAAGCGAGTGACGACGTAGAAGATCCACGGGATCGAGAGGCACCAGTAGGTCAGCCCGAAGACGAGACCCGAGACGAGACCGCGCCCGCGCTTTTCCTCGGTTCCGAGCGCAGCGATCCAGGGGACGAGCGCGACAGGTACCAAGAGCGGCAACTCGAACGGCGGAAACGCGAGCGCGAAGAGCGCGCCCGAAAAGACGCCAGCGACAAGCGGGCGCCAGCGCCGTCCGCCAGTTGTCATCCCGAGGTGAGCGAGGGATCTGACCGCGAAGCCGTCATCCCTTCACCTTCGCTCAACGCAGGCTCTGAGCGAAGCGAAGACCTCTTCCTCGTCCAGAGAGGGATTCCTCGTCGCTTCACTCCTCGGAATGACGGGGAGAAACATTCCTCGGCCCTGCGGGCCTCGGAACGACAGGAAGAGAAGCGGCGAGAAGCGCTTCTTCCGCACGATACGAAGAGCGCACGAACGGCCCGGCGAAGACGTGCCGGAACCCGAGCGCCTCGCCCGCCTCGCGGTACTCCTCGAAGACCGCGGGTGGAACGTACTCCTCGACCGGAAGGTTCTCGCGCGACGGGCGAAGATACTGGCCGATCGTCACGACGTCGACTGCCGCGTCGCGGATTCGTGCGAGGAGGTCGAGGACTTCTTGACGCGTCTCGCCGAGCCCGAGCATGAAGCCGGATTTGGTCGTGAGGTCGGGCTCGAGCACTTTCGACGCCGCGAGCAGGCCGAGCGACCGGTCGAGCCGGGCGCCGCGACGGACGCGGTTGTAGAGCCGGGGCACCGTTTCGACGTTGTGGTTGAAGACGTCCGGTCTCTCCTCGACGACGACGCGCAGCGAGTCGAACCGGCCGCGGAAGTCGGGCACGAGGACCTCGACGCCGGGCGGCGGAGCGAGCCGGCGAAGCGCCCGGATCGTCGCCACGAAGTGCCCCGCGCCGCCGTCGGGCAGGTCGTCACGCGCGACCGAGGTGACGACCACGTAGGCGAGCTCCATTTCGCGAGCCGCGGCGGCCAGCCGGGCCGGCTCCAAGGGATCGACTGCGAGAGGACGGCCGTTGGCAATGTCGCAGAAACCGCAGGCGCGGGTGCACACGTCTCCCAGGAGCAGAAACGTCGCCGTCCCGCGCGAGAAGCATTCGCTCCGATTGGGGCACCGCGCCTCCTCGCAAACGGTCGAAAGCCGGTACGAGCGCGCGACGCTCTTGACCCCGTGGAGCTGCGACAGATTCAGCCGGCGTTCGCGGATCCACTCCGGCGCGCGCCGCGGCGCCTCGGGTGCCGTAGCCGTACCGGATTCCTTCACTGCGATGGGGGGACGATC
>DASXSX010000050.1:0-5876 GCA_036505815.1 Thermoanaerobaculia bacterium
ATCGCGCTCGCCGGCCGCCCGATGTTTTCCGGGATGCGACTCGAGGATTAGGAGGATCGATGGTCGTTCCCCGCCTCTTCTTCGGTATCTCGCTCGCGTTGGCTGTCGCGCCGCGGCTCATCGCGCAAGTCGGCTTTCCGCTCGTCTCGACCGATTTCCCTCCGGAGGAGTTCGCGAAGCGGCGCGCCGCCGTCTACGACGCGATCGGACCCGGCTCGGTCGCGATCCTGCAGGGAGCGCCGACCCCCGTCGGCTACACGCGGTTCCGGCAGTCGAACGACTTCTACTACCTCTCCGGCGTCGAGGTCCCCAACGCGTATCTTCTTCTCGATCCGGTCGAGCGGAAGACGACGCTCTATCTGCCACACCGCAACGAGCGCCGGGAGGTCGGCGAGGGGAAGGTCCTGTCGGCAGAGGACGCGGAGGAGGTGAAGAAGGCCTCCGGCCTCGACACGGTCTTCGGGCCCGAGCTCCTCGGAGAGCACCTCGCTCGAATAATCCAGCGGCGCGCGCCTTTGACCGTCTCCACGCCGCTCTTTCCGCCGGAGGGGATCGCCGAGAGCCGCGACCTCGCTCTCCGCCGGGTCGCGGAGCTCGGCTCCGATCCGTGGGACGGCAGCTCGTCGCGGGCCGGAGGCTTCGTCCGGAGACTTCGGGAGCGCTTCCCCAACCTCGCGGTCGCGGACCTCTCTCCGATTCTCGACGGGCTGCGCTTGATCAAGAGCCCGCGCGAGATCGAGATGATCCGCCGCGCGACGCGCCTCTCCGGACTGGCCCTCCTCGAGGGGATGCGCTCGACCCGGCCCGGCCAGTACGAGCGCGAGCTCGACGCGGTCGCGAAGTTCGTCTTCTACCGCAACGGCGCGCAGGGCGACGCCTACTACTCTTTGATCGCAAGCGGAGCGAACGCCTGGTGGCCGCACTACAACGCCGGCAAACGGAAGATGGAGGACGGCGACTTTCTGCTGATGGACTACGCTCCGGACGTCGGCTACTACATGAGCGACGTCACCCGGATGTGGCCGGTCAATGGAACGTTCGCCCCGTGGCAGCGCGAGCTGTACAACTTCTATCGCGCGTGCTACGAAGCGATCCTGAAATCCATCCGTCCCGGCGTCGATGCCGCGACCGTCATGAAGGAAGCGTCGAAGCAGATGGACCGGGCGCTCGCGACCGCGAAGTTCTCCAAGGAGATCTACCGGAAGGCGGCGGAGACCTTCGTGAAGGATTACCGGGAGGCGGCCGGCAAGCCGGACGCCTCTCTGGGCCACTGGGTCGGGATGGCCACCCACGACGACGGCCCGCACATGGGGCCCTTGAAGCCCGGAATGGTGTTCACGATCGAGCCCGCGTTCCGCGTGCCGGAGGAAAAAGTCTACGTGCGCCTTGAGGACGTCATCGTCATCACGCCGAAGGGGACCGAGGTTCTCTCCGACTTCGTCCCACGCGACGTCGAAGCGATCGAGAAGGTCATGAGAGAAGAAGGCCTGTTGGAACGCTACCCGCGCGCGGACTGAAACAGGTGCGCGCCAATGTGGCAGGTGGAGACCTGACCCCCAATGTGGCAAGTGGAGACCTGACCCCTTAAGATCCTCCGATGGAACGCATCGTCGAATCGCGCCCCCCGGTCACAACGCGGCTCCCGCTCGCCGCCCGGTTCGGGGCGTTCGTCGCGGAGCGGTTTCCGTTCGCTCTCGCCCCCGCGTTCGAAGCATTCCGTTCGGTCGCTGCCTCCGATCCCGGCCGCGACGAGGCGGGCATCGAAGCGCTGCGGCGCCCGGTGTCCGAGGCCCTGCTCCGCGCCATCGATCACCTCCCCGCGGAGGCTTTCGGGGACACGGTCCCCGGAGTCACCGTCGAAACGCGGATGCAGCAGGCCAAGACGGAGTTGCTCGAAGCATGCGACGGATTTCTGCGCCGCGAGGCGATCGAGGCGTCGCTCACTCCCGAGGAGCGCATCGAGATCCTCCGCGGCATGGTCCTGACGCGCGCGACCGACAACCGGTTGAAGGCGTTCTTCTCGGGCGGCGAAGTCCGCTACGGAGGCGCGACTTTCCAGGGGAAGGGCTTCCGGTCACTCGGGCAGGAGGCGATCTACGCGTCGGCCATTCGGCTGCGCCGCGGAGAGGCGTATCGCGCCCCGGACGGGTCGTGGCGGGGCGACGTCGTCGCGCCACTCATCCGCGACCTCGGCGCGGCGCTCGCGATGCGGCCGGACGCCGAGACGGTGCGTCAGACGCTCTCCGCGCAGATGGGAAAGGCGGGGCCCCCGATGGAGGGCAAGGACCTCCACGTCGGCGACTTCGGCTGGGGAATCCTGCCTCCCACCGCGCCGCTGTCGATCTCCACGCTGACGATCGCCGGCATGGCGATGGCGTTCGCCCGTGACGGCTCGGGCCGGGTCGGCGTGTCCTACATCGGTGAGGGAGGAACGTCTCTGGGCGAATGGCACGAGGCGATCAACGTCTGCGCCGCGCGAAGGCTCCCAGCGGTCTTTTGCGTCCAGAACAACCAGACCGCGCTCGCGACGCCGGTCGCCGATCAGTCGGCCGTGCGCGTCTTCGCCGAGAAGGCGTCGGGATACGGCATCCCGGGGATCACGCTCGACGGCACCGATCCGGATCGCATCGCCGCCGCGTTCGCGTGGGCGGTCGAGCGGGCGCGCGGGGGAAAAGGTCCGGCGTTGATCGAGCTCGTCTGCATGCGCATTTGCGGGCATGCGCACCACGACGACATGCTCTATCTCGGCAAGGAACCTCCGATCTCCTGGGAGTACCCGCCGCTCACGCCCTCCGGCTACGCGGACCGCCGGCTCTACGAGTTCTGGTCGAAGCGAGATCCCATCCCGACGTACGCGGCACGGCTCGAAGCTGAGGGCATCCTCGCGGCAGCGGACCTCGACCGGTTCAAGGCGGAGGCGGACGCGCTCGTCGAAGAGGAGGCGCGGAAGGTCATCGCCGCCCCGTGGCCGACGGGGGAAGTCGCCGGGCAAGGCGTCTTCGCAGACGAGCCGCCGCGCCGCCGGATCGAGGTTTTGGAACCCCAGGCGCGCGGGCGGCTCGTTCCCGACGTTCTGCTGCGACCCGAGCCGGGACCTCCGTTCGATCCGAAGGGAAAGACGTTCTTAGAAGCGGTGATGCTCGGCGTCCGCGACGCGCTCGCCGCCGATCCGCGCGTCTTCGTCTACGGCGAGGACGTCGGCGGCAAGTACGGCAATGCGTTTCTCCTGCTGCGGCCGCTGCTCGGGCAGTTCGGGGACCGGATCCTCAATTCACCGCTCTCAGAGGGCGCGGTCCTCGGGGTCTGCGTCGGAGCGGCGCTCGCCGGGCAGCGCCCGATCGGCGAGATCCAGTTCAACGACTTCGTCGCGACCGGCTTCAACCAGCTCGTCAACAATGCCGCGAAGACCCGCTACCGCTGGGGCGGGTCGGTCCCGATGGTCGTGAGGATGCCGTGGGGAGGGCTTCGGCACGCCGGCCCGTACCACAGCCAGAACACCGAGCCGTGGTTCTATCGGACGCCCGGCCTGAAGATCGTCGTGCCATCCACGCCCGCCGACGCGCGCGCGCTCCTCGCCTCCGCGGTCGCCGATCCCGATCCCGTCCTCTACTACGAGCACATCGCTCTCTACCGCGACCCGAGGATCAAGCAGCTCCTGCCCGACGAGGCGCCCGCGCCGCTGCCGCTCGGAAAGGCGGCGCTGCGGCGCGAAGGTTCCGACGTCGCGATCGTGTCGTACGGCGCATACGTCCACGTGGCGATGCGCGTGGCGGAGAAGCTGGCGAAAGACCGAATTGCCGCCGCGGTGCTCGACCTGCGCAGCCTAGTCCCGCTCGATCGCGCCGCGCTGCTTTCGCTCGCGCGCCGGTGCGGCCGCGTCCTGATTGTGCACGAGGACTCGCGCACCGGCGGCATCGGGGAGAGCCTCGCCGCGGTCGTGCAGGAGGAGGCGTTCGAGTACCTCGACGCGCCCGTGCGGATCATGGGCGCTCTCGACACCCCGGTGCCCTACTCTCCGCCGCTCGAGGAGTTCTTTCTTCCGAGCGAGGACGAGGTCGAGCGCGCGGCGCGGCTGCTCGCCGCGTACTGAGGCCGGCGCACACCCCCGCGTCGGGATTAAACGGAAGAATCTTCGCGGTCCGCGCCCGACTCGGCGGAGCGATGCCGGGCATGACAAATGCTGCACCTCGAGAGGCCGCCGGGACGTTCGAACGGTGTCCGATCCGGCCTATGATGGCGATCGATCACTTCTACCCTCTGAGGTGATTCATGAAGCTCAGGGTCAACGGCCAGGAACACGACGTGATGGCGCCCGGAGAGACGCCGCTCTTGTGGGTGCTCCGCGACTTTCTCGGGCTGACCGGCACCAAATACGGCTGCGGCATGGCCCAGTGCGGCGCCTGCACCGTTCACATCGACGGCCAGGCGGTGCGTTCCTGCGTCCTGCCCGTCGGAGCCGTCGCGGGCCGGTCGGTGACGACGATCGAGGGGATCTCGTCAGGTGAGCTGCACCCGGTTCAGCGGGCCTGGATCGAGACGGACGTGGTGCAGTGCGGCTACTGCCAGCCCGGCCAGATCATGGCCGCGGTTGCGCTCTTGAAAGTCAAACCAAAACCGAGCGACGCTGAGATCGACGCGGCCTTGTGCGGCAACCTCTGCCGGTGCGGGACCTACCAGCGCATCCGGGCGGCCGTGCGGCGGGCCTCGGAAATCGCTGGAGCCTGAGCCATGGACGCATTCAAAGACTTCAGTCGTCGCCAGCTCTTCAAGGTCTCGGCTGGTGGAGCCGCGAGTCTCGTCATCGGGTTCTACCTGCCGGGCCGTTCCATTCTCGCGCTGGCGCAAGAGACCGCGGCGCCTGCGCCAGCGAAGCTCCCCTCGCCGAATGCCTTCCTGCGCATCGGGGCGGACGAAAGCGTGACCGTGTTGCTCGCCCATTCCGAGATGGGCCAGGGCATCTGGACGACGCTCCCCATTCTGATCGCCGAGGAGCTGGAGTGTGACTGGTCGAAGATCCGCGTGGAGCACGCGCCGGCGGCTCCCGCCTACGTGCACACGGCGTTCGGAATTCAAATGACGGGCGGCTCGACGACGACCTGGTCGGAGTTCGACCGTTACCGTCAGGTGGGCGCGCTGGCGCGCGAGATGTTGATTCGGGCGGCGGCGGCGCAGTGGAAGGTGGACCCGAAGAGCTGCCGCGCGGAGAACGGGTTCGTCGTTTGCGGCGGCAGGAAACTTTCCTTCGGCAAGCTCGCGGCGGCGGCACAGAGCTCGACCCCGCCGACACAGATGAAGCTGAAGTCGTCTCAGGAGTGGAAGCGGATCGGCAAGCCGACAAAGCGTCTGGATTCGCGCGAGAAGGTGACGGGCCGGGCGGAGTTCGGTTTGGACGTGCGCTTCCCCGGACTCATGACGGCGGTCGTGGCGCGCCCTCCGGTCTTCGGCGGGAAAGTAAAGAGCTTTCGGGCGGAGAAGGCCAGGACCGCGCCGGGCGTCAAGGCCGTCGTGGAGGTGCCGTCGGGGGTCGCGGTGGTGGCCGAGAATTTCTGGGCCGCCAAAATCGGCCGTGACGCGCTCGAGATCGAGTGGGATCTCGGGCCGGGCTCGGAGCTCGACACCGAGAAAATGCGGGAAGAGTTCCGCGAACTGAGCCGGTCGCCGGGTCTGAAGGCCGCAGCCGCCGGCGACGTCGAGGCCGCGATGCGCAGGGCCGAGACGAAGATCGAAGCGGAATACGAGCTGCCGTACCTCGCGCACGCCACGATGGAGCCGTTGAACTGCACTGTGAAGGCCGGACGGGATCGCTGCGAGATCTGGACAGGGACGCAGTTTCAGACGGGGGATCAGGCCGCCGCGGCCCAAGTCTTCGGCTTGAA
>DASXSX010000051.1:0-10215 GCA_036505815.1 Thermoanaerobaculia bacterium
CAGGCGGCTCTCACGACGCGACCCTCGTGGTCTCGGCACGCGGGCCCAGCCACCGCTGCAGCTTCTTCTTCGCCTCGAAGAGGAAGGTCTTGGACGTCCCCTCGGGAATTCCGAGAATCCGCGCGATCTCGCCGTGCGTGAAGCCCTCGACGGCGAAGAGGAGAAACACGGTGCGATGCCGTGGTTTCAACCGGGCGACCGCCTTCTCGAGGGCGAGGCGCAGCGGATGGTCGGCCCCGGGATCAGCCGCGACGGCGGCCTCGCGGTCGCCGGCGGCAACTGAGGCGGCGGGACGGCTCCTGCGCCGGCGCAGCGCGTCGTAGCAGGTGTTGACGAGGATGCGATACGTCCAGGTCGAGAACGCCGCTCCGCCGCGGAACGTCTTCGCGCCGCGGAAGATCTTCAGAAAGGCCTCCTGCACGGCGTCCTCGGCGTCGCCGACGTTTCCGAGCAGGTTCAGCGCGATCGACTTCATGCGGGGCCCGTTCGTCCGGTAGAGCCTTTCGAACGCCTCCAGATCTGCCGCCCGGCAACCTTCGAGAAGCTCGTCCTCCCTTTCCGCGGGGGGCGTCGGGGATTCCGTCGAGCCCAGCCGGACCTCCTCTTGAATGGCGAAGTTAAGCAGATCACCATGCCCGGACCGGGATGACGGCCCGGCTCCCCCGTCAGCCTCTTGGACGCAGCGGCCGGACGGACGGTTTGAGGAATCCGAGAGCGCAAGGGGCGTATTTAGGGGTCGGAGGACGCCATGTTTTTACTGTTCCTGGCGGCTTTTCTCGCCCTCGCCCCGCGAAGCGCGGCGACGGACTCGCGCTCCCCCGCGGAGAGGTTCGGCAAGTACTGGTATCAGGGCAAGGCGGAGCTGACCCGGTACGACCTCGATCAAGCCCGCTACGGCGAGATGCACAAGGGTGAGGCGATGCTCATCTTCGTCACGGAGCCGTTCCTTCCCGACAGGCAGGTCAAGCTGGAGGAGGGGGACCCCTCGAGGGGCATCACCGTCCTGAAGCTGAACTCGGTGAAGAAGTTCTTCACCGGCATCTATCCGTACTCGCTCATGACATCGACGTTTACTCCCGTGGACTTCTCGCGCACCCGAACATTGAAGGTCGCGTCCTCGTCACAGGAGTGGTGCGGACAGACCTTCACGCAGGTCAACTTCCGCAACGGCAAATACGAGGGGGCGCTGCGGTCATACTTCCAGGCGGAAGGAGACCGCGAGTTCGACTTTGGGCCCGCCTGGCTCGAGGACGAGCTGTGGACGCGGATCCGGATCGCGCCGGAAACCCTTCCGGTCGGCCACGTGCAGGTCGTGCCGGGCCTGCAGTACGCGCGCCTCTGGCACAAACCGGTTCGCCCGGAAGACGCCCGCGCGAGTCTGCGCTCCGAGGGCAGCGAGAACGTCTACGTGATCGACTACGCAGCGATCCCGCGCAAGCTCGCGATCCGCTTCCAGAAGGAGTTCCCGTACAGGATCGTCGGGTGGACGGAGACCCAGCCGGGGGGCTTCGACCGAAGCCCGCTCCTGACGACGAAAGCGGTCGCGACGGCCAGCCTTCTTCTCGACTACTGGAAGCGGCACAATAACGCCGACGCTCACTTCCGCAAGGAGCTCGGGCTCACGGAATGGTGAGCGTGCGCCTGCTCGCTCTCGGCCTCGCCGCCATGGCCGTGGCGTCGATATTGCCCGCGCAAGGCGTCGCTCTCGCCCCGAAGGTGGGAACGACCGGCATCGGCGCGGACTTGACGATCGGACTCGCGCGCTTTCTGAACCTTCGCGTGGGCGCGCAGAGTTACACGCGGCGCGAGACGCGGAGGGAGCGCGAGATCGAGTACGACGCCGACCTGAAACTGTTGAGCGGCGAGATCCTGCTCGACCTGCACCCAGGAGGGCGAGGGTTTCGAATCTCCGGCGGGGCGATTGTGAACGGCAACGAAGTCACCGCGATCTCGTCGGAAGACGCGGTCTACACGATCAACGGCGTCCAGTATCCGGTCGGGCTCGTGGGCCGACTGCGCGGGCGCGTCGACACGAACGACGTGGCGCCCTATCTCGGAATCGGTTGGGGCAACGCCGTCGCGCCGGGCGGCCGCTGGCGGTTCGCCCTGGACGCCGGCGCGTTCTACCAGGGCAAGCCGAAAGTCTCGCTCACCGCCGAGCCCTTGATTCCCGCGCTCGTGCCTCCCCGTTTCGCGCAGGACCTCGAGGCGGAGCGCCGGAAGGTCGAGGACGACCTGGACTCGTACCGCTTCTATCCGGTCCTGTCGCTCGGGGTGTCCTACCGGTTCTGAACGGTCAAATCGGGCCTCGTTACTTCTTGGCGGCCGGCTTCTTCTCCTCGACAGGCTTCACGTCGAATTTGCCGTTTGCGTCGACCAGAACGACGCACTCGGAGCCGGTGTCGCATTTTGTCGTGTGTTTGTAGGTCGAGGGCAGGAAGAGATAGGAGCCGGGCGGGAGCTTCCTCTCTGGGCCGCCTTCGGGACCATGGATGATCGTTCCGGAGATGACGACCACGCGAAAGTCGCTGGAGTGCGTGTGAAGAGGTGCCGAAAAGCCGGGCTCGAACTTATGAAGCGCTCCATGCGGGCCCTTCGCCGGATCGCCCCAAAGCGTCGCTGCCTTGTCGGTCGGCTGCGAGCCCGGAAGGGATTCCCACTTTACCTCGTCGGCAGCCCAGACGACCGGCTTCTTCCCCGCTGCCTTTTTCGCGGCCTTGGGCGTTTGCGCGCCCGAGAGGGCGGCTCCGACGACAAACACCATCGTCGCCGTGATGCTCACGATCGTTCTCCACCGTCCTGTCATGATGAGCCTCCTTTTCGGGTGATTTTATCCGCAGGAGATCCACAAGCAGGATCGGGTAGGAAGTCTCGTCACGTACAAGAGTGGAAGTGGCAACCTGGCCCCCAATGTGGCAAGTGGAGACCTGACCCCAATCACCACCCCATCGGTTTTCCCTTGTTCTGCTCGTCCAACCACTTCTGCAGCGGCGCGAAGTAGTCGCGGATCGCGGTCGCATCCATCTCGCGCTTTCCGCTGATGGCTTCGAGAGCGTCCTGCCACGGCCGGGAGAGTCCCATCTGCAGCATTGTGTCGAGCTTCTTGCCCGCCTCCTTGTTCCCGTAAATCGAGCAGCGGTTGAGGGGACCCGTGCAGCCGGCGGCCTGCGAGAGCGCGCGGTGGAACTGGAACTGAAGGATCGCGGCGAGGAAATAGCGCGTGTAGGGGACGTTCGCCGCGACGTGGTACTTGGCGCCCGGATCGAAGTCCATTTCGCTGCGCGGGACGCCTGCGTCGACGCCCTGGTACTTCGTCCGCAGATCCCACCACGCGTGGTTGTATTCGGCCGGAGTGACATCGCCCGAGAACACTTTCCACCGCCACTGATCGACGAGCAGACCGAAGGGGAGGAACGCGAGCTTCTCGAGCGCTTTGTGGAGCAGGAGGCCGATGTCCTTCGAAGGGTCGGGCGCCTTATCGAGCAGCCCGATCTTGACGAGGTACTCCGGGGTGATCGAGAGGGCGATCGTGTCGCCGACCGCCTCGTGGAAGCCGTCGTTCGCGCTGTCGCGGAAGAGGCCCGGCTTCGTGTTGTAAGCGCGCTGATAGAAGTTGTGACCGAGCTCGTGGTGAATCGTAGTGAAGTCCTCCCCCGTCGGCCGGATGCACATCTTGATACGCAGGTCGATGACGTTGTCGACGTCCCACGCGCTCGCGTGGCAGACGACCTCGCGGTCCCGGGGCTTCGTAAACAGGGAGCGCTCCCAGAACGTCGGGGGCAGCGAGTCGAACCCGAGCGAGGTGAAGAAGCGCTCACCGTAGCGGACCATCTCCTTCGCGTCGATCTTTTTCGCCTCCAGGATCTTCGTCAGGTCGTAGCCGGGATCGGCCCCGGCCGGTTTGACGAGGTCGTAGACGTTCGACCAGTCCTGTGCCCACATGTTCCCGAGCAGGTGCGCCGGGATCGGCCCGTTCGCGGGCACGATGTCGCCGTACTTCTCCCGCAGCTTCCAGCGCACGTAAGCGTGGAGGGAGAGATAGAGCGGCTTCAGCTGCTCCCAGAGGCGGTCCACCTCCTTCGCGAAGGCGTCGGGCGGCATGTCGTACTTGGAGCGCCACATCGCGCCGGTGTCGGCGAAGCCGAGCTCTCGCGCCCCCTTGTTCGCGAGCTCGACGAACCGCTGGTACTGCGGGCGCATCGGGATCGAGATCGTGTGCCAGCCGCGCCAGACGTCCAGAAGCTGCGCCGCGTCGCGACTCTCCGCCATGATCTTCGTGATGTCCTCGAGATCGAGACATTTGTCCTTGCCTTGCGGGCAGTATTTGCCCTTTCCGTACGCCCCCTCCATCGCGGCCGCGATCCGCGTGACCTCTTCGCTCTCTTTCGGGTTCGACGGCGCCGCCAGCGTCAGCCCGTTCTTCAGGATGAGCATCTTGCGGGCGACCTCTTCCGGCAACTTCAGCTTGTCGTAGCGGGTCGCCTTCTTCGCGTATTCGACGCCGGCGTTGATCGCCCGTTCGTTGGCCTTGGCCGCGAGGACTTCGGTGTCGTCTGTGATGTACGTGGACTGCACCCAGCCCGCACGGCTCGCCTCGACCGACAGCTCCAGGAGCTTCGCTTCCGCTTCGTCGACGAAGGCCTTCGCCTCGGCCACCGTGGGGGCCTGGGCGCGGATCGGGGCGGCAGCTTTCTTCGGTACTGCCGCGGAAGAGAGGGCCGGATAGAAAAGCGCGATCGCGGCCGCGGAGAAAAGAACGAGTCGATTTCTGCGCATCGATGCCTCCCGACATCTGCGGGCAATCTATCGCAAGGCTTCGCGCCGCCGTGCTACTTTGGACCTCTTCGTGAAGCGACTTGTTGTCACACTCGTCGTCGCCGCGTTCACAAGCGTCGCGAGCGGTCAGCAGGCGATCCTTCTCGTGCGCCACGCGGAGAAGGCGACCGAAAGC
This sequence comes from Thermoanaerobaculia bacterium, assembly GCA_036505815.1. Taxonomy (GTDB): domain Bacteria; phylum Acidobacteriota; class Thermoanaerobaculia; order UBA5066; family Gp7-AA6; genus Gp7-AA6. The sequence continues at coordinate 4,952 of DASXSX010000051.1, forward strand.
AACGAGTCCGGCGTCCCGTTGTCGCAAGCCGGCCGCGCCCGCGCGGCGCGCCTCGCGGAGACGCTGAAGAACGCCGGGGTCACCGCCGTGTACACGACCGACACGGATCGCGCGAAGCAGACCGCCGAGCCGCTCGCGAGGGCGGCGAAAGTCGAGGTCCGGATCTACTCGCCGCGGGACGCTTCCGGAAAGCTCGCCCCGGAGCTCCTCCTGGAGCGCCTGAAAAAGGAAGAGCCGTCGGGCATCGTCCTCGTCGTCGGACACCAGAACACGGTTCCCGATCTCCTGACGGCGCTCGGCCACCGGGAGAAGATCGAGATCGCTGCGAGTCAGTACGACGATCTCTTCGTCATCGTCCCCCGCGCCGGCGGACCTCCGTCGGTCGTTCGACTCAAGTACTGACGAACGCCCTAGTGCGCGTGCTCGCTGTGCGCGGCCTCGTCGTTGACCCGCAGGCTCGACACCATGCTCTGAAACGTCTGTGATAGCGCCGAGTAGTCCTGCGCCGGCGCGACGAAGAGCGCGTACAGGACGTGCCCGTCCGGCAGCTCGCGCGTGAAGACGGTCACCCGCTCGTCCGCGCCGGTCACCGGAGAGCGCCCCCCGAGAATCACCGACAGCGCCCGTCCCTGATCGATCGTCTGGCGTCGCGTCGAGTTGGGGATGACGGCGAGGTGCGGATTGCTCTCTCGGATCTGGTTGACGAGATCGTTGGTCGCCTGCTCGAGCGATCCCTGACCGGTGGCCGGTCCCGTGCGGCTGCCCCAGACGTCCCCGATCGACCCCTCGAACGGATCATAGTGGTTGACGACGACGCCATAGACCAGCACGTCCTGTCCGTTGGACGCGCGGACGGCCCCGCCCGGCGGCAGAATCGTGACGCCGTAGCCGCTCGCCGGCTCCGCCACCCTCCAGTTTTCGGGGTACTGGATCTCGAAGAAGCCGCTCCGCTGGCGAAACGTTCGGAAGCGAGTCGAAGGCCGTTCGATAGTGCCCTGGGAGGTCGGAGCGGAAGTGGTCCCGGTCCGCGCGATCTCTCCCATCGTCCCGGCGCGGGGCATCCGGCGCAGTTGCGCCTGGACGCTCTCGAGGCCTCCGATCGGCGCGGAAGTCCGGACCGCCCCGAGCGCCTGCGCTTCCTGGCGGACGCGAGCCTCGCGATTCGCCGGCGAAGGGTGATCGCTGAAGAACTGCGCCACCCGGCCCGGGTCGCGTCCCTGTTTCTCCCGCAGCATCGAAAGCATGGAAGCCATTGCGAGCGGGTCGTACCCGGCCCGCGCCATGATCTGCGTGCCCAGGATGTCCGCCTGGCTCTCGGCGGTGCGGCTGAACCGGAGAAACAGCGCGTTCAACCCGAAGCCGCCGACTGCCTGGATGATCGAGCCGGTCGCGGTCCCGCCGCCCCCGAGGATCCCGCCGAGCAGACCGATGCCCGCTTTCGCGAGGTAGGCCTTGGAAACCTGGTTCGTGCCGTGCCGAAGCGCGACGTGCGAGATCTCGTGCGCCATCACGCCCGCGAGCTCTCCTTCGTTCCGAACGGCATCGATGATTCCTCTCGTCACGTACACGGGCCCCCCCGGCAGCGCGAACGCGTTGATGTCGGACGCGTTGATGACCTTGAACGTGTAGGGGAACCGGGGTCCGGGCGCGACCGCAGCGAGGCGCCGTCCGATGCGGTCCACGTAGCCCCCGATCGAGGAGTCTCTGACGACCGGGAGCTGGCGCTCCGCCTCGACAGCGGACTGCTTCCCGATCTCGACGTCCTGTTCGGCAGAGAAGACGTTGAATCCCGACTTGACCGGCGTCTCTCCGAGCGCCGCGCCGCCGGAAAGGGCGACGAGCGCCACGACGGCGAGACCGATCGCGAGCGTTCTGGTTCTGTGGTTCATGGCAACCCCCTCCACGCGACCGAAACGCAAGGGAGGTGCCAGCGCACGCCCTTCCCAATTGTCATCCCGAGGTGCGAAGGACCAAGGGATCCCTCGCGGAGCTTGTCCTGAGCGAAGGCGAAGGGGGGGTTCCGCGGGATGACAGGCGAGGCAGGAGGGCCGGAGACTCAAGACCTAGGACAGCTCGACCAACACATCCTCCCCGACGACTTCGACGGGATAGGTCTCGGTATCCGTTGCCCAGGGCGTGTCCTGGTAAACCCTGCCGGTCGTGACGTCGAAGTGCGCGGCGTGGAAGGGACAGGTCAGCAGCTGCGGGCTCCCTGCGGTACCGAGCTCGCCCATGTGGAGCGGCGCGCCGCGATGCGTGCAGGTGTCGTTCATCGCGTAGATCTTTCCTTCCACCCGGGCGAGCAGGACCTGTCTTCCCTCGTGCTCGCGCATCGTCACGCCGCCTTCGGGAACGTCGGAGACCGCGGCGAGCCTGACCTTCGGCATCTCTTCGTCCCGGCTAGCGGCCGCCGTCGACCGGCTCGCCCAGATATTCCTCGTACAGCCGGTGAAAGTGGTGGACGCCGCTCTCCCGCCGCACCGAGTAGCGCCCCCGGTCGTAGGTCCTCGACTGGAGACCCTTCTGGACCGTTTCGCAGATCGCGACGTCCTCGCGCTGGATCTCGTCGGAGAACTCGACCGTCTGCCGGATGGTCTCGCGCACCGCGGGTGCATCCGGGTCGCGAAAGAACCACTCGAATGCGGTCAATGTCCGGTCGGGCGACAGCGGTACGACCACGTTGGTCGAGAAATTGTCCGGATAGACGTTCAGCATCAGGTTCGGAAAGATCCAATAGTAGACGGCGTCGTTCTCCTCGTCCCGCGGGTCTCCGCGGAGACGGCCGTCCGCGCGCTTGATCGGCGAGCGCTGGAGCGAGTACGACCGCCGCGTCTCGGTCTCGTAGCGCGCGTAGTCGAGCTCCTTCATCAGGCCGGGATGGACGATCGGGATGTGGTAGCCCTCGAGGTAGTTGTCGACATAGACCTTCCAGTTGCAGTCGAGGTACCAGTCCTTCCGCTCGGCGAGGCGCACGCCCTTCCAGTCGCGGGTCGCGAGAGCGCCGGGAAGATCCTCGAGCGTCTCGGCGAGCGAAGCGGCGTCGTCGTCCAGGTTGACGAAGACGAGGCCGAGCCAGGTCTCGACTCGAAATTCCGGGAGCCCCACCGATTCCTTCTCGAACGCCTCGACGCCGTCCCACTCCGGCGTATTGACCAGCCGCCCGTCGAGCGCGTAGCTCCAGCCGTGATATCCGCAGCGGAAGGCGGAGCAGGAGCCCTCCCCCTTCGCGACCGGTCCGGCGCGGTGCCGGCAGACGTTCGAGAGCGCCCGGAGGCGCCGGTCGTTGCCGCGCACGAGGAGGAGCGGCTCCCCCGCGACCGACGCGGTGAAGTACGAGCCGGGGCTCGCGGCCTGGTCCTCGCGGCCGACGAGCTGCCACGTTCGCGCGAAGATCCGCTCCCGTTCGAGGGGGAGCGTCGAAGGGTCCGTGTAGCACCAGGACGGAATGGTCGACGCGTGCGAGAGACGCTCGTCGACCTGGAATTCGCGGGCCATAGCGAGAGTCTAATGGGGTCAGGTCTCCACTTGCCACTTTGAGGGTCAGGTCTCCACAAGAGGGGTCAGGTCTCCACTTGCCACTTTGCTTCACAAAGTGGCAAGAACGTTTGTCTGTCGTCCGCGGGTCCGGCGATCAGTGAAGACCTGACCCCGCATTCTTTAAATCTCGATCTGCGCCCCGAGCTCGATCACGCGATTCGGCGGGAGGCGGAAAAACGCCATCGCGCTCGTCGCGTTGCGGGACATGAGGGCGAAGAGCTTCTCGCGCCAGACCGCCATTCCGAGCGCGCCGTGCGGAATCAAGGTCTCCCGTCCGAGGAAAAACGTCGTGTCCATCAGGTCGAACTTGCGCCCACCGACCTGGACGCCCTCGAGCGCCCGCGGGACGTCCGGGTCCTGCATGAAACCGTAGCGAAGAGTGACCCGGTAGAACCCCTCTTTCAGCGTCTCGACCTCAACGCGCTTCCGGCGCGAGACGAAAGGCACCGGCTCGGTCGCGACCGTCAGGAACACGACGCGCTCGTGCATCGCCTTGTTGTGGCGCAGGTTTTGGAGAAGCGCCGGAGGCGTTCCGGAGCTCACCCGGTCCATGAAGACGGCCGTGCCCGGCACTCGCAGCCTGGGCTTTCGCGCCACGCCGTCCAGGAAGACGTCGAGAGGCAGAGTGTCTGCCTCGAGCCGCTTCGACAGGATCCGGCGTCCTCGGCGCCACGTCGTCATCGCCGTGAACGTCGCCGCCGCGACCGAAAGGGAAACCCAGCCGCCGTGTGGAACCTTCACGAGGTTCGCGGCGAGGAAGACGAGATCGATCGCGAGAAAGAACGCGGTCGCGAGCAGGGCTTTCGCGGCGCTCCAGCCGAGGACGTCCCGAGACACGCCGTAGGCGAGGACCGTCGTCACCGCCATCGCCATGGCGATCGCCACGCCGTAGGCGTCGGCGAGCCGGGTCGACGTACGAAACAGAACGATGACTCCCAGGGTGCCGAGCATCCCTGCCCAGCTCAGTCCGGAGATGGCGATCTGCCCCATCTCGGCGCGGGAGGTGTGGACGATCCGGACGCGCGGGAAGTAGCCGAGCTGAACGGCCTGGCGCGTGAGAGAAAAGGCGCCGGAGATGACCGCTTGCGCCGCGATGAGCGCGGCAATCGTCGCGAGCGCGACGAGTGGAACGATCGCCCACGAGGGCGCGAGGAGATAGAACGGGTTGCGGGCGGATCCGGCATTGCCGAGCAGGAGCGCCCCCTGTCCGAAATAGTTCAGGACGAGGGCGGGCAGCACGAGCGCGATCCAGCCGATCCGCATCGGCCTCTTTCCGAAGCGGCCCATGTCCGCGTAGAGCGCTTCCCCGCCGGCCGCGACCAGGAAGACGACGCCCAGGACCAGGAACCCTGCGAGACCATTGCGGGAAAAGAACCCGACCGCGTGGCGGGGATCAATAGCGGCAAGAACTTCCGGCCGCCTTGCGATCGCCGCGATGCCCAGGACGGCGATCGTGACGAACCAGAGGAACATCAACGGGCCGAAGACCCGGCCGATCCGCGCCGTCCCCCGCCGTTGCGTGATGAACAGGAAGACGAGGAGCCCGACGGAGATCGGGGCGACGAACGTTTCCGTCACGGGAGAGACGAGCTCGAGCCCTTCGACCGCCGAGAGAACGGAGATCGCGGGGGTCATGATCCCGTCGCCGTAAAAGAAAGCGACCCCGAGGACGCCCAGGAGGAGGACGGTGCGCCGCACCGTCGGACCGCCGCGGCTCTCGGGATTGA
>DASXSX010000052.1:0-4678 GCA_036505815.1 Thermoanaerobaculia bacterium
TCCCGCGCGGCGAGCTGCCGGATCGCGGCGATGACCGCGAGCCCCGTCTCGAACGGACGGAAGGCGGCAGGGTCGCGGACGGTGAGGATCGCGCCGCCGCAGGTCTCTCCGGCGTGCTTCTCGAACATCGGTCGGAATCGCGTCGGGAGAAACGCCACTCCGGGCAGATCCCACCGCGCGAGCGCGTCGACGAGAACCGTCGGGTCGAGCCAGGGCGCTCCGAACGTCTCGAAAGGGCGGGTCGTGCCCCGTCCCTCGGAGACGTTCGTGCCTTCGAGCAGGCACATTCCGGGGAAGACGCGGGCGGAGTCGACCGTGGGGATGTTGGGAGACGGGGGAACCCACGGCAGGCCGGTGTCCGCGTAGGCGGTGTCCCGCCCCCAGCCCCGCATGGGAGAGACGACGAGGTCGAGATCCAGCCCGCGTTCGGAAGCGAGGAGCCGCGCGAGCTCGCCCGAAGTCATCCCGTGCCGCACCGCGATCGGGTGAAGTCCGACGAAAGAGAGGAAGTCCGGGTCCTGCGGCGAGCCCTCGACGTCTCCTCCGAGCGGGTTCGGCCGGTCGCACACGATGAACCGCTTTCCGAGCTCGGCGCAAGCCTCCATCGCGAGCAGCATCGTCCAGTGGAACGTGTAGTAGCGGCTTCCGACGTCGGGTACGTCAAACACGAGCGCGTCCAAGTCGGCGAGGTCTTCCGGCCGCGGCTTCAGGCTCTCGAGCGTCGTCCCGTAAAGGGAGACGACCGGAAGCCCCGTCTCGCGATGAGTCGAGGACGAGACCCCCTCCATGTAGACGGCGCCGCCGTCCACGCCGTGCTCGGGGCCGAACAGTCGCGCGAGCCGTGCCTCCGGGAGATCCGCGAGCGCTTTCCACGACGGCGTTCCGTCCGAGGTCAGGCCGGAAGGGTTGGTGACGAGACCGATCCGCTTTCCGGCGATCGCCTGGGGATTGGATCGAAGCGCGTCGATACCGAGGACCGTTCCGCGGTCGCCGTCGATCAAGAGCGTTCGGTTCCGGGGTCGGGCCGGGGATGCCCAGGTCGCTCGCCGCGGACGAGGCCGAGCGCGTGGGGCAGGAGCTCCGCTACCGCGTGAAGACAGTCGGCCGCCCCTTTCGGGGATCCGGGAAGCGCGATCACCAGGGTCCGCCCGCGCACCCCGGCGATCTGCCGCGAGAGGTAGGCGGCGGCGAAGCCCCGCCCCGTATCGGCGCGCATCTTCTCCGCGAGGCCCGGGGCCTCGATGTCGAGGACGCTGCGGATCGCTTCGGGGGTCCGATCGCGCGGAGAGACGCCCGTCCCTCCGGTCAGGACGATCAGGTCCGCCCCGCCTTCGTCCGCGCGGGTGCGGACGATTTCGGCGATGCGATCCTGCTCGTCCGGAATTGCCTCGCGCGAAACCACGACGTGCTCCACCGCCGAGTCACGCAGCGCCTCCTCGCAGGCGGGGCCGCCTCGATCTTCTCTCGCGCCGGAGGCGACGCCATCGGAGACGGTGACGATCGCGACCCGGATCGGTGATCCCATGCGTTCTCGTACTATAGCCGCGGGGACATTGGACCTCGAACTTCGAACCTTGACCCTCGAACCGTCTTTCTGGTCGACCGATTGCATTCACGGCGGGTGATGATCGATCCTGAGCCGCGCCGGCCCGGCTGGCCGTATTACGCCGCGGTCGCGCTCTTCGTCGCCATTCTCGCGTTCGCCGTCCTCGGACTGGTCCGTTCGTCTTCGATCGGGAAGGCGGCGACGCGCGAGCGCGAGGCGACGCCTGGGCCGACGACGTCGGCATCGGCCTCTCGGATCACGCCCACTGCGTCTGCCACCGGGCTGGTGCCGACCGCGCAAATCCCGCCTCCGAGGAGGAGCGCGCCGACTTCCCCGCCGAGCCGGACCTATCTGTACCCGCCTCCGGAGCGGGCCGTGACGGCGGACGGCCAGCCCGCGAGTCAGCCGCGCCGGTAGGGGCCGGAGCGGCCGCCGGTTTTTTCGAGCAGCACGATCTCGCGAATCTCGATTCCGCGGTCGAGCGCCTTTGCCATGTCGTAGAGCGCGAGGCACGATCCGGCGACGGCCGTGAGCGCTTCCATCTCGACGCCGGTTCGCGCGGACGTCGACACCTCCGCCGTCACGACTACTTCGCGCGCACGGGAGTCGAGCTCGCATTCGACGGCGACCGATTCGAGTCCGATCAGGTGCGCCAGCGGAACGAGCTCGGGCGTTTTCTTCGCGGCGAGAATGTCCGCCAGCCTCGCCACCGCGAGCGCGTCGCCTTTCGACAGCCGGCCGGCGGCGAGCGCTTCGAACGCCTCCGCTCCCATCCGGACGCGCCCGCGGGCGACCGCGCGGCGTCGTGTCGAGGCCTTTCCGCCCACGTCGACCATCCGCGCCCGCCCGCGCGAGTCGAGGTGGAGAGTGCGTTTGTCCTTCAGACGCGCTCCCGGCGCGCGGCAAAGTCGGCGAACGTGTTCAGGTTCGCGAAGGCGCCGCCGCTCGGGTCGAGGTGCTGCCACTCCTTCTCTGGGAAGATCTCGGCGGCCACCTGGTCGGCGAGCGCTGTCACCGAGAGCATTCCCCGCCCGATGCGTTCCTTCGCAAAGCGGGCGGCGGAGCGCCGCCAGACTGCGGCGAGCGGTTGCAGCCGGCCACCCGCTTGCGGAATGAGCGCGGGCGCCGGCGTCGCGAGCCCGCGGTCCGCGATCTTGCGCACGAGGTCGTGGGTCAGCCCGGGCAGATCGACGGCCAGGACGAAGATCCGATCCCGCGCCTCCTCCAGCGCCCGCAGAAGGCCGTATATCGCCGCGAACTCGGGAGAGCCGTCGAAGAGGACGCGCGCGGGCCCGACCGGGAACTCCGGTTTTTCCTTGAGCACGACGAAGACTTCGGAAAAGAGCGTCGAGAGACGCGTCGTCTGGAACTCGAGAAGAGTCCCCGCGCCCCATGGGAGCGCCGCTTTGGGCCGGCCCATCCGCTTCGAGGCGCCACCGGCGAGAACGGCCGCCGGCATCGGGAGCTTCACCGCCGCGATGCTAGCATCGGGCACGTCGCGGGGACAGGTCCTGCGGACCTGCACCCGCCACCGAACCCGCCGCCAGCCGTGATCTCCGTCGTCGTCCCGATCAAGAACGAGGGTCCGGAGATCGCGAACGCCCTCTCCCGCTTCGCCGATCGGCCCGGCGTCGAGCTCCTCGTCGTCGACACCGGTGCGCCCGAGCGAACGCGGGAAGCGTTTCGCGCTACCGGGGCGCGGGTCCTGTCGCTGCCGGGCAGCCGCGGTGCCGGCCTCGCACGGGCCGCGGCGGAGGCGCGCGGCGAGATCCTTTTCTTCCTGCACGCCGATTCGCGCCCTCCGGAGAACGCACTCGCTTCGATCGCCCGGTCGGTCGCGCAGGGGGCGGATGCGGGAGCGTTCTTGCTCGCTTTCGAGCCGGCCCGCTTCGCGATGCGCTGGATCGCCTGGTGGGCGAATGTCCGGTCCCGCGTGGTGAAGCTTCCCTTCGGCGACCAGGGGATCTTCTGCCGCCGCGAAACCTACGAGAGGGCCGGCGGGTTTCGCGACCTGCCGATCTGTGACGACCTCGATCTCGTCGTGCGCTTGCGACGGGCAGGGCGCTTCGTCGTCCTGCCGGAGAAGACGATCACCTCGCCCCGTCGGTACACGGAGGACGGCGCGGCGCGGCGGGTTCTGCGCAACTGGAAGGTGATGGCGGGTTACTTCGCGGGCGTGTCACCGAAAAGGCTCAGGCGGTGGTACGAGGGGCCACCGCCAACCGCTCTTCGAGACGGACCCGAACGGTCGGCCACTCGTCGTCGATGACGCTGTAGTAAACCGTGTCGCGCACGCGGCCGCTTGCGGTCACGAGGTGCTTGCGCAGAATTCCTTCCTCCCTCGCGCCGATCCGCTGGATGGCCGCACGGGAGCGCTCATTGAGTGCGTCGGTCTTGAACTCCACGCGCCGGACGCCGAGCGTCTCGAAGGCGTGCTTCATCATGAGGTACTTCGCCTCGGTGTTCGCCGCGGTGCGCTGCCAGTCGCGCCCGAGCCACGTCCACCCGATTTCGAGACGGCCGTTCGACAGATCGACGTTGGCGAAGCGCGTGCTTCCGACCGGCTTTCCAATCGAAAGCGCGATCGTCGCGAAGGGCAGCGCCGAGCCCGACCGTTGCGCCGCGAGCGCCCTCTCGACGTAGGCCCGCAGCTCTTCCGCCGAGCCGGCGCGCTCGCTCGTCCAGCGCCACAGCTCGGGATCGAGCGCGACCTCCAAGAGAGCGTCGACGTGGTCGAGGGTCAGCGGCTCGAGCCGGACATGGTGGCCTTCGAGGACTACGGGTTCGAGGTGAATTTCGCCTGTCATCCCGAGAACCGTAGGTTCGAGGGATCCCTCGCTTCGCTCGGGATGACAGCGCCCGCTGTCACTTCCCCTCGCCGCCCAGTATGAGGGGCAGGCCGTTCTTGCCGCTGCCGATCACGACGACTTTCGAGTTCTGGCTCATCGCGAGCTTCTCGGTTGCCTCGATTCCCTTCCACTCGAGCAGCGCCGGACTGATTCCCGCTGCGACGATCCGCTGGAAGTCGGCGATGCCCTGCGCCTCGATCCGCTTGCGCTCCGCCTCCTGCTGCTCCATCTGGAGCACGAACTTCATCTGCTCGGCCTCCTGCTCGCGGCGCAGCTTCTCCTG
>DASXSX010000053.1:0-7127 GCA_036505815.1 Thermoanaerobaculia bacterium
CCGCGAGCAGCCCTGGGCCGTGGACGACGAGATCGACCATCTCCTGAGCGACGCTCGAAACGTACAGTACCGACTCCGGCGGGCTCGCTTCGTGGACGAGCACACCGTCGAGGACTGGAACAACGTCATCAGTGTCCTGAACAGAATGGCCGGCGAGTACCGGACGGGCATCGGATCCGGCGGGCGCTGGCGCGGGCGGTATGGCGACCGCAGAGATCAATATCCGGGGTCCGCGCCTCCTCCGGGAAGTTACCAGGAACCGTATGGAAACAGGCCTCCCGGGGATTATCGACAGGGCCAGGGCGATCTTCGCCAGCTCGCGGCCGAGCTCGATGCCCGGGCGGCCCGGGCGAGCCAGCTCGCCGGCGGATACTCCGGATACTCTCCGAACATCGGCCACTTTAGCGAACAGGCCCGAAGCTTCCGGAACCTCGTCGAGCAGAACCGGATCAGCGGCTCGGAGCTTCGGTCGCAGGTCAACCACCTGCTCGAAGATGCGCAGAGCGCGCAGCAGGAACTCTCCCGCCGGAGTGTCTCGCGCGAGGTGGCGGACGAGTGGGACGCGATCGTTCAGATCCTGACGCGGATGCGCGACTCCGTCTGACCTCGATTCGGAAGTAATTCGACGCGGGGGCTTCGGCCCCCGCTTTTTTTTGACGCTAGAATCCGCCGCCAGCGAACGAACCGCACAGATGGCGATCGGCATCCGGGCAGAGGGTCTGACCAAGATCTACACGTCGCCTCCTCCCGCGGCGACCGTGGGCCGTCCGTTCGGTGTGGGATTCGGGCGCCGCGCGCAGAAGCAGCGCTACGAGGTCACCGCTCTCGACGGATTGTCCCTCGAGGTCGCGCCCGGCGAGATCTTCGGTCTGCTGGGCCCCAACGGCGCCGGCAAATCGACTACCGTCGGAGTGCTGACCACGCGGATCCGTCCGACCGCCGGAAAGGCGTGGATCGGAGAGCACGACGTCTGGCAGGAGCGGGTTCCCGTCAAGCGGCTGATCGGCGTCGTGCCCCAGCGGCAGAACCTCGACCTGGCACTGACCGCGCGGGAGATCCTGACGTTCCACGGGGCCTACTTCGGCGTTCCCGCCGCGGAGAGGGAGCGCCGCGCGCAAGAGCTCCTCGAACGCTTCCAGCTCACCGACCGGGCAGACCAGCTCGTTCTCGGCTTCTCCGGAGGAATGCTCCAGAGGCTCTCGATCGCGCGCGCCCTCATGCACGATCCCAAGGTGCTCTTTCTGGACGAGCCGAGCGCGGGCCTCGACCCGCAGACCCGGCTCCTTCTCTGGGATCTCATCCGGAACGATAACCAGCGCGGGACCACGATCCTCCTGACCACCCACAACATGGAGGAGGCCGACGCGCTCTGTTCGCGCGTCTCGATCGTGGATCACGGCCGGATCATCGCCCTGGGAACTCCGGCGGAGCTCAAGCGTTCCATCCCGGGCGGCTACGTGGTCCGTCTTCACCTTGCGGCGGCACCGTCTCCGTTGCTGGCGAGGTTCGAGCGGCTGCCGGGCGTCACCGGCGTGAGGACCTCCGGCGACGGCGCCGTCGATCTCTACGCCGACCGGGGAGGCGCACTCCTTCCCGAAATCGCGCGGCTCTCGACCGAGGCGGCTGTCGAAATCCGCGACGTCAAGATCTCCGAGCCCTCGCTCGAGAACCTCTTCCTTCACCACACCGGCCGGAGCCTGCGGGATTGAACGCGAAGACGTTTCTCGCGATGCTCCGGCGGGACGCGCACGTTGCACGGCGCAACTTCGTGACGCTCCTGCTCCAGACGTTGTTCCAGCCGATGCTGCTGGTTTTCGTCTTCGGGAAGATCATGACGTCGAGCGGCCTGATCCGGCCCGAATACAAAGGCATGTTGCTTCCCGGCATCATCGCGCTCGCCATGCTGCTGTCGGGGGTCTGGTCCGTCGCGATGCCGCTCGTTTCCGAGTTTCAGTTCACGAAAGAGATCGAGGACCGGTTGCTGGCACCCATCGAAATCGAGTGGGTCGCCGTCGAGAAGGTCGTGGCCGGGATGCTCCAGGCGATCGCCGCGGGTCTCATCGTCATCCCCACCGCCTGGCTCGTGATGGGATCGGGGGTGGGCCTCTCGTTCTCCCGGCCGCTCGAGTTCCTCGCGCTCGCGCTGCTCGTCTCGTGTCTCGCGGCCGCAGTGGGTCTCGCGCTCGGCACGAGCGTGGGACAGACGCAGATCGGGTTGATGTTCTCTCTCGTGATCGCGCCGATGATCTTTTTCGGCTGCGCGTACTACCCGTGGAGCGCGCTTGGGGTCTTCCCGGTGCTCCAGAAAGCGGTCTTGATCAACCCGATCGTGTATGCCAGCGAGGGCTTTCGGTCCGCGCTCGTGCCGCGCTTTCCGCACCTTCCGAAGCCGGCGATCTATGGGGCGCTCGTCCTCTTCGACCTGCTGTTCGTCTCGTTCGGGATGAGGCAGTTCCGCCGCAAGGCGGTCGGATAGCGCGCCCCGAGACCTCAGTACCCGGTTTTCTTCGTGGTCGCCTTCTCCTTGGTCATCTCGCCCACGTGCACCCAGTAGGCGGTGAGCTTGCCGTTCTTCATCTTCGCCTTGTAGTGCACGGTCTCCCCTTCCGCCATCGGCTTGCCGAGGAGCTTGGTGTCGGCCGTCCAGTAGACCTCCGTCTCCTTGCCCGACTTGTCCTTCACCATCATCATGTTCTGGTCGTTGTGGACCATCGTGATCGTCGCCTCGTGGGTCTTGCCCATCGCCAGCGCCGAAGCCGAAAGAACCAGAACGAGAATCACCGAGAGCGCCGCAATCTTTCGCATCGACGGATCTCCTTTCGAAGAAGGAACAAGCACGATCTCTGCCACGGCCGCGTCGCTTTCGTTCACATTCCGTTCACGTCGCGACAACCGCAGGGTCCGGGTGCCTCATTTCTGTTCCGCCGCTTTGCAGCAGCACTTGTCGACGGTTTTCTTCGCGAGCGTGCAGTAGAGCTTGCCGTCCTTTTGCGTCACGCAGCAACATGAATCGACCGTCTTGCCGGTGAGCGTGCACAACCAGCGCGGAGGCTTCTGATCGGCGGCGGCCGCATGTCCCGAAACGAGGCCACCGATCGTCGCGACGATCGCCAAGACGGGGACCGCGAACAGGGCTTTCTTCCTCATGGCTTCTCCTTTTCTTCCTTGGTCATTTTCACTATTTGATCGAGGATCCAGAGCGCTTACAACCGCGCGCGTTTGAGGCGCAGGGCGTTCCCCACGACGGAGACCGAGCTGAAGCTCATCGCGGCCGCCGCGATGATCGGAGACAGCAGAATTCCGAAAAACGGGTAGAGCACGCCGGCGGCGATTGGAACCCCCAGCGCGTTGTACACGAAGGCGAAGAACAGATTCTGTCGGATGTTCCGCATGGTGGACTCCGAGAGTCGCCGGGCTCTCACGATGCCCGTCAAGTCCCCCTTGACCAGCGTGACGTCGGCGCTCTCCATCGCGACGTCGGTGCCGGTACCCATCGCGATCCCGACATTCGCCTGGGCGAGCGCCGGGGCGTCGTTGATCCCATCTCCCGCCATCGCGACGATCCGGCCTTCACGCTGGAGCCGCCTCACCACCTCGACTTTCTCCTCGGGCCGGACCTCCGCGATCACTTCGTCGAGCCCGAGCGTGCGCGCGACTGCCTGAGCCGTCGTCCGGCTGTCACCGGTGACCATGACCAGGCGGAGCCCTTCCTCGCGAAGTTCCCGCAATGCCTCGGGTGTCGCCGGCTTGATTGGATCCGCGATCGCGAGAAGTCCTGCGGGCTTTCCGTCGACAGCAGCCAGAAGAACGGTCGCGCCATCGACTCGTAAAGCCTCGGCCGTATCCTTCAATTCGTCCGTCTTCACGCCCAGCTCCTCGAGCAGTGCAGCATTGCCGAGCGCCACCGCGTGCCCTTCGACCGATCCGACCACGCCCAGGCCCGTGCGCGACTCGAAGGACTCGGCCCGCGCGGGCTGAATCTTCCGTTCCTGGGCTCCCCGCACGACCGCCGCCGCGAGCGGATGCTCGCTCGCCTGCTCGAGGCCGGAAGCCAACCGGAGGAGCTCGGCCTCGGCGAAAAGAGATGCAACTTTCACGGCCTGGAGCGCCGGCCGACCCTCGGTCAGCGTGCCGGTCTTGTCGAAAGCGAGCGTGTTCACCTCGCGCAGGATCTCGATCGCCTCCGCGTTCTTGAAGAGAACGCCGGCGGTCGCACCTCTGCCCGCGGCGACCATGATGGACATCGGAGTGGCCAGCCCGAGGGCGCACGGGCAGGCGATGATGAGCACCGCTACCGCGTTGACGATTGCGTATGCCATGCGCGGCTCCGGGCCCCAGATCGCCCAGATCACAAACGTCAGAACGGCGATCAGCACGACTGCAGGTACGAAGATCGCCGCCACCTTGTCCGCGAGCTTCTGGATGGGCGCACGGCTGCGCTGCGCGTCGGCGACGAGCCGCACGATCTGAGAGAGAAGCGTTTCCGCGCCGACCCGCTCGGCGCGCATCACCAGAGCCCCCGTACCGTTGACCGTTGCACCGATCACCCGGTCTCCCGGACGCTTCTCGACGGGGATGGGCTCTCCCGTGACCATGGACTCGTCGACGGCGCTTCGGCCCTCCACAACGACCCCGTCGACAGGCACCTTTTCGCCCGGCCGGACCCGAAGAGTGTCGCCGGCGCGGACCTCCGCGAGCGGCACGTCCTCTTCACTCCCGTCCGGGCGAATCCGGCGAGCAGTCTTCGGTGCCAGACCGAGCAGAGCTCGAATCGCCGCTCCGGTACGGCTCCTCGCGCGGAGCTCCAGCACCTGCCCGAGGAGCACGAGCGTCACGATGACGGCGGCGGCCTCGTAGTAAACGCCGACCTGTCCCATGTCATTGCGGAAGGAAGGGGGAAAGAGAGCGGGAGCGATCGTCGCCACGACGCTGTAGACGTACGCCACGCCGACGCCCAGTCCGATCAGGGTGAACATGTTGGGCGACCGATTGACGAGCGACTGCCAGGCGCGAACGAAGAACGGCAGACCTCCCCAGAGGACCACGGGCGAGGCGAGAGCGAGCTCGACGAAGTTCCGGGCACCGTGCGGGAGCAGGCGGCCGATCGGATCGCCCGGGATCAAATGGCCCATCCCGATGACGACCAGAGGGAGGCTCAAGAGTGCGCTGACCCAGAAACGCCGGGCCATGTCCGTGAGCTCGGGGTTCTCTTCCTCCTCGAGGCTCACCGTCCGAGGCTCGAGCGCCATCCCGCAGATCGGGCAATTTCCCGGCGCGTCCCGAACGATCTGCGGGTGCATGGGACAGGTCCACTCGGTCTTCGTCGCCGGATTCGGGATTCCGGCGGGCTCCAGAGCCATTCCGCATTTCGGACAGTTCCCCGGATTTGGCTGGCGCACCTCCGGATGCATCGGGCAGGTGTATTCCGCACTGGTCGCGACGGGAACTGCGGAAGCAGTTTTCTCTTCGGCTCTCAAATAGTCGTCCTCACTTCGTACCCACGAAAACCGTCAGGGTCGTGAAGCGGGAGTCCCAGTCCAGATCCGGTTTCGTCGACCGTTCGAGGAGCGTCGCCCGGATCAGCCACCAGCCGCCGTGATCGAACCGGAGCCGGACGCGTCCCCCCGAGTCCGTCTTCGAAAGCGCTCCCGGTTTCGCATTGGCGGCGACGAGCCCGACAGCGGCGTCCGGGACAGGTTGCCCCGCTTTGAGAAGACGCACGGCGAGCTCTTCCCCGGCAGCCAGCTGCGTGGGGTCTCTTTCGGGCACGAGCTCGAGCTCCATTCCGACCGGCGTCGACCACGTCTGGTCGTGACTTTCCGGACTTCCCACCCGCACGTAGGTCTTGGCATGTTTGGTGTAGGACTCGCGCCACTTGCCGGTTCCCTCTGTTTCCCACTTCCTGCCCATCGCTTCCCAGGCGCCGATCTCGTCCAGGTATTCGCGGACCTCGTTCGGTTTGAGCTCGATCGCGCGCGGTTTCGATTCGATCCAGACAGCCGCGATGCCCGGTCTGGAGAACCGCGCCTTGAGATGCAGAGCCCTTCTTCCGCCGGGGTCTCGGGCGAGCTCGGAGACCCTTGTCCCCAGGCGCGCGGAGGCACGCGCCAGGCGGTCGGGTTTCACCGGGACCTCGTTCTCCGGGAACGCCATCCCGCTCGTCAGATCGAACGTGACATCTCGTCCCGGGCTCACGCGGGAACGGCCGGGAAGGATCCAGGTGTCATGAGCATGGAGCGGCGCGGAGAAGATAAATCCGAGGATCGCTACCAGCGCCCCGAACGAGGCCCGACTGCCGCATGTGCGAAGGCCGGTCACTGTTTCGCGTGCGTTACTGGCAGGCCGGGTGTCCGCAAGCACACCGGCCGTTCTTATGCCGGCCCTGCCGGCATGAGTCTGAGCAGTAGCCGTCTTTCTGGACCTCGTCGCCGACGCATTGACACGGCCCGTGTTTGCACTTCTCAGCGCTCATACGTCCTCCCAAGTCGAATCCGAAAGGCGATATTGCTCTTTCAGAGTGATCACTCGACGGTGCTGCGACTCATCACCGGCTCCCCGAGTGTCCCATCGTCATTCCCGAGTGCCCGGTCCCTCCGTGGGGCTGGCCCCACCGAACCCGAAGGAATACGTGGTACGAAATGGGCGAGCCGCCATAAATACGCTCGAGACCCGAAGGGAAACTATAGGCGGTCAGGTCGGCCCCGGCGCCCACGCGCAGAGCGCGCGCGAGCAGGAAGTCACGGAGGTAGCCGACCGTCAGAGCTCCGATCCGCGCGATGTCCGGCACGTCGATGGCCGGCGCCACTTCGGCGCCCTTGAACTCCAGAAGCCTTTGGTCCTTCTCGACCCACTCCGCGCGCCCGTAGATCTGATCCGAGCGGGTGAGCTGATACGCCGCCTCGAGGAGAAGCGCGTCCGAGGCCCCATGCCTCTCGTCGTTGTGCCCCCATAGGAACGTCGCGGCGAAGGGCCGGTCTCCCTCCGCCCCATAGTGAAGCGAAGCGGTCGTGCGATGCAGGTCTCCCGGCTCGGCGGCTTCCGGCTCGTGAAGAAACGCGTGCGAAACCTGCGCCGACCAGCCCTCGGGCAGGAAAAGCTTTACCCGTCCGGCCGCCGAATCGATCCTT